>JAZLHT010000123.1:0-3626 GCA_045616965.1 Candidatus Enterocola sp.
CATTAAATATGGAAGAGTGTTATAGCAATTTTGGAGGTTGATATCACCAGAATCGATTCATTTTCGAATGCCTCCACCATTACACATTGCACCATCGCATTTAATCATATCTGGAAGACCATCAGGATTAAAATCTGAATAGTAATAAAGTGAGTCGGCACACAAATCAGTTAAATTTGTATTACATATGTACTGACACAATAAAATTATACCTTATCAAACTATGGAAATAACATTCAAAATCAATTACAACACGGCTTGGGGTGAAACCTTATATATCTCAGGCTCCGCCCCTGAACTTGGATCCAACACCTATTCCAAGGCTGTACCTATGAACTATTCAGAGGGTGGAATTTGGTCTGTCTCCATTGACTTTAAAAAATGCAAAGAGTTCTCTTATCGCTATTATGTAATGGCAGAGAACAAGAGTTATTGGACAGAATGGGGACGTAACCGTAAAGCAGTGATTTTAGCCGACATCCCACACACTTTTGATGACAGTTGGCGTGTAAACGGAGTGGATAAAAAATACTACTCCAGTGCGTTTACAGAAGGTCTGATCAGACATACTCCTTCACAAAAAGTACCTTCATTGCCTAAATCAGCCAACGTGCTGTGTTTTTCAATATCATCACCACGTATAGAGGAAGGGCTGTGTGTAGGTATATTAGGCTCTTGCAAAGCACTTGGAGAGTGGCAAGAGAGCAAAGTGGTTTTACTTAATGACGCTTACTATCCTGTTTGGATTGGTGCCATAAATGCAAATAAACTTCCAGATGTAATTGAATATAAATATGTTATATATAGTAAGAGTGAAAAACGCATAATAGCATGGGAATGGGGAGAAAACCGCAGATTGGACACATCGGGTGTAAAAGACTATTACATAAAGACAGATGAGGTTTTAAGATATGGCATTGGAGACTACAAATGTTCAGGAGTTGCAATCCCTATCTTCTCTTTACGTACAAAAGATAGTTTTGGTATAGGTGAGTTCTCCGATATTAAGAAAATGGTGGATTGGGCTAACAAGACAGGGCAAAAGGTTATACAAACCCTTCCTATCAATGATACCACCCGATTCCGCACTAATGCAGACTCTTATCCGTACAGTGCCATCACTGTTATGGGATTACACCCTATTTATATAAATCCGTTTGAGATAGGTATCCTAAATGACAAAGCACAGATGGACAAGTTCTATCAGGCAAGGGAAAGATTCAATCAAAGCCCTACCGTTATGTATCAAGAGGTTTGTGCTGAGAAATGGGATTATTTCCGCCTTATATACAAACAAGAAGGTAAAAAGGTGTTTGCAAGTAAGGAGTACAAAGATTTCATTAAAGAGAATGAGGAGTGGCTATACCCATACGCATGTTTCTGTTTCTTTAGAGATTACTATCATACTTCTGATTTTAACCAATGGGATGAATATAATAGGTATAATAAAGAGTATTTCTATTTTCTATTTAAGGATAAAGAGCACGCAGATGATTTAAAGATTCACCTGTTCCTACAATTCTGTGCACACAAACAACTTCTTAGTGCAACCATGTATACACAAGAGCATGGTGTGGTAATAAAAGGTGATATTCCTATCGGCATAAGCCCTGAGAGCGTAGAAGCGTGGACAGACCCACAACTGTTCAATCTTGACAGTCAAGCGGGTGCTCCGCCAGACCCATTCTCAGAGACAGGTCAGAATTGGGGATTCCCTACCTACAACTGGTCTGCAATGAGCCATGATGGTTATAGGTGGTGGATGAGCAGATTCAAGAAAATGGAGACCTACTTTAAAATATACCGTATAGACCATGTACTTGGATTTTTCCGTATATGGAGAATGAACGGTGGCGATGTACAAGGACTGTTAGGTCAGTTTGACCCTGCTCTACCTATGACAGAACAGGAGATATGCAGTTATGGAACTTGGTTTGAATACCATAGAATGACACACCCGTTCATACGTGAGTATATGCTTGGTGATATGTTCGGTAAAAATGCGCAATCAGTAAAGAACGTATTTTTGGAGATGGTTACTGAAGGCATCTACAGATTCCGCAAAGAGTTCCCTAACCAGCGTGCCTTAGAAAAATTCTTTGCCACCAATGCTCCAAAAGCGCAATTGATAGGACTGACTGACGATGAGATTAAATGGATATATGGCGGATTGATGAGCCTTTATACAGAGGTGTTGTTTATAGAGGATTGCCATGAGAAAGGCAAGTTCCACCCAAGAATAGGAATGCAGAATACATACTCATTCCGCGAACTTGATTGGAACACCCAACAAGCATTAAACCGTCTGTATGATGATTTCTACTATCACCGTCACAATGGATTTTGGGCAGAACAGGCAATGAAGAAACTGCCTGCACTGCTTAACTCAACAGATATGCTATGCTGTGCAGAGGATTTGGGAATGATTCCTACTTGCGTACCTGAGGTTATGAAGAATCTGTATATGCTGAGCCTTGAGATAGAGCGTATGCCTAAAGACCCTCACGATGAGTTTGTACAACTATTTAAAGTACCTTATCTGTCAGTATGCACAACCTCAACCCACGATATGGCACCTGTCCGCTTATGGTGGAAGGAGAACAGAGACCTCACCCAACGCTACTTCAATTATTATCTTGGTGAATGGGGAGCCGCTCCTGAAAATTGCGAGCCATGGGTTTGCGAGAAAATTCTTAACCGTCACCTGTACAGTCCTGCAATGTTGGTCATTCTGCCACTACAGGATTGGTTGTCAGTTGACGGAGAAGTGAGACGAGCCAATGAGTATGAAGAGAGAATTAACATTCCTTCAGACCCACATCATTTCTGGTGCTATAGAATGCACAAGACAATAGAGGAACTTATTTCTCTTGACGGGCTTAACAATAAAATAAACAGCATGGTTAAAAATTGTGGCAGATAATTTTCCATTTGGAAAACTTTTTGACACTGTTAAAAATATAAGCACCTAATTTTTAGGTGCTTATATTTTTATTTGGAAAACTTTATAAAATTCAAAAGAGAAAATGTTAATAACTTTGTCTAAAATTCAGCTGTCAATAATTGCAAAAATAAAAAACTTTCTATAGTTTTGCATTCACGTTTTTGATAATGGACGGAATAAAATATATCAATAAAAAACAACTAATAAAAACAAATTTTATGGAAAAACAAACCTACACGTTTGACGAGGCAATGAAAGCCACCACCGATTATTTTTTAGGTGATGAGCTGGCTGCTAAAGTCTGGATAAACAAGTATGCCCTAAAAGATTCTTTTGGGAACATATTTGAGAAGACTCCGGCAGATATGCACCACAGGCTTGCATCAGAGATTGCCAGAATTGAGAACAAGTACCCTAACCCACTTACAGAGAAACAGCTGTTTGACCTGTTTGACCACTTTAACTATATAATACCGCAAGGTGGTCCTATGACCGGTATTGGAAACGATTACCAGATAGCGTCACTTTCAAACTGCTTTGTAATAGGTTTTAATGAGGAATCTGACTCTTACGGAGCAGTAATGAAAATAGACGAGGAGCAGGTTCAGCTTATGAAACGCCGTGGAGGTGTAGGTCATGACCTCTCTCACATACGTCCTAAGGGTTCTCCTGTTAAGAACTC
>JAZLHT010000124.1:0-1339 GCA_045616965.1 Candidatus Enterocola sp.
CTCCGCACTGCTTAAAGTTATGCACAACAAGCCTGTGTTTGAGGAATTAAGGGATATGCTCCGCAACTTCTACGGACCTATAAAGATATGTGACGCAATGCTGCGTTTCGGTTTCATAACGGGCATAACCAAGTTCTCACAGCTGAGCATATTCTCTGAGATAAACAACCTGACAAACATAAGCATGCTGCCTGAGTATGACGGTCTGTGCGGCATAACAAAAGATGAACTGATAACGCAGTGCAAGCCTGACATACAGGCACTTGCAGATGAACTTGAAATAAGTTTTGATGACGCTGTGTCTAAACTGACAGAAAATTATGACGGCTACCACTTTTCTGTGGGAAGGAAGAATGTAATGACAGATGTGTTTAATCCGTACAGTCTTATAAACGCATTCAGTGCTAAGAGTATAGGTCAGTATTGGTACAGTTCAGGCACACCTACGTTCCTAATAGAGGAGATGCGAAACTACAAATCAGAGCTTTATGAGATTGATGGTCAAAGCGTGGATGAGAACAGTTTCAACGTGTCGCCGGAGGTTGCGGATACCGCCTTGCCTATGCTTTACCAGAGCGGTTATGTCACAATAAAAGATTATGAAGACGAGTTTCAGCAGTATACAATCGGATTCCCGAACAAGGAGGTTAAGATTGGCTTTATGCAATCATTACTGCCAACGGTCACCAACACTCCGTGGCAAAATGCCAACAAGGCATTGGTGACAATGACAAAAGCGTTGAAAAACGACGACATAGGCACCGCTCTCACTGCTCTGAAGGCATACATTGCCGGCATTCCGTACTACTATGAGAACAAGACTGAGCCTGCGTTCCAGACAATAATGTACCTTGTCATATCTCTTATGGGTCAGTACATAAAAGTAGAGGTGAACAATGCCGTAGGCAGGACAGACGCTGTTCTTGAGACTGCAAATACAATCTACATAATAGAGTACAAGGTGGATAAGTCTGTAGAAGAGGCACTAAAACAGATAGATGACCAACACTACGCAGACCCTTACCTTGCAGACCCACGCCGCAAGCTAAAGGTTGGCATAAACTTCACCACAGAATCACGCACCATAGAGAGTTGGAAAGCGGTGGAAGTCAGGTAAGTGTGACATCGGGGTATGAAGTATGACAAGGCTGGCAACCCTCAAAGGAGGAGAAGGAGTCTATGAAAGACTGTAACAACATGCAGAACATAAAGGCAACAGATACTGGCAGCACCACATCAGGTGCAAGCAATGCCGCTGCCGTTGCAGGTGCCAATGAGTCCGCTCCAGACCTCTACTACTTCCACACAGACCATTTGGGAAGCACTTCCATAATAACAG
>JAZLHT010000125.1:0-14532 GCA_045616965.1 Candidatus Enterocola sp.
GCACCATAGGGGTAATCACTGTAGGGGAAGGGGTTGAGAACTACATTCCTACGCTTGAACGATATATTAAAGAGGGCTACTCCATAGTTATATTCCCAGAGGCTACACGCTCACTTAACGGCATTCTGCTGCGTTTTCATCGGGGTGCATTTTATGTGGCGGAGCAACTACACTTACCAATACAACCTATACTGTTTGAAGGATTTGCACAGGCATTGCCCAAACGCCCGTTCCATGTGGGAGCAGCCAAAGAGATGAATGTCACCATACTGCCGTCAATAGAACCTGATGACAAAAAATTTGGTGAAGATTATAGGGCAAGGGCTATTAACGTTAGAAAGTATTATGACTCGCTGTTACGCCATACTGATTATACTGATAGCAACAACTAACGCATTGGCTGAGAGTGCTATAAAACTCTACCCCGATGCCAAAGGTGAGGCGGCTAAGGTTACCGTTACACCATACCTTGCAGACTCTGCCTCCAATACAGGCATTGCAGTAATAGTGTGTCCCGGTGGCAGTTACTCTTGGCTTGACACTAAGATAGAGGGGATAGAGACTGCACAATGGCTGCAATCAAACGGCATAAACGCATACATATTGAGATATAGGGTTGCAAATGTATCGGCGTACATTCTTGGATATAGGATTTTTGGCATCGGGAACAAATACCCCGATATGCTGCTTGATGTGGAGGCAGCCCTAAAATATGTATATGACAACAGTGCAATGTATAATTTAGACACAAATATGATAGGAGTTATGGGATTCTCTGCCGGAGGTCATCTGGCTATGTCGTCTTACCTGTACAATGACACGCCATACAAACCCACTTTTATCTGCCCTATATATCCTGTAGTTACAATGAGTGACAAGAACTACACCCATAAGCGTAGCCGTAGAGGTGCATTGGGGGTATGGGGACAAAATAACAAAACCCTGCGTGACTCACTCTCCGTAGAGAAACATATAGACGGCACATGTCCGCCTGTGTTTTTAGTAAATTGCAAAGATGACAAAACGGTAAAGTATCAGAACAGCGTTTTGCTTGATTCTGCACTTACCGCTAACAATGTAAATCATAAATATATACAATACAACACCGGCGGACACGGCTTTGGTGCATCAGACACCAAAGGTACAGATGAGAGCCGCAGTTGGAAACAAGAGTTTTTACTATGGGTGGGTTCTATTTATTAGTCCGAGACTGGTTTGAGATTTGTTTTTAGAAGATTACTAATATGAATGAGGGAGCATAGCGGTGACTATGTGACCGAATGATTATAAGTAATATACAAAAACAAAATCAAAACAGACCGGAACAATAAACGAACAAACCTAACAAACAAAAAACATACAACTAATAAATAGAACCCACCCATGGATATTGAATTTGCATCACGCTCTGAGATAAAAGCGTTTCAAGAGCAGAAGTTACATGAGCAGTTGGCTTACCTGCAAGGCAACTCCAAGTTTTATCAGCGTCTTTTCAAGCAAAATGGAATAGATATAAATGCCATACGCACTTTAGAAGACCTTACCAAAATTCCATTTACAGAGAAATCTGACCTGCAACGCTACAACTATGATTTTCTGTGCTGCAAAAAACAAGATGTCATAGACTATGTCACCACATCGGGTACATTGGGTGAGCCTGTAACATTCTGTTGCTCTGATAAAGACCTGCAAAGGCTTGCCTACAATGAGGCTAAATCGTTCTCTTGTGCAGGGCTTACAAAAGATTCCGTACTGCAACTTATGACCACTCTTGACAAGCGTTTTATGGCTGGATTGGCATATTTTATGGGGCTTAGAAAAATGGGTGCAGGTGTGGTGCGTGTGGGCAACGGTATTCCTGAACTGCAATGGGATACCATCTTACGTATAAAACCCGATGCGGTGATGTGCGTTCCGTCATTCATTCTAAAACTTATTGAATATGCAGAGAAAAACGGTATTGATTACAGAAAATCATCAATCCGTAAAATAATAGGCATTGGCGAGGGGCTTAGAAATCAGGATTTCACCCTTAATCTGTTAGGCAGCCGCATACACAATAAGTGGCCTGAGGTGGAACTGTACGCCACCTACTCATCTACAGAGATGAGCGCCACATTCTCTGAATGTGAGTTTGGCTGTGGAGGGCATGTACACCCTGAACTGATAATAGTGGAGATTATAGGTGAGGACAGCAATCCCGTACCCGATGGTGAATATGGAGAGATAGTGATAACCACATTGGGTGTGGAGGCTATGCCTTTGCTACGTTTCAAAACGGGTGATATTGCAGCCAAAATAGTGGAGAAATGCAAATGCGGACGCTCATCGTACAGGCTTACCCCACTGCTTGGACGTAAGCATAATATGATAAAACTAAAAGGTACAACCATCTATCCGCCAGCCATATATGACGTTCTTGACAATCACACACAGATTGCAAACTATGTGGTGTATGTCAGAACATCTGATGCCGGTACTGACGAGGTTATTGTGCGTATAGGGCTTAATGATAAAATGACCGAATGCCTGTCTGAGCAAAATTTTATAAAGGATTTGAAGGACCGTTTCAGAGCAAGGCTTAGGGTTGCTCCTGAGATAGAGATTCTGCCTGCCGATGTTATAGCGCGCATAAATTTCCCTGCCAAAAGCCGTAAACCCATAAAGTTTATAGATGAACGTTAAAAGCAAGATATTACTGTGGGGCGGATTAGGATTGCTGTGTGCGGTGCTAATCTTACTGGCTACAACTGTCCGTTATAATGAAGACATTTTTAATTTTCTGCCTTCTGACAGCGAATATACAGAATCCATGCGTGTATATTCCTCGTTATCAGAGGCTTCAAAGATTGTCTTTATAGTTGACGGAGAAAATCCTGACTCCATTTGCTCTGCTATAGATGCCATAGGGTATGCTCTACCCGATGCCGTCACAGAGGTGGACATGGACGGATTCCTCACTAAACTTGATTTTGCATGCAACAATCTGCCTTATTACCTTACAGACAGTGACTATACGGCATTAGAGGCATGCTTTGATTCTGTATCGGGAAAAGATTATATAAGGCAGAAACTGCTTGACACTAAAAAAGTAATAGCCACTCCAGGCACATCGTTCCTACTGCCTTGGCTTAAAGCAGACCCTTTAAGGCTTATATCGCCTACAGAAGTGTCTAACAGCCAATATGCAGGTACAGCCTCTGCCTTCACATCTTATAACGGCTATATGATGACTGCCGATTACAAGTGCGGATTTGCATTCTATGACTCTCCGTACGGCAGTACTGAATCTCAGAAAAACGCTCTGCTTACAGACTCTCTTAACGCTGTTTGTAAAACTATTGAGTCTCAAATGAGTTCTGTTTCCGTAAGGTTGCTTGGTGCACCTGTGGTGGCTGCCGGCAATGCCGTAAGAATCAAGACTGACACTCTGATTGCCATAGGGTTGGCTGTGATACTGATTATGCTTATTATGCTGTATGTATTTCCATGCAAAAAAGAGATTCCGCTTATTCTGGCAGCCATATCATTCGGGTGGCTGTGCGGCATGGCGGCTCTATCTGTATTTGATGGCGAGGTCTCTGTAATAGTATTGGGAATGGGGTCTATAATCATTGGAATATCAGCAAATTATCCTTTACACCTGCTAATTCACAAGCAATATACAAGTTCTGTATCGCAAGCGGTACGTGAGGTTGTGAAACCACTTCTTATAGGCAATATCACCACCATCGGGGCATTTATAGTGCTTATAACCTTAAATTCAGCCGCACTAAAACAACTTGGCTTGTTTGCTGTGGCAGATTTGGCAGGCACCATAGTGTTCTGCCTTGTATGGCTACCACATCTGATGAAAATAAATTCTGTGGCAGAACCTTCTGACATTACTTTTAAGAGTGATAAAGGCTCCGGTGTATGGCTAAAGGTTGATGTGGCTCTTGTTCTTATTCTACTTATTGGCTCATCGTTAGTGCTTCTGCTTGACCGCAAGCCCATCTTTGACCCCAATATATCCCATCTTAACTATATGACGGAGCAGCAACATAAAGATTTTGAGTGGATTGAATCTCTTGCTCCTGTATCGTCAAAACCTGCATATATGGCATCATCTGCCAAAGCGGAACTAAATTCACGTATAGACAGGTGGAACTCTTTTTGGGCTACTCACAGTGCAGACTCTCTTATCCACGCCATTAAATCAGAGGCTGATGCCTGTGGAATAAAAGGCGATGTGTTTCAGCCTTTCTATACCATCATATCTTCTCCGTATCAGGAGCAAGACCTCTCTGACACTGAGACTTTGGCGGCATTGTGGCCCGGACGTTTTGATACGGAAGCCATGAACTCCTACATAGCCGGCTCTCTTAACGATGATTTTGAGTATTTAGGTCTGTTATGTGCAGCCATAGTGCTTATATTCTTATGTATAAGTTTTAAGAGCATTGCTTTGGGTGTAATAGCCTTTATTCCTATGGTGCTTTGCTGGGTGGTTATTTTTGCCTCAATGATGCTGTTTGACTTGCAGTTTAACATTGTAAACATTATTCTTGCCACATTCATATTCGGGCAGGGCGATGACTACTCTGTATTCATAGTTGAGGGGCTTGAGTATGAACGCAAGACCGGCAAGCGTATGCTGCCACAGTACAAAAAGGAGATTATAGTCTCCGCCCTTATTATGCTTGTGGGCATAGGGGTATTGGTTACAGCCAAACACCCTGCCATATTCTCTTTAGGCATAGTAACCCTTATAGGCATGGCAAGCGTAGTACTAATGTCTTTCTGCGTTCCACCTGTGTTGCATAAAATTGGGCGAAAAATATATTTGTCTAAAAGTTAAAAAAGCATTACCTTTGTAGTTTGTTTATATATTTTACTTTTATGAAGGTCCTAAAATTTGGTGGCACATCAGTAGGCAGTGCCAAGAGAATGAAAGAGGTAGCCTCACTCATCAATGACGGCGACAGGAAAATAGTTGTACTGTCTGCCATGTCGGGTACTACAAACACACTTGTAGAGATAGCGGATTATTTGTATAAAAAGAATCCCGTTAGTGCAAATGAGGTGATAAACACATTGGAAAACAAGTACAATGGTGTTATAAATGAGTTGTATGATTCTGCAGACTACAAAGATAAAGCCAAGAAAGCCATCAAGGTTAATTTTGACACACTGAGGTCTCTTAGCAAAAACAATTTCTTCACAGTTTTTGAGGAAAAAATAGTTTTGGCACAAGGTGAGCAGATGTCAACCGCTATGGTTAATCTCTATCTCAATGAGTTAGGGGTTAAGTCTGTTCTGTTGCCCGCCCTTGACTATATGCGTATAGACAAGAATGAGGAACCCGATGTAGCCTACATACGTGAGCATATTGCCAAGGAACTTGCAAAACTGCCTGCCGATACGGTGATTTACATAACACAGGGCTATATATGCCGCAATGCCTACAATGAGATAGACAATCTGAAACGTGGCGGCAGTGACTACTCTGCATCTCTTATAGGTGCTGCCGTAAATGCAGAAGAAATCCAAATCTGGACAGATATAGACGGAATGCATAACAATGACCCCCGTTTTGTAAAGGGCACAAAGCCTATTGCAACACTCCATTTTGAGGAGGCAGCGGAACTTGCGTATTTTGGAGCCAAAATACTCCACCCTACATGTATTCTCCCTGCAAAACTTGCAAACATACCTGTAAGATTGCTTAACACAATGGACCCCACGGCTCACGGCACACTTATATCAAACCATATAACAGAGCATAAGATAGAGGCTGTAGCCGCCAAAGATAACATAACTGCCATAAAGATTAAATCAGGCAGAATGTTGCTTGCATACGGATTCCTACGTAAAGTGTTTGACTGTTTTGAGACCTACAAGACGTCTATAGATATGATAACCACCTCTGAGGTTGGCGTATCAGTTACTATAGACAACACCAAGCATTTAGACGATATAGTTAATGAGCTAAAGCAGTTTGGAACCGTTACCGTAGTGCATAATATGGTAATTATCTGCGTTGTAGGAGATATGAACTGCAACAATGTAGGTTTCCAAGCCAAGATAGTAAACGCCCTTAAAAACATACCTGTACGTATGATTTCATACGGCGGAAGCAACTACAACGTATCATTCCTTGTGGGTGCCGCAGATAAGAAACGTGCATTGGAGGCATTAAGCAAAAACCTTTTTTAACTGATGAACACTCCGTACTACACATACGATATGGAGTTGCTTGAACGCACTCTGCAAGCCATAAAGGAAGAGACCGCAAAATACGGATTCACAGAACATTATGCCATAAAGGCAAATGCAAACCCTACAATCCTTAAAAAAATTGCAAGTTACGGATTTGGTGCAGACTGCGTTAGCGGAGGTGAGATTTTAGCGGCTGTAAAGGCTGGCTTTGACCCACACAAGATAGTTTTTGCCGGTGTAGGCAAGGCTGACTGGGAGATAGAGGCAGCCATTGACAATAACATTTTCTGCTTTAACGTGGAGTCTCTGCCTGAGGCTGACGTAATTAACCAAATAGCAAGCGCAAAAGGCAAGAAAGTTAATGTGGAGATAAGGGTGAACCCCAATGTAGATGCCCACACGCATGCTAAAATAACCACTGGGCTCAGCGAGAACAAGTTTGGCATAAACCTGCCTCTGTTGCCAGAGGTGATAGAGCATATTACAAGGTTGCCAAATCTTAACCTTATAGGGCTTCATTTCCACATCGGGTCACAGATTACAGACTTAAAAGTGTTTGAAACACTATGCCATACAGTTACAGAACTGCTGTCAGAGCTGAACACCAAAGGAATCTCATTTACAAACATAAATTTTGGCGGTGGTCTTGGAGTTGATTATCAGAACCCCGATGTAAACCCTATTCCGCCGTTTAAAGAGTATTTTGCCGTTTTCAGCAAATATACAAGCCGCCTAAAAGGCATGGATTTCCATTTTGAACTTGGACGTGCGGTGGTTGCCCAATGCGGTACACTTGTAAGCAAGGTTCTGTATGTAAAAGAGGGAGAGGCTAAGAAATTTGTAATACTTGACGCAGGCTTTACAGACCTTATCCGCCCTGCCATGTACGATGCCTATCACAAAATAGAGAACATAACAAGCAAAGAGCCTGCTCAGAAATATGACGTGGTAGGTCCTATCTGTGAATCGTCAGATGTATTTGGCAAGGACAGAATGCTGAACGCCGTCCACAGAGGTGATATTGTAGAGATACGCACAGCCGGCGCTTACGGAGAGGTGATGGCATCGCAGTATAATCTAAGAAAATTGCCTGAAGCGGTTTTTGTGAATAACGTATTATGATTCAGTACTTAAACATAGAGCAATTTGAGGTTTGGCAACTTGTCGTATTCGGCATATTTGCCATAACATTCATAGTGCAACTTGTTTGGTGGCTCACATATTTCACAGGCATTATAAGATATAACCGTAAAGCATGTAAGGGCAAGGTTAAATACAACGATGCCAAACCACCTGTATCTGTAATTATATGCGCCAGAGATGAAGAGGAGAACCTTACGCATAACATTCCTCTTATTATGAGTCAAGATTACCCTGATTATGAGGTAATTGTTGTTAACGACGCATCTACTGACACCACAGATGAGGTTGTAGCCCAATTTATGACCAAATATTCTAATCTGCGTACTACATACGTACCAGGAAATGCCAAATTCATTGATTCAAAAAAATTCGCCCTTACATTGGGGATAAAGGCGGCAACCAACGATATTCTTATATTTACAGACGCAGACTGTGCTCCGGCAAGCAACAATTGGCTATGCAATATAGTGCGCAATTTTGATGACAAAACCGATATTGTGTTGGGCTACGGAGCCTACGATAACAAAAAAGGATTTCTTAATTGGCTACAAGTGTATGACACCCTGTTTATCGGGTTACAATATTTTAACTACTCATTGGCAGGCAAAACCTATATGGGTGTAGGCAGAAACTTAGCCTACAGAAAATCTCTGTTTATGAACTCAAAAGGATTCTCCAAACACTTGGATATACAGTCAGGAGATGACGATCTGTTTATAATGGAGGTCTCTACGCAGAATAATACCAAAGTGGAGTTTCAGAGTGGCAGCAAAACCATATCGGAGCCTAAACCTACACTGCATCAGTGGTTCAGACAAAAGGAAAGGCATCTGTCAACCGGTCCCTACTATAAATCATCCACTAAGATGCTGTTAGGTTCAGAATTGGCATTCAGAGTATTATTCTATTTAGGTATGATAGCATCGCTGGTTATAGGAAATTGCATAACTACATCTGCCATAGCGGCATGTTTCTTAATCAGATACATTACACAATATATTATAATAAACAAAACAGCAACCATATTTGGCGAAAGGCACTATTATATAGGTATCTTATTTTTAGATATAATAATACCGCTGACTAATCTTTCTATAAATACGATACACAAGACAAGAAAAGGTAATGTATATAAATGGAAATAATTTATTAACTTTGCACCCGTGAAAAAAGTTGTTTTTTTAATATTGTTATCGCTCCTTGGCTTGTCATCGCAGGCTAAGAAAAGTGAATATGCAATGTTGTTAAAGAACCCCGATGTTAATGTAAAGTATCAAGGTGCACTTAAGTATTACAATGAGAAAGACTACAAAAAGGCGATAGAACTTTTTGAGGATATTCAGGGAGCATTTAGGGGAACAGATCAAGCTCAAGATATAACATATTATCTTGCAAATTGTTATGTACAAAGGAAAGATTATGAAAGTGCTATCCATTATCTTGAATTGTACAATGAAACCTATATAAGGGGAAAATATCTTGAAGAGTGCAATTATATGCTTGCATATTGTCATTACAAGCAATCACCGCACTATGAGTTGGATCAGACATCAACTGTCAAGGCTATTGATCAACTCAATTATTGTCTTACTATGTATCCTCTTAATGAGAAAGCATCTGATGCAAAGGCAATGCTTGAAGAGATGACCGACAAACTTGCAAAACGTGAATTAACAAGTGCCAAGTTATATTACAATTTGGGAATGTATATGGGAAACAACTATCGGGCATCAGTGGTGACAGCTTTAAATGCCATGAATGATTACCCGAATTGCCAATACAAAGAGGATTTTGCTTTTATAATAGTTAAAGCCAAATATAAAGAAGCACTAAATTCAGTAGCAAAAAAAATATATGAAAGAAGTGAAGATGCATGGGATGAGTGCTATTATTTCTTAAACGAATATCCCAACACCACCCATAGAAAAGAAGTGGAGAAAATGGCCGATCATTTAGACAAAATAAACAAGTCAAACATAAATTACACTAATAACAATTAATTATAAAGCAATGGATTACAAAAAATCAAACGCTCCTGTCTCTACTATTACAAGAGACGTTAATTCTCTGGTTGAGAATACCGGTAATGTTTATGAGACAGTTTCCATAATCTCAAAACGAGCCAACCAGATAGGTGTTGAGATTAGAGACGAGTTAAAACACAAATTGGAAGAGTTTTCTTCGTCAACAGTTGATAATCTTGAGGAAGTTTTTGAGAATCGTGAGCAAATAGAGATTTCAAAATACTATGAGAAGTTGCCAAAACCAACACTTCTTGCCACTCAAGAATACGTAGAGGATAAGACCTATTTCCGCAACCCTGCAAAACTCAAATAATTTGCAAGGCAGACACATCATTTTAGGTGTAACAGGTGGTATTGCCGCTTATAAGGCGGCTTATCTTGTAAGGAACCTGGTTAAACAAGGTGCAGAGGTAAAAGTCATTATGACAGAGAATGCCAAACGCTTTGTCACCCCCCTTACATTCTCAACTCTCTCTCAAAACCCTGTTTATACAGAGTTCTTCAATTCTGAAAACGGAGAGTGGAACAGCCATATAAAACTTGGATTGTGGGCTGATCTGATGTTAATAGCCCCTGCCACAGCTAACACCATAGCCAAAATGGCAAACGGTATTGCAGACAATCTGCTTACCACCACTTTCCTTTCACGCAGATGTCCTGCCATAGTGGTTCCAGCTATGGATATGGATATGTTTGCAGCCGATGCCACACAAGCAAATCTTGCAACATTAAAAAGCCGCGGAGTGACAATAATGGAGCCCGAAAGCGGATTTCTTGCAAGCGGTCTTGAGGGCAAAGGACGTATGCCTGAGGCAGACACAATTGCCGCTTTTGTAGAATCTTTTTTTTACAGAAATCTATCTCTGAGCAAAAAAAAAATTCTGATAACCGCAGGTCCTACCTATGAAAAAATAGACCCTGTACGCTTTATTGGAAACCACTCATCGGGTAAAATGGGGTATGCTATTGCAGATGAGTGTGCCGCAAGAGGGGCTGATGTTACTGTAATATCGGGTCCTGTAAGTATAAAACCTTCTAATCAGGGCGTAAAAGTGATTAGTGTAACTTCTGCATCAGAGATGTATGAAGAGGCTGCAAAACAGTTCCCCAGTGCTGACATAGCCGTTCTTTGTGCCGCCGTTGCAGACTTTACACCAAAAGAGTCAGCAGACCATAAGATAAAGAGAGGCAAAGACAACATGACCATAGAGTTATGCCCTACCGTTGATATTGCGGAGCAACTTGGCAAAACGAAAAGGAAAAATCAGATATTAGTTGGATTTGCCTTGGAAACCAATGATGCGGAGACTCACGCCATAGACAAATTAAAGCGAAAAAATCTTAACTTTATAGTTTTGAACTCAATGCAGAATCCAGGCACCTGCTTTGGATATGACAATAACCAAATAAAGATTTTTGACAAATCCGGTAATATTGATGAATATCCTCTAAAAAGCAAAAGAGAGGTTGCTAAAGACATAGTAAATAAAATAGAAGAATGCGTAAGATAATATCAATAGTGCTCTTTATGCTGTTTTGCCTGACTTCCGGCATACATGCACAAGAACTGAATTGTAAGGTGACTATAAATTCAGAGCAGATACAAGGCACCAACAAATCAGTATTTGAAGCTTTGGAGAAAGCAATTACTGAATTTATGAACGAGCGTCAGTTCACTGAATACAGGTATGAGCAGAAAGAGAAAATAGAATGCTCTATATATCTTATAATCAATAATTATTCTAACAATAATTTCACTACGGAAATTCAAGTACAAGCAAACAGACCTGTATATGGCAGCAATTACAAGAGCCCCATATTCTCTTATAGCGACAAGACTTTTAATTTCTCATACGCAGAAGGAGATCAAATGTCATTTGACATTACATCTTTTGGCAATAACCTTACAGAAGTACTGGCTTTTTACGCATATATAATAATAGGTACAGACTGTGACTCATTCTCTAAATTTGGTGGAGATTACGCTTACAGACTGGCAGAACAGATTGTAAATCAGGCTCAAAGTTCAAATGAGAGCGGATGGAAGGCATTTGAGGACAATCACAATCGTTACGCATTGATTAACAACATATTAGATGATGTAACAAAACCATATCGGGAGTATTTTTACACATATCACAGATTAGGATTGGACCAAATGCACAAGACCGCTGACAATAGCCGTTCCACTATTGTTGAGGGTATGCCTGTGCTTAAATCATGTTACAAGGCAAGACCGTTTATGATTATAATATCTGAATTTGCGGAAACTAAATCACAGGAGATTGTAGATATAATGTCAAAAGGATCTTCAGATGAACGCAAGCAAGTTTATGATATTATGAGTTATATTGCACCTACCTCAAGCAAGATACTGGATAAATTAAAATAAACTTGCAAAAAAACAATGCTTGCTCACCTGCATATAGAAAATTATGTCCTTATTAAAAATCTTGACTTGGACTTTAATAGCGGATTCTCTGTGATTACAGGACAGACCGGTGCAGGCAAATCAATTATATTGGGGGCTTTGGAACTTGCTCTAGGTGCTAAATCAGACCCGAAGGCAATTTTTCAGGGAGAGAAAAAATGTGTAATAGAGGCTGACTTTAACATCAAAGGTTACGGCTTGGAAAGTTTCTTTGAAGATAATGACATAGACTACTCCGATGAGTGCATAATAAGGCGTGAACTCTCTGACAACGGCAAATCCCGTTCTTTCTTAAATGACACACCTGTACTTGTATCTGTACTTAAACAAATAGGTATAAGGCTTATAGACATTCATTCACAGCATAGTTCACTGCTATTGGAGAGCAACGCTTTCCAACTCAGTGTGGTTGACAGTGTGGCAGATAATGCCGAAACACTGAAAACCTATAAACAGCAGTTTAAGGCATACACAGATTTATGCCACAGAACAGAATCATTAAAAGAGCAGGCTGAAAATGCCAAAAGCAATGCAGATTACCTTCAGTTCCAATATAAACAACTTGTGGAGACCAACTTAAAGGAGGGGGAACTGACATCGTTAGAGGAGAATCTGAATGCACTTGAGCATACATCAGACATTAAGAGTTCTCTACAGAGTGCTTCTATCCTACTCTACGGCGATGATGGTGTACTTACAAAACTGCATACTCTACAAAACTCATTAAAATCCATATCCTCTTTCGGAAGTAACTACGCAGATTTAGCGGAAAGGGTTTCTTCATGTATGGTGGAGTTAAAAGATGTTTATGGAGAAATAGAGCATTCAAATGAGTCTGTTGATGTCAGTCCTGCCCAACTGGAACAGATGCGTGGCAGACTTGACACCCTGTACTCTCTACTACAAAAGCATAGAGTCAAGAGTGTGGAGGAACTTATTGCCATAAGAGACTCCATAAGAGAGCAACTAAAAGGGATAGAGAATTTTGATTCAGATTTAGAGACTCTTGAAAAAGAGAAATCAGAAATGCTTTTAAAACTAAAAGCATTGGCTTCCACGCTCTACAAGAACAGATGCGCCGCAGTGGAGCCTATAAAGCGTAGTGTTGAGGAAAATCTACGGTTTTTAGGAATGCCTGACTCTAATTTTATAATTGAATTTACTGAATGTAAAGAACTTACATCTAATGGTGGAGAATCAGTACAGTTTCTTTTCTCATCTAACAAGACCAAACCGCAACCTATTCAGAACAGTGCATCGGGTGGAGAGATTTCAAGGGTAATGCTATGCCTAAAGGCTCTGATTGCCAGGAATACAAATCTGCCTACACTTATTTTTGATGAAATAGATACAGGCATATCGGGGAATATAGCATCACAGATGGGAACTATTCTCAAGAATATGTCTGACACAATGCAGATTATCTGTATCACGCACCTACCTCAAGTGGCTGCTAAGGGAGACACCCACTACTCTGTTTATAAGGATTCTACTGTAAATCCTGTACAGACCATAATAAAAACACTTGATAACGCTCAGCGTATAACTGAGATAGCCGCAATGCTAAGCGGAGACAACATAACCGATGCTGCTATTGCGAATGCAAAAGAACTCCTCATACATCATACATAATACATCATACATTAGTATTGCTCTTCCTTATTAGGAAAATCCACACTTTTTACATCTTTTATGTATTGCTGTATGGCGTTTGTGGCAACCTCGCCTATATTTGCATATTTACGCAAGAACCTTGGTGAGAATCCTTGGTTTATGCCTAACATATCGTGGAAAACAAGAACCTGTCCGTCAACACCGCTGCCTGCACCTATACCTATTACAGGAATTGTAAGGCTTTTGGCAACCTTCTCTGCAAGTGCGGCAGGGATTTTCTCCAAAACCAATGCACAACAGCCAGCCTGCTCCAATAGGTGAGCGTCACTCATAAGTTTCTCAGCCTCAGCATCTCCCTTGGCTCTGACAGAATAACTGCCATACTTATTTATAGACTGTGGCATAAGCCCCAAATGACCTATAACCGGAATGCCTGCATTTATTATTTTGCGTATATCCTCTATAAGTTCCTCACCACCCTCTATCTTAACACTGTCTGCACCGGTGTTCTTAATCATCTTAATTGCATATTCAAGGCTCTTTTCAGGATTGCCGGAACATGTTCCAAAAGGCATATCCACCGATACAAATGCACGCTTCACCCCACGCACCACATTTTTTGCAAGAAATATCATCTCATCTATGGTAATGGGCAGAGTGGATGTATTTCCACAAATTACATTTGAGGCGGAATCGCCTATAAGTATCATATCGCAACCTGCTTCATCCACTATTTTAGCCATTGAATAATCGTATGCCGTAAGCATACTAATCTTCTCACCCCTCTTCTTCATATCTAAGAGAGTGTTTACCGTAACTTTGCTCTGAGTATCTGCCTGATGAACTGACATATTAGAATAGGATAAAGGGTCAAGGGTCAGGGGTCAAGTAACGTCCTAACATAGATTGACCAAATTATTACTTTCAAATTGGACTGCAAATTTACAAATTATTATTATATTTGCATTCATAAATTAAAATAATCATACATCATACATTTATACATCATACATATTATTTATGGATATTGATAAAGTTCTTGAATCTTACGATGATGATGAAGCCATAAAATTCATCCTAAACACATTACCTACAGATATTAGGCAACAGTTCACAGAA
>JAZLHT010000126.1:0-25499 GCA_045616965.1 Candidatus Enterocola sp.
AGCAGGTGCCTTGTTCAGAGAGGGAGAGAACAAAGGAGAGTTAGTACTTGATAATAATGACCTTGAACGTGAGCGAGGCATAACAATAGTTTCCAAGAATGTATCAATAGTGTATAAAAATACAAAAATTAACATTATTGACACTCCGGGACACAGCGATTTTGGCGGCGAGGTGGAGCGTGTACTCAATATGGCAGACGGCGTGTTGCTGCTTGTAGATGCTTTTGAGGGTCCTATGCCACAAACCAGATTTGTACTACAGAAGGCTATAGAGATAGGCTTGAAGCCAATAGTTGTGGTTAATAAGGTGGATAAGCCAAACTGTCGCCCCGATGAGGTGCAGGAGGCGGTGTTTGACCTTATGTGCAGTCTTGACGCTACAGAAGACCAACTTGATTTTCCTACCATCTACGGCTCAGCCAAGAACGGGTGGATGTCAGACGATTGGAACAAGCCTACAGATAACATTTGTCCGCTACTTGATGCCATAATAAAGTATATACCTGCACCTAAGACACTTGAGGGTCCGCTACAGATGCTTATCACATCGCTTGACTACTCATCGTATGTAGGGCGTATAGCGGTGGGAAGGGTACATCGTGGCACTATTAAAGAGGGGCAAGATGTGGTGCTTGTACACCGTGACGGTTCCCAGAATAAATGCCGCATTAAGGAGCTTAACATATTCTCAGGCTTTGGCAAGACAAGGGTAAGCAGTGTGTCAAGCGGAGAGCTGTGTGCCATAGTGGGACTTGAAAAATTTGAGATAGGCGATTCCATCTGCGATGCAGAGACAGTGGAGCCGTTGCCGCCTATAGCCATAGATGAGCCTACCATGAGTATGGTGTTCACCATAAATGACTCACCCTTCTTTGGTAAGGAGGGCAAGTTTGTAACATCACGCCACATAAATGACCGCCTTATACGTGAACTTGACAAGAATCTGGCTCTTAGGGTAACCAAAGAGGATAACGAGGACGTATGGCATGTATATGGGCGTGGAGTGCTGCACCTGTCAGTGCTTATAGAGACTATGAGGCGTGAGGGCTATGAACTACAGGTAGGTCAGCCACAGGTTATCATTAAAGAGATAGACGGCGTACATTGTGAGCCTTTTGAGCAGCTTACAATAAATGTGCCGGAGGAGTTCTCAGGTAAGGTTATAGAGATGGTATCTAACCGTAAGGGAGACCTAATGTCTATGGATACCAAGAACGATAGAATCCACATAGAGTTTGAAATTCCGTCAAGAGGCATTATAGGCTTACGTACCAATATACTTACCGCTACTGCGGGAGAGGCTGTAATAGCCCACAGATTTGTAAAATACGCCCCGTATAAGGGCGATATAGAACGCCGTAACAATGGCTCAATAGTGGCACTTGAAAGCGGTACGGCATTTGCATACGCCATAGACAAGCTGCAGGATAGAGGCAAGTTCTTCATAGAGCCGCAAGATGAGGTGTATGCAGGGCAGGTTGTAGGAGAGCATTGCAAAGAGGGTGATTTGCCTGTAAATGTTACCAAATCCAAGAAACTCACCAATATGCGTGCATCGGGTTCTGATGAAAAGACTCACATAGCCCCGGCTATAGTAATGAGCCTTGAGGAATCTTTGGAATACATAAAGGCAGATGAGTATGTAGAGGTTACGCCAAAGTCAATAAGACTTAGAAAAATAATTCTTGATGACCTTGAACGCAAACGTGCAAACAAACAATAGGGTGTATCTGTCTATAGGCACTAATTTAGGCGATAGACAGGCAAATATAGACAAAGCCCTCTCTCTTATTGGAGAGAGGGTTGGTCATATAGATGCAGTATCTTCCGTCATAGAGACGGAGCCTGTGGGTTTTAGCTCACCTAACAAGTTTCTGAATTGCGTTATACGCATTTTTACCGCTCTTACGCCATTAGATTTATTGCATACCACACAATGTATAGAACGCACTATGGGAAGGCTTGTAAAGAGCCATAACGGCATATATACAGACCGCATAATAGATATAGATATACTTCTGTACTCCGATGTAAAGATAGACACACCGGAACTGAAAATCCCTCACCCACGTATGCAGGAGAGGGACTTTGTTCTAAAACCGTTAAATGAAATTCTTTAGAATAAGGTTATGGTCTCAGCTTTTATTTGTTTGTTGAGAAATATAGATGCGTTTTTAGTGAATTTCCAAGCATTTTCAGTGGTGTAGAAAAAGCAGTCACCGCCTTTTTTTATTTGACTATCAATCTCAGAGTGCCTTGTAAGATAGTCTTTTAGTGATTCTGCCACTATAGGTCCTTGGCTTACTACGCTTACTCCGCTTGGCAGGTGTTTTTGTATTTTATCTTTTAGAAGAGGGTAGTGTGTGCATGCTAAAATAACGGTGTCTATAAGGGGGTCTTTAGCCATCAGTGCAGAGCAGTATTTCTCTACATAATAGTCTGCTCCGTTACTGCCAGCCTCTCCGTTCTCTATAATAGGCACCCACATAGGGCATGCCTGTCCTGTAACCTTCACATCGGGGAACATCTTTGCTATCTCTATATTGTATGACATAGAGTCTATTGTGCCCTCTGTGCCGAACAATCCTATGTGACCGTTTTTAGTAAGGAAACCTGCTATCTCTGTAGTGGGGCGTATAACACCAAGCACCCTCTTATTCGGAGCAATGCATGGCAAATCGTTCTGCTGGATAGTTCGTAAGGCCTTGGCAGATGCTGTGTTACATGCTAAGATAACAAGACTACACCCCATAGAGAATAATTTTTGTACATTTTCAAGGGTGTAGCGATATACAACATCAAATGAGCGAGTGCCATACGGAGTTCGGGCATTGTCGCCAAGGTATATGAAGTTATACTCAGGCATCAATGCCCTAATTTCACTAAGTATGGTCAGTCCACCATACCCGGAATCAAAAATTCCTATAGATGCCCCATTGCTCATGGGTGCATTTTACTTGCTCAGATTAAGTGCTTTCTTTACAAGTGGCATTACATTCTCTGCCTTTGCACCTATATATGGTAGAATTTGACCGGCACCTGCCTCCATAATGTAGGTGTAGCCGTTCTCATCACCAACTTGCTTGATGGCTTTGTTTGCCTTTTCAAGAATAGGTGTCATAAGCTCCTGCTGCTTTTTCTGAAGGTTTGTTTGTGCATTTTGGGTGAACTCCTCTATGCTCTGGTTAAGACGTTGTAACTCAGATTCTTTGTACTGCTTAATTGTTGAGTCAAGAGTATCTGCAGCTGCTTGATATTCAGTAAATTTCTTTTGAAGTTCATCTTGAAGTTTCTTTCCCTCTTGATTATATGTAAGGTTCATGTCCTCAAGTTGTTTGAGTGCGTTTTCATATTCAGGCATAGAAGATATAAGTTCTTCTCTGTTAATATAACCCAATTTAACATTCTCCTGTGCCATAAGCAGTGCCGGCACCATAAGCATTACTGCTACAATAATCTTTTTCATAATTTTATAGTGTTAATAGTTAATAGTTGAAAGTTGAAAGTTGAAAGTTAAAAGTTTTTTACCATTACGGAGCGTAGCGACAAGACCGCTTCAGCGGTCCGTGCGAAGCACGTAGGGGTTTGGGGGTATCCCCCATAAAAAAGGATTTATGCAAAATAGGAATTTATTCCTATTTTGCGTATCCAAGGTTATTTAGCAAATCATCACTGATATCTATTTTAGGGTTTACAAACATAATCATACCTGTAGCCCTATCCCAGATGGCAGCGTAACCCTTAGATTCCGCAATACCCTTTAAACCGTTATAAAGTTCCTCATATATGGGTTTCATTAGACTCTCCTTTTTCTTAAATAATTCTCCATCGTTGCCAAAATATTTGCGTTTAAGATCGCTTGCTTCAGTCTCTTTGGCTACAATTTCCTTTTCTTTCTCTTGCTTTTGTTCATCGGTAAGGAATACCATTTCTGCCTGATAGTTTTTATATAGAGTTTGTGCTTCGGTATTAAGTGCTTCCACCTCTTTTTGCCATTTTTTAGAACTTTGTTCAAGTTGTTGGTTTGCACTCTCATATTGAGGAATGTTCTTTAGAATATACTCAGTGTCTATAAATGCATATTTTTGGGCATATAAACCCATACCCGATAATGCAAAGGTTAAAACTAAAATAATCTTTTTCATAACATAAAAATTGATTGATTCATTATTTTAGACTGCAAAGATAGTAAAAAGTTTAGAGAATTAGAACTCTTGACCAATTATAAAGTGGAACTGACTGCCACTTCTAATACCATTGATTTTGTCAAATCCGTAAGCCCAATCTACGCCAAGCAGACCAAACATAGGCATAAATACTCTTAAACCAACACCTAAAGATCGCTTAATGTCAATAGGGTTAAAATCGGAGTACTCTGCCCAGCAGTTTCCTGCCTCTGCAAAGGCAAGAGCCCAGACCATTGTCTGGTCTTTTAATACAAGTGGGTATCTTAATTCCACAGTAAACTTTGTATAGATGTTGCCAGCCTGATAACCATTGATGTAAGGTGTAAGAGATCCGTTAGCATAACCTCTCAGTGCTACAGTTTCCGTAGCGTAGGTAGTGCTGTAACCTGACATTCCGTCTCCGCCCACGTAAAATGTCTCAAACGGAGATCTCTTGTTATAATTATAGTACCCAAGAAATCCAAATTCTGCACGTCCCATAAGTACAAGTTTGTTATTTTTGGTCAAGGGTACAAAAAATTTGGCTTTGAATTTAATCTTGTAGTATTCAACCCAGCGATAGATATCCTGAGTTGATAGGTTAGAGTAGTCTTTGTTTTTATCAAAAGCAGAATATGGCGGTGTTAAGGTCACTCCTAAAGATATGTTAGATCCTTTGGTAGTGTAAATAGGTTGGTCTAACGAGTTTCTTTCCCAAACTACGCCTACGTTAAAGTTATTGCTATAACCAGTGTTTAAGGCAAAATAGTCCCATTTGCTAAGATTGTATCTTTGATAGGATATAATACCCGATAGAGAAAAATAGTCATCCGGCCATTTTAATCGAGTGCCGATAGAAGTGGAAACGCCAAATATCTTGATATACTTATCAGGATCGTATGAGTCTGAATACCAAGAGTTTGAAGTGTCATAATAGTAGTAGCTGTTGTATGCCGAATTATAGGAGTTATTTACACCAGACTGGATAGAGTAGTAAATATTGAAATTGAATGAGGTAGGACGTTTGCCGCCAAGCCATGGCTCCGTAAAGGATAGACTATATGCTTGATAGTACATACCATTGGTCTGTGCCATCAAAGTAAGAGTCTGTCCATCGCCCTGGGGCAGTGGTCTCCACATTTTAAAATTGAACAGGTTTTTTAAGGAGAAGTTTGAAAATTTAAGTCTGACAGTGCCCACAACACCTGTTTGACCCCAACCAGCCGACAACTCTATTTGGTCATTACGTTTTGCTTCAAGTACGTATGTGAGATCTACGGTGCCGTTCTCGGGATCTGGTACAGTTCTGATATCCATTTTGCCTGGTTCGGCAGAAAAGTGTCCAGTGGCTGCGAGTTCACGCATTGAGCGCATAATATCTGATTTACAGAACAAATCACCAGGTTTTGTCCGCAACTCACGACGTACCACATGCTCATAAAGATATGTACTTCCCTCTATATTGACTTTATTAATGGTAGCCTGTCTTCCTTCTGAAATTCTAATCTCCAAATCAATGGAGTCAGCGATAACATTTGTTTCCACAGGTTGCAGGTTAAAGAACAAGTATCCGTTATCAAGATAGAGGTTGCTCACGCAGTCTTCATCCTCAAACAAACGCTGGTTTAGTTTCTTTTGATTGTAAATATCACCACGTTTCATACCTAAAACGTGTTTTAGATACTCGGTGGTATAAACGGTGTTTCCAATCCAATTTATGTTTCTAAAATAGTACCTCTTGCCTTCTTCTATTTTGATATAAACATTTACATATTTGTTAGGCTTCTTTTCGTCGGGATATACGCTGTCTTTTAAAATTACAGCATCACGGAATCCAAATTCATTATATTTCTCAATAAGTAGCTTTTTGTCATTCTCATATTCTGATGGAATGAATTTTTTAGAGCGGAAAAGATTCATTATATTCTTACGGTCATTTGTCTTTTTCATCGCTTTGTCAAGCTTCTTGGCTTTGACCTGCTCATTCCCGTCAAAATATATACGGTTGACTTTGATTTTGCTTCCTTTATCAATTCTGATATCTACAATATTATTAAGTCCAGAGGCGTCATCTTCTCGCGGAACTACAGATATTTTAGCTTTATAGTAGCCTTTGTCATGGAAGTATTTGGTAATATATTTAGTGGTCTTGTCTATTATATATGGGGTTATTTGAGTGCCCTTTGACATATCCATCCCTTTTTCAATATCCTCACGCTCCTTCTTTTTAACACCCATTATGTTTATTTTTGATATTCTTGGCTGTTGGTCAAGGTTTATGTTTAACCAGATCTTATTACCTCTAATGGAAACAACTTCAATCTTTATGTTTGAAAACAGCCCTTGTTTCCAGAATCGACGGATAACATTTGTAATTTCATCGCCAGGTATATCAATTTTCTCTCCCTTTTTTAATCCTGAGTACCCTATAAGCACATAATCCTCATAATTATTTTTACCCGATATGGTAATCTCCTCTATCTCGTATGTGCGAGGCATGTTGTAGTCAAAATCAGGAATTTCGTCAGAAGTAAGAATAGCGGTGGTGTCAATAGCATTGGATAATGTATCCTCTGCTTCGTATGAATCTATAACAATACCAGATAACTCTTGCGACTGTAACTCAGCAAGTGATATGACAGTAAAAATAAGAATTATCAGAGATAGTCTTTTCATCGCGTTATTTCTCTACTTGCTCTCCTGTTAGTCCAAAACGACGTTCTCGTGTCTGGAATTCCGCTATAATCTCAAAAAAATGCTCTTTAGTAAAATCAGGCCACATTACAGGCGTAAAATACAGCTCTGAATATGCGATTTGCCATAGAAGGAAATTACTTATTCGATACTCTCCACTGGTACGTATAAGCAGCTCCGGGGCAGGCATACCCTTGGTGGCCATATAAGATGCAATAGTATCATCAGTTATGCAGTCAGGGTCTATTTTGCCATCTTTGGCGTCAATGCACATGCGTTTTACCATCTCTCTTATCTCCCACCTTGACGAATAACTTAAAGCAAGATTTAATGTAGTTCCTGTGTTGTTTGCAGTGCTTGCAATACACTCTGTAAGTTTGTCATAAACAGGCTTGGGCAAACGTTTGGTGTCTCCTATAGTGGTAAGACGTACGTTATTTTTATTAAGTGTCTCTGTCTCAGATTCTATAGTGGACACAAGCAACCCCATCAGGGCATTTATTTCCTCTGCAGGGCGATTCCAATTTTCAGTTGAAAATGCGTAGAGCGTCAAGTATTTTATTTGCAACTCCGCGGCAGCCTCTGTTACGGCTCTAACAGACTTGACACCGTTAGTATGCCCGAATACACGTGGTTTGCCGTTTGCTTTAGCCCATCTACCGTTACCATCCATTATTATGGCAATATGTTGTGGTAAGGCGTTTTTGTTTATTTTATCCTTAAAGCCGCTCATAATATTTATCTGCAAAAGCGTTTAGTGTCAAAAAGGTTAACTGTCAAGTACAAATTACAAATGGAGTACCAGTCTGTATCAAAAAATCCGTTTTTTGATGATTGGTATGGGTTATCCAATATAATGTTGCTAGATGACGTCACATCAAAATTGTCGATAAACATCTTGTGTATAGACCATTCCAAACCAAGAGTGAAACGCTTGTTAATTTTCCATTTACCTCCAATTCCTACAGGAATATTTACATGGTACATGTTTTTTGCATTGAAAAGATCACTATAAGCTGTTAAACCTACACCTAACATAATGTAAGGAGTAGCTTTATAGTTGCCTATTGCATATTTGGATTCGCCAATGTCCAAAAAATTAAATTCAACGCTGAGGGATGCATCTACATAACTTCTTTTGAAAGATGCATGGACCCCACCAGGCATAATGTATTCAAAATCTCGTGTATCTCCCTCTACTTGTGCATATATGGCACAAACCTTTACAGCCCATCTAGTGTCGATATTATATCTATACATGCCACCTACAGCTATACGTGGCTTCCAAAATGGGGTTTTATTATTTGCGTCACCCAAATAAAAGGAGACACCGCCTGTAATACCAAGCTCGTGATTGTATTCCGCAAATGCTGTTGTGTATAAAAAACACATAATCAGCACCATACATAAATGTTTAAACTTAATGGCGTGTTTCATTTATTGTATAAACGGAACAATCTTAATTATATTTTATGCAAAACACATAATAGCTTGCAAATTTACTCAATTTTTTTCAAATAAAAAAGCCGGAATGCTATTTACACTCCGGCTTTTTATAAAAATATGATTAATCAATATTCCCAAAGATCTTGCTCAAAGTTTAAGATTTCGGTTTTAATCCTTGCCTGCTCTCTGTGAGCCTCCTCTGCGTTGTTGTTATATTCAAGGAAGTTTCTGTTTCTTAAGTTGGAAGTCTTATAGATGTAACTACCAAACTTGCGTTTGATAAATAAGTCGTCCACAGTTTCCCTGGCACCATTGTTGCGGTCAGTAAGAAGTGCTTCCTGCTGTGCTAGATATGGTCTTAAAGCATCAAAAGGATACCATGCTATAGGGTTACTTTCAAGAGCTCCTTCATTGTTTGTAATGTAGATTTTAGGACATATCGCCAAGATTCTTACGGAGTAAGTAGAGTTGTTCTTGTCAAAATACCAAACCTCTTTAAGGTAGTATTTTATGACATCAGGGTTAGGAATATCAACCTCTTCTACCGATTGCCCCAGCGTATCTCCAGACACTGAATCCACATTATAAGACACGATGATGTTATATTTTTTTAGAATCTCATCAAACTTAACTTCGGTCTCATCTGTGAATATTTCACGTTCGGCTTCGTAGTTGTATCCTTTTATCTTACCCTCTTCATGCAGGCGGAAAATTGTGGTGAAGAGACTTTGCCTATGATCCCCTGATGTGAGAGGAAAATATAGAGGGAAATTGATTTTCTCACGAAGATCAATAATTCTATATACAACAGTCTGCCACATAATGTCGTCAGTACGTGGATTGTTGTACTCTATTGGTTTCCTTTCACTAAGGTCTATACTTGTAGGCAAATTAGTCTCCACCAGACCACCGTTGCCGTCAAAAAATGAGTTCTCAGTTTCTTGTGCAACCATAGGCATGGCGATAAGTGCCGTAATTCCTAAAAGTAATGTTCTATAAATGGTTTTCATATTGATAGATTAATTTACTAATACTTCTATTGTAGGCAGCATACGGGTCAAACCATCGGGACCTTTAGCCTTTACCTCAGATATGTTGAACTGCTTGCCTTTACCCATAGCACGTATAAGGGCTTTCTGCTTTTCTGTAAAGTTAGAGTTCTCTGAAATTTCTGTTTTCCAGTTACCCATTGAGTCAACCACTTTCATCTTGAATCCAACCACTGTATAATTTGCTTCAATATCAGCATCATCAAGTTCTGCTTGAACGCCGGTGGCACCTATAAGGCTTGCTTTTGGGAATGGCTTACCTTGACCTTTATATTTTGCAGGTGCTCCGCTCTCCTTATACGCAATATATGCAACTGGAGGTGGTAATTGTTTTACACGGAAGATTTTAGGGTTGAATGTTTGATTCTTACCGTTCTCGCCTTTAACTGTAACGCTAATTTTGCACTCCACACCTACCTTGTCAGGAACTATAACCCAACCTGCTCCTTTAGGAGTAAGTTTCTTTATGTTTGTAGCGGAAACTGACAGGTTCTGTGTAGGAACACCTGGAACTGATACGCTCATAGGGTTATCGATACCTGCGTAGAATACGTTCATCTTATCGGCAGATACAATGGCTGTAGGCTCGCCAACAACATACGATGAACTAAACTCGTATGGAGTTACAGTTCCATCTGCTCGTGGCAGTTCTATTGTACCTGCAATATTAAATGCACCTAAACTTCCACATCCAACTCTATAAACCTCACCATCTATCACTTGACCATTAACAGTTATTTTTGGGCGTTTGGTTGAGTCAACAGCGGCAAGAATGATACGAGCCTCATATTGACTGCCTCTTGTTACGTAAGATGATACAGGGATAACCTCTGCTGTAATCTTGTTTACACGGAAGTCTCCTGCCTCAGTAGCACTTTGCAGATACCTTATAATATTGGACTCTGTGTTTCTAACTGCCTGTTGATATTGAGTAAGCAATGTCATAGCTGCAATCGCGGGCATGTGTTCAAACATTCTTATCTCCCAAGTAATTGGGGTTGCAGGGTCTTCCGGATTTATTTGATCGCTTGTGTCAAAGTTGCGTCGTATTGTGGCAATCATAGCGTCATCCTTAACCACATGCAACGCCGTATCGCCTTCGGCAATCTTTGCTGTATAATCAGCATACGCATTGATGCTGTCTTTCAGTTTTTGACCATATCCTTCATAAACTGCAATCTGGTAAGATTTGTCAAGGTTATCTTTAGCCTGTAGCTTTTCTACAGTAACACTGTCATCAGGAACTAAAGCTGGATCAAGACCGTCGCACTCGCGGATGATTCTGATTTTCATTTGCTCTATTTGGTTGTATAGAGCATCAGACATTTTCATAACCTCCTGTGCTTTGGCATATTGAGGTCCCACTTTTACTGGGTTTTGAGTGTAACTGTTCTCAAATTCCACCATCAGGTTATTGTTTATACCTTCCACACTGACTATAGCCTGCCTCAAGCTCTTCTGTACCACAGTGAATCCGTTCAGTACGTCAGTAGATACGTTTAACGCCAGCAATGCTGTGTAAACGAGGTACATCATACTTATCATTTTTTGTCTCGGGGTTTCCGGACAATTGCTAGCACTCATAAGTTTTTATTGTTTTACTTATTATTAAACTCAGTTTTAATTAAACTCTTGCGTTAAATGCGTTAAGCATATTGCCATAAACGTTATTCAAGCTGCTTACTTGTTGTGTAAGTTTTGTGGCTTGATCTTTGAATGCTGCTGTTTCTATAGCGGCTTCACCCATAGCAGATTGAACTTTCTTTAAGTTATCGTTAACCTCAGTCACTATGCCAGCCTGCTCGCTTATAGACTTAACCTGCATTTCATAACTTGCATTAATAGCGGAAAGATTTTTTGTGATGCCTTGCATCTCACGCATGTAACCTTGTGCGTCAGAAGCTACATTACCCATACTTTCTGCAACTGTCTTATATGATGCAAATAGAGAATCAGAAGATGTTTTAAGAGAAGCTTGTGTAGCGGCAAAGGATGCTATGGCGTCTGATGCTGTATTCATATTTCTTGCATAGTTGCTTGAAGCGGAAACAGCTGCGGTTATATCTCCAATTTGAGCGGCTGATTCAGACAATTTCTTTATTCCTTCATTAAGTTTTTGAATGTCACTCTCTGATAGTTTGCCAGCTTTCGCAATGTCATCTATTGAGTTGCCTGCTGTTGTGTTAGGAGTGGTTGTCTCTGCCATGCCACCGCCAAGAATAGGTGCGCCTTCACCGCCCATCAGTTGAGGAAAAACCTTGTCCCAATGATACTCAGGATGTGGATCTTCAAATGCTGAAATAGCAAACAAACATGCTTCAATAAACATACCTATCATAAGCATGATACCTGCACCCGGATAGTGCTGAATTTTGAACAATGCACCAACGATAACAACGGACGCTCCTAAACCATACGCGTAACCTGTAATTCTTTTACCCTTTGGGGTTGAAAAAAAATTTCCCATTTTTTTGTTTTAATTTTAAGATTAATTATTTGTTTTAAATATTTATGTAAAAAGTTTTATTGATAATTTGCACCAATCACGCTGCGTACGCAACGGAATCCTATGTAAGATTTTGTCTCTGTCTGATACTCGTAAGTACGTGTGGCACATTGCAGATAATAACCTATGTCTTTCCAAGAACCACCGCGGATAACCTTACGTTTCATTATTTCCGGCTCTGTTGATCGAGAATTGTAATTGTAACTTGGATTCAGGTCATTTACAAAACTGTAATTTGATTCGTGGTACGCTGAAGATGTCCACTCTGCAACATTACCTGCCATATCATACAATCCGTAATCATTAGGCGGAAACGAACCTACTTTGGCTGCCACCATCCAACCGTCCGCCACATAATTGCCGTGCTGAGGCTTGAAGTTTGCAAGGAAGCAACCTCTTGCTGTACGGATATATTCGCCACCCCAAGGATACATAGACAAGTTACGCCCGCCACGTGCGGCATATTCCCATTCCGACTCTGTAGGAAGCCTGTAGTCTTGCACAATGGGTTGGTGGTTCATTATTTGTGCATTATTATAATAGGTTGTACGCCAATGACAGAAGGCACTTGCCTGCTCCCAGTTTACACCTACTACAGGATAATCCCCATATCCATCGTGATAAAAATACATTTTGGTATATGGCTCGTTATAAGAATATGTGAAGTCTCTAATCCAGCACAATGTATCAGGATATACATTTATTATGCGTGAGTTGATAAAGTCCCTACGGGATTTGAGCTCCACAAATTTGGTTTGGTTTATGATGTGACCTGTCTCGTGGTCTATGTAGGCAGTGTCTTTCTGAATCATGCAGTCAGCACTGTCTTTGCCTTTTCCAAGCATAGATAAATCACTATGATAGCTACCTGTATTGGCATCAAATTTATTACGTTTAAGTGCCGCCTGATTGTAGTCTATCCAGCGGTACTTGTAGTCTAGAATCTGACCATTAAGCTCTCTTGAGAAAGATATTGACTCTTCATCTGAATAGAACATAGAGTCAACTGCTATAGCCTGTTCGTCTGTCTTGGGCTTGTTCCAAGGAATTTTAGAGTCCCAATTCAGTTTAGGCAGCCTCTCTATGCCTTCTTTCTCCCTATCATTAGGACGGTTTCCTATTTTGTAAACCATATCACCCGTCTTTTTGTCTCTTGTTGCAAATTCAGAATCTTCGCCTTCTGCTGCAACAAGCTTCTCCAGTGCAATAGAGTCTCTTACCCAGAATACAAATTGTTTGTACTCTCTGTTAGTGATTTCTGTCTCATCCATCCAGAATGCGTCGATAGAGACAATCTTCTGCCCTGTGCTTGCAGCCCAGTTGGCATCTTGATCGTTTGCGCCCATTGTAAATGAGCCCTGTTTAATATAAACCATTCCGTAAGGATTAGGTTCTTTCCAAGAAGTTCCGCCTACACCAACAAGCTCACCGCTGCCGCTATTGCTACAACCGGAAAGCAGAATGATGGCAAAAATGAACAATGGTAATTTTTTCATATTTTTTGTTCTTGATTATAGGTATCTAATACTTTTATGTTTGTTCTTCTTTGATAGATCCACGTTAAAACTATAAGACAACACAACCTCGTGACACCCTGCCGATTTAATCAACTTAGAGGTCGGTAAGTCAAAAGAGTAACCTATCACCAATCCATTCAACACTCTCACTCCAGCCATAAACACCACCGCTCCGTCAATTCTGTATGCTAATCCACCCCAATAACTCTCTTTGTACTCTATATTCGCACCCAACTGCCCAGTAAACGTTACAAAATCCGTGCTAATATTTGCATAGGTTTTCAACCTATATAACGGATTTGTAAACGAAAAATTGTATCCACCTAAAAATTTTAAATTTCTTTTACGTTTAAAGAAAACGTTTTCGCTTAAATGATACTTAGGTGCTATTATGTTCAATAAGGAAGCACCGGCATACCATTTTTTATTGTAATACATCACACCCACACCTAAATCAACCTTAAAATCATTACAATTACCGTTCAACGCAGGGTCTGATGAATCGTGATAATCGCTTTCTACGGTCTTTATCTTGCCTTTGTCTATGCTGGTTGTTGAAAAATCAACATTCATGCCACAAGCCAGATAACTATCCTTGATAGCGATACGGTAGGCGTACATCAAATTTATGTCTTGATAGCGGTAAAGCCCCACTATATTGTCATAAAAACTGAGTCCGGCACCGTGTTTTGTATTTCCAATCTTAAAACCTAAATCGGCACTTACATAATAAGTAATCGGCGCTCCTTCAAATCCTGCATACTGAGACCTAAATGTTCCGAATACGCTTATCATATCGTCCGCCCCCACCGCTGCAGGGTTCAAATTCTTGAGATTCAGCGTGTACTGACTAAATTCTATACTTTGCTGTCCATACGAGCACAACGCCGAAATACAACCGCACAAAACCAGTATAAAACGCCCTATACGCATTTACCAATATGCAAAGATACAACAAATTTTTGAATAATACACACTTTTAAGCAATTTTAATACTCATCTTCGTTAAAAAAGAAATCTTCCTTGCTTGGATAATCTGGCCAAATATCCTCAATTGTCTCATAAATTTCACCTTCGTCTTCTATCTCCTGCAGGTTCTCAATCACCTCTAGAGGTGCTCCTGAGCGTACTGCAAAGTCTATTAGTTCTTCTTTGGTGGCTGGCCAAGGCGCATCTTCCAACTTAGATGCAAGTTCCAAAGTCCAATACATTTTTTTTATAATTTTTTTTTTATCAGCGTGCAAAGATAACAAAATTTTTCAGTTATTCCAATTTTCTGCCTAAAACAAAGAGATAATCACTCAATCTGTTTAAAAAAACAGCCGCTTTTTGTTGGTTTTCAAATAAATTCAGTTTGTAAATGTGTCTTTCTGCTCTTCTGCATACTGTTCTGCAAATGTTTGCCAAAGCATTTATGTCATTTGTGCCTGGAATTAGAAAATCTGTAACAGGTGGCAATGTAACGCTGATCTTGTCTATTTCTGTCTCCATCCACGATGTGTCGTTTGTATCAAACGGGAATTTTGCATCTGTTGCTTTATCGGGTGAGGCATACACCATATTGATTTTAGTAAGAATCTTTTGAATTCTTGTGATGTTGCAAGCGTCTTCATCGGGTATGGAGTCGCACTTAAGCAAACCAAGAAAGCTGCTTAACTCGTCTAATGTACCGTAAATTTCTAATCTGATGTCGGATTTGCTTACACGTTTTCCCCCGATAAGAGAAGTGGTTCCGTTATCGCCTGTTTTTGTATAAATTTTCATCAATACCTTATTTTGTAATGCTCTTTTTTTAGTTTCTTATCAAAAAACACAATTCCAAGATGGAAAATGTCTATGGTTACCCTGACTTTCTCATTACCGCAAATCTCTTTCCACGCCTCACGCATCTCATCGGAGTGATTTATGTCATCAAACACAAATATGGTCTTATCGTGAACTTTTGTCAGACACTCGTTAAAATAGTACATAGTGGGCTCTTTTCTGTGATTGGCATCAAAAAGCACAAAATCCAAACTATCAAACGTACTGACCACCCCTTTTATTGTGTTATCTATATTTCCTGTTATAATTTCCACATTTTTTATACCTCTGAGGTTTAGAGCGGAGAGTGCGCAATTTGCCACAGCCTGACACCCTTCAAGAGACACCACCCGTGCTGTCGAGTCTGTAAGGGCAAGGTACATGGTGGTTATGCCTAATGATGTTCCAAGTTCTAAAATGTTATGACTGTGGTTGCTCAGTGCAATTCTGTATATGAGTTGTGCTAAATCTTTGCTTTTCAGGCTTTTTTTTGCAATGTTGCAGATTTTTCTTTTACCCGATGTGCCCGTTCCGTAGTCTGTGAAATCTATCTCCATCTTGTCACTGAGCCACGCACGGCGGAATCTCTCCACATCGCCGTAAGCATAGTATTGGTGATTGCACTCAATAACATCAGTAACAAACCTATATACAAAAGGGGAGTGGATTCCAAATCCGCCTTTGGGTTTGGAACTGAACCAATGTTTTATGTATGCTGTAATGATGAACAATGTATGATGTATGATGTATGATGTATGATTGTCCACTGTCAACTGTCAACTGTCAACTGTCCCTTGTCCACTCTTGCTATAAGTTCATTGCCTAATGCCGTCTTTTTCTTTATGTGTTCAAGTACGGCGGTGACAAACGGATTGTCTTCAAAATTACCTCGTACATTTGCAAAGTCACGTTGTTTGGTGTCATCGTTGCCATCTACGCCAAATCCGGTACGTGCTATAAGGTTAAACTCTTTCTTGGCATCCTCGTACAACATTTGGTCTAACTCCACTACGTTAGAACGCCACGTCTCCACCTGTGTTACAATATCCTCAACTGTAAATTCAGTGTATGGCTTGCCGAATTTCTGCTCCAATTTCTCCAATGCCCAAGTCCACTCATATTCATAGTATTGGGAGTGAATGTTACGGAAACGCTCATTTATATCATACACACTGTTTAATGTACCTTGCTCAATATCATCAAGTAGTCTTGTTATTTCACTTTTAGGGGCTATCAGACCCGATACGTCAACCCACCTGCCTAAACCAGTGGCTGTAGATGGCTTCAGTTGATCCCTAATCTCATCAACGCTCTTGAATTTAGTCCCTTCAAGACGCTTTATAAGAGAGTTTCCAAGGAATTTCTCTATAGCCATATTGTAGTATTTAAGACCGTGACGCAAGGCATCGTTGGTAATCTTGGAACTCTGATAAGAGTAGGTCTCAGAGGTTTCGCCAGAGAGTGCTTGCAGGCTTTTAAGAACATCTATGCCGGCATACATTTTCTGTATGGTGTATGGACTGAGCAGGTTGAAATTTATGCAGTCCAATTTGTTAGGGTCTTTACGACGGTCACGTTTGGGCCATTTCTGTGCATCACGTATGGTTCCCACACTCTTAAGATTGACACCCGGCACTATAAAGGTTGCATCATCGTTCTCAATAAGATATGAGAACGGAAGATTTGAAGTGTCTGAATGTTGCGTGTGCCTACCCATAACCAGTGAGAATGCACCAACTTTGGCGGGCCACAGAATATAGGAGTCACTTGTGGTCTTGGAACCTCTCTCCACCACACCTTGGTGCATAGGACCAAGTTTGTACATGTGGTTGCTTTGGTTAGAGCCGCTACCTGCATTAAGGAAGGAGAACAATCCCGCAATCAGCAGGCTGGATTTATGGTGAGTGACGGTAAAAGGTCCGCCGAATACGGCACAAGCCTCACCGTGGAAACCTTGACAGTTGCTGAAATATACAGAGTCATAGATGGAGAAGTGCTTGCCTATCTGTACCCCTTGCCCTATAAATGTATTCTCCACAAGTGATGCGTCTGTAACTATGCTGCCTGATGATATTATAAAGTTTTTGGCAATTACATTCTGACCTATATATACAGGGTCTGCCTCATTGCTGTTTATGCTTCCGTTTGTAAGGTTGCTGGTCTCCTCTATAGTGGCAAAATCCCCGATGCGGACATTCTCAATGCGTCCGCAGTTTATTATCTTTACATTTTTGCCTATTGTGCCTGTGGCGGAGGATATGCGTTTGCTATAATCTACAATAATGTTCTTAATCCTCTCAATGCAGTCTTTACGATGGCGGTAGTTTGCCATTATGTAGGCAAGGTGTGAAGACAAATTGTCGCTCATAAGAATCTCTCTGCCGCCGCCCTCGTTCAGAAGCGCTATTTCTGTGCCGTTGCCAAACGATGAAACGCCGTCTGTAACCACAAGTTCCGTATTCTCTATAAAGCAGTCATCGCCTATGTTGTAGTTGGCGATGTAGCAGTTTATCTTGTTTATGAAAACATTGTTTCCCACATTGCAGTTATGCAGGGTGGCGTGGAAAATACCGCTATGACGTACAATGCCGCCTTTGGCTGCAATCTCCTTTTCAAGCACGCCTAAGGTTATGTTGCCTGAAAAATGTACATGCTTTACATAGTCTGTAGAGAATGTGTCCGCTACGCTAACCTTACTCCAGTCACTGCAAGTGCATGCTTGTGCCTCCAGTACCTTAATTTCATGTTCATTTAGTTTCCTCATCGTAGTATTCAAATAAAAAGTCATTATAAGGGAACCGTTGTGTATGGATCTCTTTAACTCTGTCATACAACAACTGTTTCAGTTCGTCAATGTTTATCTTGTTCTTTGCCGATATAAATATGCAGTTCTCCTTTAGTTTTGACATCCAAGTCTCTTTAAGCTCCTCTAAGGATATGTTTTCTTTGCTCTTCTCGGTAAGGTCGTCTTTGTCTTTCTCTTTAAAAGTGTATGCGTCAATTTTATTGAACACCATAATTACAGGCTTTGATTTGGAGTCCAATTCGTTCAATGTTTTTTCAACTACCTCTATCTGCTCCTCAAAACATGGGTGAGAGATATCTACAATGTGTACCAGCATGTCCGCCTCACGCACCTCGTCAAGTGTGGACTTAAATGACTCCACCAAATCTGTAGGCAGTTTGCGTATAAACCCCACAGTGTCAGATAAGAGAAATGGCAAGTTACTCACTATGACCTTACGTACAGTGGTGTCAAGAGTTGCAAAAAGTTTGTTCTCCGCAAGTACTTCTGATTTGCTTAGCAGGTTCATTAAGGTGGATTTGCCCACATTAGTGTAGCCCACAAGTGCCACTCTTACAAGTTTTCCTCGGTTCTTACGCTGTACGCTCTTAGTCTTGTCTATATGCACCAGCTCCTCTTTTAGTAAGGATATTTTACGGAGCAGTATTTTACGGTCTGTCTCTATCTGAGTCTCACCCGGACCACGCATTCCTATACCACCACGCTGACGGTCAAGATGAGTCCACAATCTTGTCAGACGGGGTAGCATATACTTACATTGAGCTAGTTCCACCTGCGTTTTGGCATGGGCGGTCTGTGCCCGTTTGGCAAAAATATCTAGAATCAGATTTGTGCGGTCTAAAATCTTGATTTGCAGCTCGGCCTCCAGGTTACGCAGTTGGGCAGGGGAGAGTTCGTCGTCAAAAATGGCAAGGTTAATGTCATTATCCTGCACAAATGATTTAATCTCCTCTAACTTACCTGTACCTACAAATGTCTTGGAATTGGCGTAGTCAAGTTTCTGGAAGAATTTTTTTACGGTGACGGCACCTGCTGTATCTGCTAAAAACTCTAACTCGTCTATGTACTCAACCGCTTTGCGTTCATCTTGCAGTGGAGTGATAAGACCAACCAAAATGGCTCTTTCTATGTACTCTTCTTTCTCCATATTATAGAAAACAACCTTCCGGAGTGAAATACGAAAGGTTGTTCTTCTATAGCAAAGACCTTGCGGTCTTATAGTTTGAATCTAATGGGCAATGTGTATTTTACGCGAACGTTCTTGCCACCTTGTTTGCCAGGAGTCCATGCAGGCATAGACTTGATTACTCTGATTGCTTCGGCATCAAGGCTTGCCTCTACACCACGTACAACCTGAACATCTACAATCTTACCATCCTGATTTACCACAAACTGGCATATTACACGACCTTGTATATTGTTCTCTTGCGCAATAAGAGGATATTTTATGTTTCTTGACAAATAGCGGTTCATAGCATCTTGACCGCCTGGAAATTCAGGCATTTTTTCTACAACCACATGTATCTTCTGCTCCTCCTCCTCTTCTTCTTGAACCGCTACAACCTCATGAATCTCAACACGTTGGTTGGCGTCGTCCTCGGCAGAGAAATCAGCGGTCTGTACATCGTCTGTGTTCTCTTTTATGTCAATAACATCACTAAGAACTGTCTCAGGCTCCGGTGGTGGTGGCGGCGGTGGAGTTTCATCCCTAAAAGTAACCTCTACCATCTCTTCATCTTCCTCTACGGCGTCTTGAAGAGCTTCTTCGTAAATTTTAATGTCACTCTGAGCCCATTCAAAAGCAACGAACATTATCCCCAGAGCAACTACAAGACCAATGAGTACAGAAGTTGATTTTCTGTTCTCAATATCAGCCTTGGGTGATTTTTTAATTTCCATATTACATTTTAAAAGTTATACGATTCTGTGTTGTTCATTCCACAAGCTGTTTGCAAATGTAATGTTTTTTTTTCATATAACAGCACTTTTATTATTATTTTTTTCATATAATTGCATTTTGGTGCAAAGTTTGAGAAATTTTTACTAAATTTGGAAGATTTTTATTATGGCAGGAAGCAGATTTTGCATATTGAGTCAAATTATGGCATGTAGCGTGATGCTTTGCATTGCATTGGTAGCTTCGGCACAGCAGATGGGCACCGCTTTCAGCTCGTTCTTAGAGTGTCCTGTATCTGCTCATACTGCTGCTTTGGGTGGCAATGTGGTGTCATATATAGATACAGACCCGATGTTTGCTTTTTCAAATCCAGCGGCGTTGCGTACCGAATCTGCCAATCAGATATATCTGAACGGGGCGGTGTATATGAAGAACACAGGATACACAAGTGCCACATACTCTATGAAATTTTCCGATAAGGATGCATTTCAGGTTGGGTTTCAGGCTACCATGTATGGTCAAATGGACGGATATGACGAGTATGGAAATCCTACGGGGAAGGTGACAGCCAACGATTTTGCTTTTCTTGCAACCTATTCTCGTTTGCTTAACAGGTATTTTACGATGGGTGTGACGCTTAAACCTGTAATAAACAGTTATGGTGGTTATACATCAGTATCTCTTGGATCTGATATCGGAATAATGTTTCACGATTCTGTGTCGCTTGTAAATGTGGGACTTGTGTTGCAGAATTTCGGCGGTAAGATAGCAGGACCTCACGGCGTAGTTATGGCTAATAATTGGATGCCGATGAATCTTGCATTGGGAGTAAGCAAAAGATTGGTTAAAGCGCCACTTGTGCTTAATCTCACACTTCAGAATCTGCAGCGTTGGAATAAAAGCGAGTGTAATGGCAAAGTTGGAACAATGATAGGTAAAAAGTTTATAATAGGGTTGGATGTTGTTCCTAAATCGGAGAAATTCTGGGTATCGCTTTCTTATAATTTTGACAGGGGGTTGAGTCTTAAAAACCCAACAGTGTTGTCTGTATCGGGTCTTTCATTTGGAGGAGGCGGAAATATAAAAATGGTGAAAATAGGTGTTGGTATGGCGTTTTATAGTTCAGCCGCGATTACGGCTCATTTTACTGTGTCACTTAACTTAAACAAAATAAACAAAAAAGCGTTATGAGGAAAATAACGGTTGCGGTTGACGGTTACTCATCGTGCGGAAAAAGCACTATGGCTAAGGCTTTGGCTAAAAGCGTAGGATATATATATGTAGATACAGGTGCTATGTACAGGTCTGTGGCATTATATGCTTTAAGACACAATTGTGTATTAAATGGTGTGGTTGATGTGGAAAGTCTTGCCTCAGACCTTGACAATGTGGTTATAACTTTTGCTCCCGATGGCAAGACAATGCTGAACGGCGAGTGTGTGGAGAGTGAGATACGTGGCATAGAGGTTAGCAAGACAGTAAGCCATGTAAGTGCGATACCTCAAGTCAGGGCACACCTTGTTAAACTGCAGAAGGCTATGGGAAATAAAGGTGGTGTGGTTATGGACGGCAGGGATATAGGTACTGTAGTGTTTCCTAATGCGGAACTTAAACTTTTTGTTACCGCCGATGCCGCCATTCGCGCCCGCCGCAGGTTTGATGAACTGAAGGCAAAGGGGCAGAGTGCCGATTATGATGAGATACTTGACAATGTTAAGGAACGTGACCATTTGGACGAGACAAGAGCCGTTAGCCCACTGCGTAAGGCAGATGATGCTATAGTGCTGGATAACAGTAATATGACCATAGAAGAGCAGAATGCTTGGGTGATGGAAAAATTTAACAAGGCATGTCAAAACTCAAAATAGAGATAGATGGGGATTCAGGCTTTTGTTTTGGGGTGGTTAATGCTATTACCAAGGCTGAAAATGAGTTGGAAAGTGGCACGGAACCATTATATTGCTTAGGTGATATTGTTCACAACGGTGATGAGGTTAAGAGATTGGCGGAACATGGGCTTACAGTTATTAACCACAATGATTTGCCTAATCATAAGGGTGACAGGGTGCTATTTAGGGCTCATGGAGAGCCGCCGGCTACCTATAAGAATGCAAAAGAGTTGGGAATCAGAGTTATAGATGCCACTTGCCCAGTGGTGTTGAAATTACAGCAGAAAATTCGTAGGGCTTATACTGAACACCCCGATGCACAGATAGTAATATATGGTAAGAACGGGCATGCGGAGGTGAACGGACTGGTGGGGCAGACAGACGGCAAAGCAATAGTGGTGGAGAGTATTGAAGATAAAGACGAAATAGGGAGAATAGATTTTGGAAGGGACATTCTGTTTTTTTCTCAAACCACCAAATCACTTGACGGATTTAAGAATCTGAGTGAGTTTTTAGAGCAGAAGATGACTGATGGAGCCAATTTTACGGCATACGATACTATTTGTCGTCAGGTGGCAGGCCGTCAGCAGAAGATAGAGAATTTTGCCAAGCGGCATGATGTCATTCTTTTTGTGGGTGGAGACAAGAGTTCCAATGCAAAGGCACTGTTTGACACATGTTACGCCGCAAACAGGAACAGTCATTTTATTCAGAATGCGGAGCAGATAGATATGAGGTGGTTTGACGGGGTGGAGAGTGTGGGCATTTGCGGTGCCACCAGTACCCCGATGTGGCAGATGGAAAAGATAGGGGCAAGGGTCAGGGGTCAGGGGTTGATGTATGATGTATGATGTATGATGTATGATGTATGATGTATGGATAACTTTTAACTTTCAACTTTTAACTTTCAACTTTCAATTATATTTATTATGGGTCAAATTAAAACTATTGGTGTTCTGACATCGGGAGGTGACGCACCAGGTATGAATGCTGGCTTAAGAGCGGTGACACGTGCCGCCATTTGTAATGGCATGAAAGTATGTGCCATATATCGTGGTTACAAAGGTCTTATCACTGATGAGGTGGTGGAATTCAAGACTCAGGACGTAAGTAACATTATTCAACGTGGCGGTACTATAATTAAGACAGCCCGTTGCCCGGAGTTTACTACACCGGAAGGTAGAAAAAAAGCGTATGAAACTGTACAGAAGCATGGTATTGATGCTTTGATAGTGCTTGGCGGTGACGGTACTTTCACAGGTGCCAAGAATTTTGCAGAAGAGTATAACATGCCTGTTGTGGGTCTGCCTTGTACCATAGATAATGACTTGTGCGGTACAGACTTCACCATCGGGTACGACACTGCACTGAACACGGTGATAGATTGTGTGGATAGAATACGTGATACAGCATCATCACATGAACGTCTGTTCTTTGTGGAGGTTATGGGACGTGATGCAGGATTCCTTGCACTTAACGCCGCCATAGCGGCTGGTGCCGAGGCTGCCGTAATACCGGAGGAGGAGATTAAGAAAGAGGTGCTTGAAGAGGTTGTAGGTAACGGATTCCGTAAAACCAAGAACAGTAGTATTGTGCTTGTGGCAGAGAGCGATGTTACAGGTGGTGCTAAAGGTATTGCTGAGGCTGCCAGAAAACTGCACCCTGAGTATGATGTACGAGAGGTTATACTTGGTCATATTCAGCGTGGCGGTACTCCTTCTGCTCAGGACCGTATTCTTGCCAGCCGTATGGGCGTAGCCGCCATAGAGGCTCTGCTTGAGGGTCAGCGTAACATTATGGTAGGTATTGTAAACGATGAGATTGTGTATGTTCCGTTCTCACGTGCCATTAAGGACGACAAACCTATTAACAAACACCTGTTCAACGCACTTAGAACATTATCTATCTAACGGAGGATAGTCTTATAGACAATAGTCAGATAAATATTAGAGGGGCAAGGGTTAACAATCTTAAAAACATAGATGTTAACATTCCTGCAGGTAAGTTTGTTGTGATTACAGGTGTCAGTGGCAGTGGTAAATCATCACTTGCCTTTGACACCTTGTATGCTGAGGGGCAGCGCCGTTATGTGGAGAGTCTGTCATCGTATGCCCGTCAGTTTGTAGGCAACAAACAGCACCCCGATGTGGATTTTATTGAGCATTTGCCACCTGCCATTGCTGTGGAGCAGAAGGTCAAGACCCGCAATCCACGTTCTACTGTAGGCACTTCTACAGAAATTTATGATTATCTAAAACTGCTTTTTGCCCGTATAGGCAAGACCGTATCGCCTGTATCGGGTAGTGTGGTTACAAAACACACCGTTAAAGATGTGCTTGACTACATTTCCAAAATGGAGGAGGGTACAGTATCCATGCTTATGGCGCCAATTAAGGATTCCACTAAACTCAGGGTGCTTAAAACGCAGGGTTTCAGCCGCGTGTGCGTAGATGACAATGTGGTGAGGATAGATGATTTTGACGCGTCAAAACCTTATAATAAGTTGTTGCTTGTGGTTGAGAGGTTTACGGCATCGGGTGAGCAGGCTTTTCTAAACAGAATGGCAGACTCTGTGGAGACGGCGTTTTACGAGGGCGGAGGGGTATGTTTTGTGGGAGACAAAGAGTTTTCAGAGAATTTTGAGGCAGACGGAATAAAGTTTGAGGAGCCGTCTGAGCAGCTGTTTAATTTTAACAGCCCGATGGGGGCGTGCCCTACATGTCAGGGGTTTGGTAATATAATAGGTATAGATGAAAATTTGGTGGTGCCAAACAAGACACTATCCATTTATGAAGATGCCATTGCACCTTGGCGTGGCAAGCTTATGGGCGAGGATAAGCAGAACCTTATACGCCATGCATCAAAATTCGGATTCCCTATTCACAAGCCGTATTTTGAACTTACACAGGAGCAGAAAAAGTTACTTTGGACAGGTAACGAGTATTTTTACGGGCTTAATGAGTTCTTTAAGTTTGTGGAGCAGAACCAGTACAAGATTCAGTATCGTGTAATGCTGAGCCGCTATAGGGGCAAGACTGTTTGCCCTGATTGTGATGGTACACGTTTAAGGCGTGAGGCTCAGTACGTTAAGGTGTGCGGTAAGTCTATAACTGAACTTACGGCAATGCCTATAAATAAACTGCTTGCGTTTTTTAATAATGCTGAATTTACAGATTATGAGCAGAGTGCAGCAAGCAAACTACTTACAGAGATAAAATCCCGATTGGGCTATTTGGTGGACGTGGGGCTTGAGTATCTTACTCTGAACCGCGCCTCCAATACGTTATCAGGTGGTGAGAGCCAGAGAATAAATCTTGCCACATCGCTTGGCAGCAGCCTTGTGGGGTCATTATATATACTTGATGAGCCAAGTATAGGGCTTCACCCTAAAAATACAGACCAACTTATAGGTGTGCTAAGAAGGCTACAGCAGATAGGCAATACTGTGGTTGTGGTGGAACACGATGAAAAAATTATAGCCGCTGCGGATTATGTAATAAATATAGGTCCGGGTGCAGGTAGATTAGGTGGAAAGGTGGTTTATGAGGGGTCTCCTAAAGATTATGTGGATACGCTGATTAAGACACCTATACCAACGGTACGCCGCCATTGGAACAACTATATAGAGATTAAGGGTGCTACGCAGAATAACCTTAAAAACGTTAGTGTGAAGTTCCCTATCGGGGTTATGACTGTGGTGACGGGTGTAAGCGGCAGTGGAAAATC
>JAZLHT010000127.1:0-10211 GCA_045616965.1 Candidatus Enterocola sp.
TTGACCCTTGTCCCTTGACCCTTGTTCCTATAGTAGTACTAATAATGTGCTGTGTTTAACGTTATAACCGTCACTTCTGGATTTGCACCTATTCTGAACGGTACGGTGCAACCTAAGCCTATATTTACATACAGTGTCTGATTGTCCTCTGTATAGGGTCCGTCAGTCTCTCTGAACATCCAACTCGATGGTGTCCAGCCAAATATACGTATTTGTGCGGCGTGAGTGTGTCCGCTAAGTGTTAAAGGTATATCAGTATTTGGAACAACCTCTGCACGCCAATGTGAAGGGTCATGCGTAAGCAGTATGCGGAATCCGTCTGTGTCAGCCATCGCTTTAGGCAAATCGCCACGGCTTATGGTTTTAAATCCCTGATTAGAACTGTTTATGTTATCCACCCCAATTATTGTTATGGAGTCATCGCCTCTTTTAATTGTTTTGTTTGCATTGCGTAGCAGTGTCCAGCCCAGTGTGTCGTTTTGGTATCGGGTTATGTTCTCAACCTCCGCATCTATCTCTTGCTCTGAACGTTTAACCCTGCCCATTGAGTAGAGCATAAAATCATGATTGCCTAAAACAGATATTACTCCATCTTTTGCAGTAAGGCGTTGTAAGTCAGCGGTGTATGGCTCCGCCTCTATTTTCCCGATGGTTACCATATCGCCCGTAAAGCATATCAAATCAGGGTTAAGGGCATTTATAGTATCAATCAACTCTGTAAGTTTCTGCTTATCATCATTAAATGTAGATAGGTGAAGGTCAGAAATATGCACTATTCTGTATCCGTCAAAAGCCTCCGGCACATCGGGGTTAGAATAATCAAAACAGGTTACCGCATATTTCCATCTGCCTATAAATGTTCCGTATGTAATAAGCAGTACACATAATATGGCAAGCCCCAATGCACTCCATCCAAACGGGGCGTATGGCACGTTAAATCCGCAGATTTTTCCTGTGATAAGCACTAACAGCCATACAATATGCGGCACTACGGCAAAAATCACTAACAGTACCGCCACCGTCATCAATGTCATAGTAATAGGACAGTTCATAAAGTCTTATTTTGTGTGTTTTTGTTTAGTCACGAGTGCCTGATTTTTGCGGTTCTTCAACCATAATGGAGTTATCAACGCCTTTGCAGCCTACATACACCACTTTCAGTACAACCTTGCCTTTGCCCACGTTTCTGCCATTGTGTATCTTGTTCTGCATCTCAAAAACATTATCGCCGGCATTAAAGTCTGTATAGCCATCTACGGTTTCAACCCTAAGAGTGCCTTTCTCCACAAAAGCAAAAACAAGGTTTTTATGGTAGTGCCACCCTGTGCTTGCCCCCTTTGGAAAAGTGACGGTACACATTGTAACTTGGGAATCACAATCGGGTAGTATGAACTTTTGCCCTACACTTGTAGTGTCAGATACAGTTGCATTACTTACACTAACCCCATTATTATACGCAAACGCAGTAGATGTGGCTACACAAACCGTAGCCGCTAACAGTAGATTTTTAATTGGTTTAAACATGATAACAACTTTTAAAATTTGTGCAAAGGTACAAAAAAAGTGAAATACTGATATATCTAAAACAACTCATTGTGTTTTTTACTCCAAATTTGCCACCAAATTTGCCGTGTTTTTTTGCAAAACATTTTGAAATAAAAAAACTTTCTTTTAAATTTGCACTTTAGATTTTTACTATATCAAACTTTGGATTTTTACCATATCAAACTTTAGATTTTTACCATGTTCTCAGATAGAATAGCTATAAAAGCCATTGAAAGGCTTGCTGCTCAGTTCCCTGTAATAGGAATAACAGGACCTAGACAGAGTGGAAAAACCACATTGGCTAAAATAGCATTTCCAAATAAAAAATATGTCTCTTTTGATGACAAGGACATTAAAGAGATGGCTAAATCCAGTCCTGCTGATTTCATTAAAGCATTCCCCGACGGGGCGGTGTTTGATGAGGCACAGAAGGTACCTGAGATATTTGATGCTATAAAATACAATATTGATAATGGTGTTTTTGAGCCAGGTAAATTTGTTGTCACGGGGTCAAGCCAGTTCCGTTTGTCTGAAAATATGTCTGATTCATTGGCTGGACGAATAGGGCTTATTAAATTACTACCATTTTCAATAGCAGAATTAAAATCTTCAAATTTACTGGATAACGATGTTTACAATGTTATTTTAAGGGGAATGTATCCGCCACTTTATGACCATTCAAAACATTTTATAATGAGTGATTGGTTTGATAATTATATTGATACCTACATTGACTACGATGTCAAGGACCAAATAACGGCAAAAAACCTGTCTGATTTCAGAAAGTTTATTATGATATGTGCCGCACACAGTGGCAAGATGCTGTCAATGGAGAGCATAAGTAAAGACTTAGGCGTTTCTGCTCCAACAATTAAAAGTTGGCTTTCTATCTTGGAATCCTCATATATCATTACAATGCTTGACCCCGATTACAATAATTTAGGGAAAGCGGTTGTCAAGACCCCTAAAATGTATTTTCTTGATTCAGGACTTTTGTGCCATTTGTTAAGAATCAGCACAAAAGAGGAACTGCTTTTAAGTCCATACAAGGGTGCTGTTGTTGAAACCTTTGCTGTTTCAGAACTGCTTAAGAAGAGATACAATGACGGTAAAAGGGCTAATCTTACATTTTATAGAACATCAAAAGGTATGGAAGTAGATGTTATTGCCAACTGGGATAAGAGTATGGCAATTGAGATTAAGAGTTCCACTAGTTCAGACAAAAAACTATCGGCACATTTGCAAAAATACATTGAAGATAGAAATAATGATAACGTTTCAGGTATGATATACTATTTAGGAGACATTTCATGCCAAATAGGGAATGTTAATTATGTAAGTTGGAAGGATTGGTGATTATGCGTATTCTTCAGATTTCAAACACATAACATTGACAATTCCTATCAGGTGTTTCACAAACCTAAGGTGTTTGTACACAAAGAGGTTTAAAAAATTTGTCAATTTAACTTAAAATGTATAAATTTGCACAATAATAGTAATGATTATGGGAACTCAAGCTTTAAATAGTTTACTGGATTACTTGTCAGAGACATTAACAAAATCCAATATGCAATGGTTGGGTGAGCATCTAATTGAAGAGGCACAAAAAAGTAATACTAAATGCAAGGGTGAAACAGAATACATTTCTGCTTCAAAGGAGATGTTAGATATCATTGCAAAAGGCGACCAACAAATAAAAAGCGGACATTTTACCACTACAAAAGTTTCTGAATTATGGAATTAGTTCTTTTGGATCAAGCTAAGGAAGACCTTCTTTTCTGGAAACGTTCAGGGAACATAAAGGTTCAAAAAAGAATACAAGAACTAATTGAAGACACTCTGTTGCACCCATTTACTGGTAAAGGAAAACCAGAAGCGTTGAAAGGTGATTTATCAGGGAAATGGTCTCGAAGAATTACCAGAGAACACAGAATGGTATACTCCGTTAGCGACGGGAAACTCTATCTTTTTGTCTTGGCATTAAGGTACCATTATTCAAAATAGACTATTTTTTTACATTTCAGTATATTTGCATTGTAAAGCATATATATGAGGTACTTTATACATCTTGCATATAACGGAGAAAACTACCATGGGTGGCAGAACCAGCCAAATGGCATTAGCGTTCAGGAGGTTATAGAGACTGCCCTCAGTAATATATTGGGTAGTGAGACCCCTATAACGGGTGCGGGCAGAACCGATGCAGGTGTTCATGCCCGCAATATGTATGCCCATTTTGATTTGGAGCAGCCCCTTGAAACGCAGAATAATAGTGTAGAGCAACTTACAGAGAGGCTCAATGCCTATCTGCCTAATGATATTGTCATATTCTCTATAAAGCAAGTTGCGGATGATATGCACGCCCGCTTCAGTGCTAAATTACGCACATACAAGTACTACATAACTACAGAGAAAGACCCTTTTGAGGGTATGTATCGTATGCGGGTAAAGCCTTCGGTTGATTTTCAGAAAATGAATGAGGCTTGCAAGTATCTGTTTGAGTATGTAGATTTTACAAGTTTTAGCAAACTTCACACCGATGTAAAGACAAACAACTGCCACATAACGGAGGCTCATTGGGAACAGACATCGCCCATACATTGGGAGTTCACCATTACCGCAGACCGTTTCCTGCGTAATATGGTGCGTGCCATTGTAGGCACTCTGCTTGATGTAGGCTCAGGCAAACTTACCGTAGAGCAGTTTGCAGAGGTCATTGAGAAAAAAGACCGCTGCACCGCCGGCATGTCAGTCCCAGCCAAAGGTTTGGTACTTGAAAAAGTTGAGTACTAATTATTTCCCGATGCAGAATTTAGAGAAGATATTGTTCAGCACCTCTTGAGAGTGGATTTGCCCCGTTATGGAGCCAAGAGCGTCAAGGCAATCGTGTAAATCCATAGATACAAGTTCACCGCTGAGATCTGAGTCCAGTCCGTTTTTTACCCTGTCTATGGCACTGAGGGCGGTACAGAGTGCCTCATAATGCCTCATGTTTGTAATTACCACATCGCCCTGCACACTATCAAGGTGTGCGGCGGAAATAAGCTGCCTCTTTAAGTTTTCAATACCTCTGCCATGCTTTGCAGAAATCAGTATGTGTGGAGCGTCAATATCAGAAAACAGGTTTTCAAGAGTTGGAATCTCATCATCGGGTAGCAGGTCTGTCTTATTAAAAACAAGCACAAGACTGCGGTCTTTACACAGAGGCACTATCTTGCCAGCCATCCAATCTATATGCTCATTTATGTTTTTGCAGTCAATCACCCAAAGCACCACATTAGCCTTCTCTATGGTCTGCAAACTGCGTTTTATACCTATATTCTCTATTTTATCGCGTGTCTCACGAATACCTGCGGTGTCAATAAAGCGGAACAGATAACCGTCTATAACGGTGGTATCCTCTATGGTATCGCGTGTAGTGCCGTGAATATCGCTTACAATAGCCCTCTCTTCCCCGATGAGCAGGTTCAGCAGGGTGGATTTGCCAGCATTAGTCTCACCCACGATGGCTACTTTAACACCGTTCTTTATGGCATTGCCGGCATCAAAAGATTTGGTGAGGCTCTCTATTTTACATTTTATAGTATTCAGAAGTTCAAGCATTTGCCCCCGATTGGCAAACTCCACATCCTCTTCAGAGAAATCAAGTTCAAGCTCAAGCAGCGATGTAAAGTCACGCAACTTGCCACGCAGACTTTCAAGTTCAGAAGATATGCCTCCACGCATTTGGTTCAGTGAAACCTTATGAGCCGCCGCAGTAGTTGAAGATATAAGGTCTGCAACAGCCTCCGCCTTAACCAAATCCATCTTACCGTTAAGGAACGCACGCTGTGTGAATTCACCTGGCTCAGCCATACGGCACCCAGCCTTGATTAGAGCCTTAATTATGCTTTGCTGAATATAAACAGAACCATGGCAAGCAATCTCCACAGTATCCTCTCCTGTAAAAGAGTGGGGTGCTAAAAAGGTGGTTACCACGCAGTCATCAATATCATTGCCGTCAGAATCCAATACTGTTCCATAGTGGGCAGTGTGGCTTTTGAAATCCTTTAGGCTCTTTTTGCTGCGGAACACAGAGGCACAGATGGCGGTGGCATCGGGTCCCGATACCCTAATCACAGCAATGCCCCCTACGCCAGCCGGAGTTGATATGGCACAAATAGTATTCATGTTATAAAACCGCACTTGTGCGGTTATGTTTTGTTTTGCAAAGATAATGAAATTTTATTAATTTTGCAGGCTTTATCATTGCTGGCATGTATAATAAGAAGGAATATTTATTAGTTATAATATCTCTGCTGTCTTTCCTTTCTGTAGTGGCTCAGGTGGAATACCCTGATAATATTAAAATAGTGGAATGTTCAGTAATCCCTGATGTATATGACTGGAGTGTAAAGAGTGACTGGTCAAGTGATATCGGCATGTCTCCGCTTGTAATCCCTCTTGTGGGCGATGTGAATGATGACGGAGTTACTGAAATAGTATGCTTTGCCCCTAATGACACGTATCAATTCTGCGGAGCCACGCATATAAATATAGTAAGTGGTCAAACTCATGAAGTGATAGATGACTTTGACATAGTGTCTAATGTATCAACACAAGATGCCGGTGTTTATGGTATGGTCAGGTTGAATGACGGCAGAGTGGTGTTGGTGGTATATACCCTTGATAATTATTTGCGTGCATATAATTTGTCTGGACCAGATAAAACCCCGATATGGGAATCTCCCATATCATACGATGTTACTAATGTAAGTTTCGCCGATTTTAACAATGACGGATTCCCTGAGGTTTATTTAGGCAGTTCCATATATGATGCTCAAACAGGGGCATTACTTGCAAAAGGGAACGGAAACTCAGGATTGTCATTATCCCATGGTAATGGCGCTACGTTTAGTGGAGCCTACAAACCAATGGAAATGACTTTTGCCGCAAATATGGATGGAGATGCATCTCTTGAATTGGTGGCTGGAAATGAAATTTATTCAGTGGAGATAACCAATAGAAACGGCACTGAAGGAAATTTCATAACGTTAGAGTATTCCATTGCACCTCCATCAGGAGTCCCTGCCGACGGACATTCACAAGTAGCAGACTTTAATCTTGATGGCCATTTGGATGTGTTGGTTAGTAAAAAATCAGAAACTTATGGTGATGTTTGGGTTTATGTGTGGGATGTATATAATGGAACAGTGTCTGAGCCTGTGAATATAAAAACATTGGGACCTGGAGCAAGTTTACCTCTTATAGCAGATATAGATTCAGATGGTGTGCTGGAGATAGTGATTCAGTGTTACACAAGAATCAGTCAAAAAGATTTATTGGCTTACAAGTATAATATTGCAAGCAATTCGTTTTCTGAAATGTGGAGACTTGATGTGGACGAGGATTCATTTTCAAACTCTATGTCTGCCTTTGACTTCAATCAAGATGGCAATATGGAGTTGATTATTACAGACCAGTCAAGAGTGAGAATAGTGAACGGGAAGGGTGAAGTGTTAAGTACTTTCGATTTTGGAGAATGTACGGTTATGCAATATCCTGTAATAGCGGACGTAGATGATGATGGCAGTGTGGAGATACTTACAATAGGTGCGTATGGTGCTACTCATATATATAATGGACACATAAATGTTCTTTCTTCTGCTACAGGCAAATGGACTTCCGCCCGTAAGGTTTGGAACCAATATATGTATAACTCATTGAATATAAATGAGGATTTGACTGTTCCTAAAAATATGTTCTCAAATGCTTGGGCTGTTACAGACCCCGATGATCCGTCTGTAGTGAGAAGACCATATAATAATTTTTTGGTGCAGTCTGCCTATACAGACCAATATGCCCGTCCTTTTGCAAGTGCGGCTGATGTGGCGGTTGGTAAATTAGAACGTAATGAAGTTAAAAACGGTGAATTGAACTTATCGTTCTCTTTCTGTAATAATGGCGAGGCTGTGCTTTTTGCCCCTTACAGTATTACTGTGTATGCAGAAAAATACAGAGGAGTCGTTTTGAATAGTGTGAAGTTAAATGATAATTTGCTTGTTAAGGAATGTTCAAACGCCAGTATATCTATCCCGATGTCAAAATTATGCCCGATGAAGGATCTGGCTCAACTTGTGATAGCCATAAATGATAACGGATTGGGAGTTGCCCAGCATGGTCTTCAACAGACAGAATGTGACACTCTGAACAATTTTATAGAGGTTCCAATCCATATAGGTAAAGATACCACCAGGGTTGAGGTTTCCATTTGTGATGCACAGTTACCTTATACATATAAACCTACAGGCACTGTATTTCCCATAGGTACTCCGCAATATTCAGAAACAGATGTAACACTTACCGGTGTCGTCTCTGGCTGTGACAGTATTGTAAGAATATGTCTTACTGTGAATGATGTTAAGTATGCAGAGGATGATGACATAACATTGTGTGAAGGTGAGTCTTTCTTATGGAATGAGTATAACATTCCAAGTGTTAAACCTTCAGACTCTAAAACCTACACCTCAAAATTGGTTTCTGTGTATGGCTGTGACAGCATAGTTACAGTGAATCTTTTTGTAGAAAATTGTGAACCTGTGGAACCGGATCCATGTGAGAGTGGTGAAATATTCCCTGCGGCGTTCTTTACTCCTAACGGAGACGGAATGAACGATTATTGGACTATAGGCAATATAGAGTGCTATAACCACGCTGTTCAGATTTATGACAGATATGACAGACTGCTAAAAACATACGTTAATAATTTTACATCGTGGGATGGAATATATAACGGGCATGCAATGCCTAATTCCGACTATTGGTATATAATTACTTACGATGAGTTCAAAAAGTTGTCAGGGCACTTTATTTTAAAGAGATAATTATAATAACATAAACTAGAGTCAACTTTTTTTCAGGCATAGACATTTTTTTTTGCAAAATAAAAAAATAACACATAAATTTGTACGATTTTTTGATTTTAAGTCTTAAAAATTTGGTAATTACAAAAATTATGATAAACACACACACACACACACACACACACACACACAATATATAACTTTATAGGTGTAGTAGCGGTGCTATGTATAGCGTCCGCCGCCTTGATACATAAGTATAAAATTCAGGCTGGATAGTCTTTCCTTTGGGAATAAGACTATCCAGTTTTTTTATTATAAACGCAACTAACGTGGCTAAGGGTTAGGGGACAGTGGACAGTTGACAGTGAGAGCAACCTCCTACTACGTCATTACCTGACGGTCTGTAAACAGTCTGAGCGAAGCGTATCATCCTCCTCTCGTCATTCTGAGCGAAGCGAAGAATCTCCCTTCCGTCATGCTGAACGGAGTGAAGCATCTCATAATGATTATGAGATCCTTCGTTTCACTCAGGATGACGAAAAAAAGAAACGAGTTTAATTAACATATTATTAACCATTTAAACCAAAATTTTTTAACAATGAAGAAAAACAATTATTCCGCTCCCAAAATGGAGCAAGTGAGAATGGAGACAGAGATGCCCGTAATGCAGACATCAGGTGGTTCGTCAAAATCAGGCAGCATTGCGTCTATGTCAGTAAGTGGCACCGGAACTTGGTAGTTAACTAAAAAAACAGAAAAGAGATGAAAAAGATTATCTACACAATGGGAGCGGCATTGGTAATGTTGGCTTCAGTATCATGCAAGAAGAATGATGCTATAAAGGGTGAGGAACAATCATCGGTAAAGAGGGTTGACATGGAGTTTACAGCCACGTCTGAGGGTTCGTTGAGAACTTCGGTGGTAAATGGAACACAGGTGGTGTGGACGGCAGGTGATGCCATAAAGGTGTTCACAGATAATGACACGCAAGGCGGCGAACTGATTTTAGCAAGCGGAGTGGGAGAGTCATCAGCTGTTTTCAAGGGTACGTGCAGTAGTCAAGGACCATGGATTGCATTTTATCCATCAGTTGAGGATTTGACGTTTTCGGGTGGCGGAATTAGAAGGGATGCAGTGCTTTTTACAATGCCCGCCACGCAGACGTATGCAGGTGCGACTTTCGCTCCTGGAGCGATGCCGTCTGTAGCACTTTCAGAAACAACCAGTTTGTCGTTCCATCATACGTTTGGAGTGCTGAAATTCCAACTTAAAGGCGAAGGGTCTGTGAAGAGTATAACTGTTACAGATAAGACAGAACAAGGACTTGTCGGAAAATTTGCAGTGAATCCTGGTGGCAAAACCGGCTATGCGGCAGTTAAAGTACAAAGTGTCGACGAAAAGACGACATCAACAATAACCCTTGACTGCGGAGACGGAGTGGCGTTGAATACAAGCACGGCTACGGAGTTTTGGTTTGTGGTGCCTCAGGGTGCGTTCAAAAGCGGATTTGATGCAGTCATAACATCAATAGACGGCAAGACGGCTGAATTGTCAACAACAAATGATAACGAGATTACGGCTGGATATATTAGGCCGATGCCAGAAAAAACCATAGAGTTTGAGGCTCCTGCAACCCGTCCTACTTGTCAAGAGGCATTGGATGCTAATGCCAACTGGGTTCAGATAGGTGGACAATATTGGCTCAAGGAAAACACAAAGTGTATAGAGTATGACACAGAGTCTGAGGCGTACGTGGCTGGTATTAAAACTATATCCACATCATCAAGTAAAGTATATACCCAATACTACACAGACCCTACAACG
>JAZLHT010000128.1:0-9566 GCA_045616965.1 Candidatus Enterocola sp.
GGGCGGTATAGGTGTAATTCATAAAAATATGCCTATAGATGAGCAGGCACGTCAGGTGCATATAGTAAAGCGTGCAGAGAATGGTATGATTTATGAGCCTGTAACCATACGTAAGGGCAAAACCGTAGGAGACGCACTTGCACTTATGAAAGAGTTTCACATAGGAGGTATTCCTGTGGTGGATGATGACAGAAAGTTAGTGGGTATTGTTACCAACAGGGATTTGCGTTTTGAGCGTGATAACAGTAAGTTGATAGATGACGTTATGACCAAGGATAATTTGGTTACCACAACCACATCTACAGATTTGGAGTCTGCCGCTCAGATTCTTCAAGAGCATAAGATAGAGAAGCTTCCTGTAATAGATAAAGACGGTAAACTTGTAGGTCTTGTAACTTACAAGGATATAACCAAGGCTAAAGACAAACCTATGGCTTGCAAGGATTCAAAAGGAAGACTTAGGGTTGCAGCAGGTGTGGGTGTTACAGCAGATACGTTTATCCGTATGCAGGCACTTGTAGATGCAGGTGTTGATGCCATAGTGATAGATACTGCACATGGACACTCTAAAGGTGTTATTGACACACTTAAAGAGGCTAAAAAGCGTTTCCCGAATATAGATTTTGTAGTTGGAAACATAGCCACAGGTGCTGCCGCCAAGGCATTGGTAGAGGCAGGTGCAGATGCAGTTAAGGTAGGTATAGGTCCTGGCTCTATATGCACCACACGTGTAATTGCAGGTGTAGGAGTACCGCAACTTACTGCCATATATGACGTAGCCAAGGCTCTTAAAGGTACAGGCGTTCCACTAATAGGTGATGGCGGAATCCGCTATTCAGGCGATATAGTAAAGGCACTTGCCGCAGGTGCAAGTTGTATTATGGCTGGCTCACTGCTTGCCGGTGTAGAGGAATCGCCGGGCGATACCATCATATATAACGGACGTAAATTTAAGTCATACAGAGGTATGGGCTCATTGGAGGCTATGCAGAAAGGCTCTAAAGACCGTTACTTCCAAGATATGGAAGATGATGTAAAGAAACTTGTACCAGAAGGAATTGCAGCACGCGTTCCATTTAAGGGTTCTCTTTATGAGGTTGTATATCAACTTGTAGGCGGACTACGTGCAGGTATGGGCTACTGCGGTGCCAAAGATATACCTACACTACATGAGACCGCTAAGTTTACAAAAATAACTGCCGCAGGTGTAAGGGAGAACCATCCACACGATGTAACCATTACCCAAGAGGCACCTAATTATTCAAGGGGGGAATAGAATTATGAAAAGAGCGTTTGTGTTTATAACAACTCTGTTATTCGCTGGTTTGCTGTTTTCCCAAACAGTGATGAAGATCGCAGGCAATGATATTTCAAAAGAAGAATTTGAGTACTATTACAACAAAAACAATGTAGGTGATGCCACTAAATTATCTGTAGGGGAGTATGCAGACTTGTTTGTTAAATTCAAACTTAAAGTGGCGGAGGCGTACAACCGTAAGATGGATACAATAAGCAGTTATCAAAAAGAGATAAATGGCTATAGAGAACAACTTGTCAAGCCATATCTTACAGATAATGCCGTAAAAGATTCTTTGGTGTTGGAGGCATACAACCATTTGACAGAGGATGTAGATGTAAGCCACATTCTATTTAGAATTTATGATCAAAAAGACACAATAACTCCATTTAATAAAGCGGAAACTGCATTAAAGCGTTTAAAAAGCGGTGAGACCTTTGAAAAGGTAGCTGTTACAACTTCAGAAGATCCGTCAATGGTGCAGGATAGCGGCAGATTAGGTTGGATTACAGGGATGATAACTGTTTATCCGTTTGAGCGTGCGTCATACAACACTAAAGTAGGAGGTATTTCAGATATAGTAAGAACAGTTTTTGGCTACCATATAATCAAGGTTAATGCACGCCGTCCAAGCCGAGGACAGGTTAAAGTTGCCCACATATTCAAACGCAAATTCGCAGATTTTACACAAGTCCGGCAGGATTCTCTTAAAAATGTTGTGTTTGACATTTACAAGAGGCTCCAAAACGGGGAAAGTTTTGAAGAGATGGCAAAACAGGAGTCAAATGACTCATTGGGTAAAGATGGAGGGGAATTGCCTTGGCTTACAACAGGCAAGACAAATGAGTTGTTTGAAAACGCCGCATTTGCCATTAAAGATATAGATGGTATCTCAGAGCCGATAGAGGCTCCATATGGTTGGCATATAATTAAACTACTTGATAGAAAACCTATAGATTCACTTTCTGTATTAACACCAAATTTGGAGATTCGCGTAAAATCTGATGAGAGAAATAAAATTATAGCAGACAGTTTTATTGCAAAACTGAGGAAAGAGTATGGCTTTAATGATTCCATAAGTGATGCGGAAGTCTATGAATATGAGAAAAGCAATCTTGAAAAGAAATACCCCGATTTTGGTTTTCTTATGAAAGAGTATCGTGACGGAATACTTATGTTTAACATTTGTCAAGAGGAGATTTGGAACAAGGCAGCAAAAGATACGGCTGGCTTGCGCAAATATTTTGAGTTGAATAAAGAGAAATACAAATATTCATCACCAAGATATAAGGGTATTGTAGTATATTGTGCCTCAAAAGAGATAAAGCGTCAGGCTCAGCGTATGTTGGGTTCTGTGCCCATGGTTGCTGCATACGACAAGCTTCTTACACTTAATGCTGATGGTTCTAAAAATGTAAGGATAGAACGCGGAGTATATCCTGAGGGCAAAAATGCAATAGTTGATTATTACATATTTAACAAGGGTAAGTTGCCAAGCGACTCTAAATATCCTGAGTCTTTTGTAGTTGGCAAGATTCAAAAAGAGTACCCTGATAGTTACAAAGATGTAAGAGGTCCTGTGCTTAATGATTATCAAAACCAGATTGAGGCAGAGTGGATTAAGAGTTTGCGTAAGAAGTATCCTGTAGAGATATATCAGGAAGTATTGAATACAATAAAATGAGATATAAGCCGCTACTGTTTTCAATTTTAATTGTGATTTGCATATCGTGTCGCAGAACTGTGTTGCTTGATTCTGACAAGCAGCCTGTTATGGAACTTTACGGCAATGTATTGTATTACGATGAGATAGAAAATGGTATGCCAAGCGGACTTTCAGGTGAGGACAGCCTTAATTTTGTGGAGAATTACAAACGTAAATGGGCTATAGACATTCTCTTGTTTGACAAGGCATTAAGTAACGTTGGCTATACAGATGAAATTGTAGCTCTTGCAGAAAGTTATCGCAAAGAGCTGATGATAAGCGAATATCAACGTAAAATGGCTTCTCAGTATATGAATCCATTGCCAGAGGATAGTGTGTATGCTTTTTATAATGAACATAAAAAGGATTTCCCACTATCGGAGGCGGTAGTGAGGGGTATTTTTATAAAAGTGCTTACAACCGCCCCGGATCAAGCAAAACTATCCAAATGGCTGACTGAAATAAATGATGATAATGTGGATAACATAATGCGTTATTGTACTAAGAACGCGAGTTATCAGCAATTGTTTCTTGAAAATTGGGTTCCGTTCTCAAGCGTGTCGGATCTTATGTCACAGCCTGTTGATATTACAGATCAGGCACTTATGCATAGAACGGTTGTGCAACAGACCGATGATTATACATATTATCTTAAAATAGTAGGTTTATGTCATGCAGGCAATCCGCAACCATACGAGTTGGTTTATCAAGACATAAGAAATATGTTGGAAAACAAGAATAAGATAGAATATATACACTCTTTTCATAATAGCCTATATGAAAAAGCAGTAAAAAAAGGCACTATAAAATTTTATGATGAATAAATTCCGTATTATATTGCTAATGCTTGTTTCTGCAGTTATGTCTGTGTTTGCAAAAGGCAAAGTTGTGGATCAGGTGATATGGGTAGTAGGGAACGAACCTATATTACAATCTGATGTAGAGGGGGAAATTATGCGTCTTAAGTATGAAAAACAACCTATTGACGGAGATCCATATTGTGTAATACCTGAGCAAATTGCAATACAAAAGCTTTTTATTGCACAAGCAAAAATAGACAGTGTGGTAGTGTCAGAGTCTGTTCTTGACCAGCAAGTTGATGCAAGAGTAAAATATTTTATCCAGCGTATCGGGTCTAAAGAAAAGGTAGAAGAATATTTTGGCAAAACGATGGATAAAATCAAAACAGAGATGAGACGTTCTGTAAATGAGCAGATGGTTGTTTCCCAAATGCAACAGAAAATAACAGGTGCTTGTAATATTACACCTGCCGATATTGAAAAATTCTACAATAAAATTCCTAAAGACAGCATTCCTACAATACCGGAGCAAGTTGAGGTTCAAATAATATCAATATCGCCAGAGGTTACTCATGCAGAAATCGAGCGTATTAAAAGCAGGTTACGTGAGTTTAAGGAAAAGGTGGAGAGCGGTGAATCTCAATTTTCAACACTTGCTATCCTCTATTCGGAGGATAGAGGGTCTGCTATGCAAGGCGGTGAATTAGGTTTTATGACAAGAGGTAAACTAGTGCCTGAATTTGCCAATGTTGCATTTTCTCTCTACGACCCTACAAAAGTGTCAAGAATTGTGGAGTCTGAATTCGGATATCACATTATTCAACTTATTGAGCGTAAGAATGATCAGGTGAATTGCCGTCATATCCTTATGATTCCTGGAATAGATGACAAACAGAAACAAGAGGCTATGGCAAAACTTGATAGTATAGCAACAGAAATTCGTTCAGAAAATATATCGTTTTCGGAGGCTGTTATGAAATACTCTGAAGACAAAGATACCAAAGAGAATGACGGACTTATGATAAATCAGGAAACGTTTTCAAATAAATTCCAAATACAGCAATTACCGGCAGATATCGCAAAGATTGTTTATGGACTATCCAGTGGAGAGATTTCTAAACCGTTTGTTTATAAAAATGCTACAGGCAAGGAGATGGTGTGCATTGTAAAACTAAAATCCAAAATTAAAGCCCACAAAGCCAATCCGCAAGATGATTTCAATGAACTTAAAGAGTTTGTTACCGCAAAAAAAAGTCAGGAAATATTGAATGATTGGATAAAGGAGAAGCAGAGGGAACTTTATATACACATAAATCCGGAATTAAAGAATTGTCCGTTTAAGTATCCGGGATGGATAAAAGATTGATTATACTACTGTTTACTTTTGTAGTCATAATACCGTTGGGTGTTGTGGCTGAGAAGACACTTATATATCTTGAACACTCAAACACCCTTACTTTTGATCAAGACCGTATTCCTGATTGTCAGATACTTAGAGGCGACGTGCAGTTTCGTCATGATGAGGCCATGATGTATTGTGACAGTGCCTATTTTTTCAATAAGAGCAATGTGCTTCATGCCTATAGCAATGTGCGTATGGTTCAGGGAGACTCCATTTTTGTATATGGCGACAGACTTTTTTATGACGGGAACACCAAACTTGCACGTCTTAGAAATAATGTCAGACTGGAAAATGGAAGTGCAACTCTATTTACAGATTCTCTGAATTATGACAGAATAGTGAATGTTGGGTACTATTTTGATCACGGTACCATAGTTGATAGTCTTAACACTCTTAAATCTGTAAATGGAAAATATTATCCAAAAACAGAAGTGGCGGTATTTCAAAAAAATGTAATCCTCACAAATCCTGATTTTGTACTAAAGAGCGACACCCTTATTTACAATACAAGATCTAAGATTGCAAATATAGTAGGTCCGTCACGTATAGATTATGAAGATGCATGGGCATACTCAGAGTATGGATGGTACGACACTCAAAAAGATGACGCTCAATTACTTGATAACTCATTTATAAAGGATTACGACTCCCATACGGTAGTGGCCGACACCCTTTTCTATGACCACGATATGGGTTATGCTGAGGGTAAGACAAATGTGGTTTTATTAGATTCAGCCAGCAATATAATGATTAAGGGTGGATATGGTTTTTATAATCAGAATACAAAATACGCATACGTGGTTAAGCGTGCTACAAGTGTCTCTTTTAACCCCGATGATAGTGACAGCACATTTGTCACAGCCGATACTCTTTTTTACAATGATGTGGATTCAGTAACAACGCTAAAAGGCTACTATAATGTACAGGCTTGGAGTAAGGATTTCCAAGGTATCGCTGATTCTGTTTTTTATAGTGCAAAAGATTCCATTACTAGATTATTTGGCACACCTGTGGCTTGGCAAGATAAGAATCAGGCTACAGGAGATTCCATACTTATATATTCAAAAAACGGTGGTGTGGAAAAAGTGGAGATAATTGGTGCCGCCTTTATGTTTATGCGTAACGACAGCACAGAATTTAATCAGTTGTCGGGTAAAAAGGTTACGTGTTATGTTGATAGTGGAAGATTAAAAAAGGTGTTTGTAGATGGCAATGCCCTTTCTGTCTATTTTGCGGAAGAAGATAAGGATCCTAGTGAGCCGCCGTCAGACACATTGGAGTATGTTGGTATCAATGTGTCAGAGAGTAGTGAGCTTACTATGTATATAAGTAAGGATAATAAGCCTGAGCGTATTATCCTTACTCCTGCATCATCTGGTGTTATGTACACACCCGATAAGCGTACCAATACCGATATTACTATGCTTAAAGGCTTCCTTGACTGTGCAGTGCTACGCCCCAAAGACAAGTATGATATCTATAACTTCAAAGACAAGCAAGCCTTAAGAGAAGCTGCCGATAAAAAGCCTAAACACAAGCGTAAAAAACGCTGATTATTTGGGCTGTATGGCCTCTATTTTAGCAATATTCTCATCAATAAGGCTTTGCGGAACCTCATAGTTTTCAAGCTGTCCGTGCAGGAATTTTTCGTACGACATCATATCTATAAGCCCATGACCTGACAGGTTAAACAGAATAACCTTTTCCTTGCCCTCTTCCTTTGCTTTTAATGCTTCACGTATAGCCACTGATATGGCGTGTGTGGATTCAGGAGCAGGTATTATGCCTTCACATCTTGAGAACAATATGCCAGCTTCAAAAGTTTCCAGTTGATTGACGTCTTGAGCCTCTATGTAGCCGTCTTTTCTTAATTGACTTATGATAGCACCTGCTCCATGGTATCTTAAGCCGCCGGCATGAATACTTGCAGGTTCAAAATCATGACCAAGTGTGTACATAGGTATCATCGGGGTATAGCCTTCTGTATCACCATAGTCATAACGGAAAACGCCACGTGTAAGTTTAGGACATGAAGCAGGCTCAGCCGCTATGAATCTTGTCTTGTAGCCATCTGTCAAATTATGTCTTAAGAACGGCAATGATATTCCACCAAAATTACTGCCGCCACCAAGGCATGCAATTACAATATCGGGGTAGTCACCTGCAATCTCCAACTGCTTTTCTGCCTCAAGACCCACAATGGTCTGGTGCAGCATAACATGGTTAAGCACACTGCCAAGGGTGTATTTTGTATAAGGGTCTTTTATAGCTTCCTCTACGGCTTCAGATATAGCCATACCCAAGCTGCCTGCAGTCCCCGGAAATTGGGCTTGCATCTTGCGTCCTATTTCTGTGGTATCGCTCGGTGATGCAAAAACCTTTGCACCGTAAGTGTTCATAATAGCCTTGCGGAATGGTTTTTGCTCATAACTTACCTTGACCATATAAACCCTTAAATCCAAGCCAAAATGCTTGCACGCTATACTCATGGCACTTCCCCATTGTCCTGCACCGGTCTCAGTGGTTATGGATTTAGTGCCGTCTATCTTATTATAGTACGCTTGCGGAATGGCTGAGTTAAGCTTATGAGAACCTACAGGGCTTACACTCTCATTCTTAAAATAGATTTTAGCTGGTGTGTCAAGTGCTTTCTCTAATCCCGATGCCCTTACAAGTGGAGAAGGACGATATATACGATATAAGTTATAAACATCTTCAGGTATATCAATCCAACGATCTGTGGTAAGTTCCTGACGTGCAATACTGGGAGCGAATATAGGCTCCAAATCCTCTACTGTAATGGGTTTCTTGGTCTTGGGGTTAAGAGAAGGAAGCGGTTTTGTCTTCATGTCTGCCAAAACATTATACCATTGTCTTGGCATTTCGTTTTCTGAAAGGACGATTTTTTTAGTTATTTTCATATTGTTATATATTTTATTGTTTTATTAAAAAAGAAGAAACCGCAGGGGTGGATTCCTACGGTTTCTATTTTCTTGTAAATACACATTGAACGGACATCCACCTTAATAATTTAGGCGATGCCACCACCAATATTTATTTACACTTATAAGATTCATAATTTATGCTATGCCTCTTCTTTATCTTGGCTTACTGCCAATTTTCCGCGATAATAACCACAAGCCCCACATACTGTATGATAAATGTAAGGCGCACCGCAGTTAGGGCAGATAGCGATTGTAGGTGCTACTGCAACGTCATGTGTTCTACGTTTTGCGGTTCTTGTCTTTGATTGTCTTCTTTTAGGATGTGCCATAATATTTATGTTTTAATTATTGATTCTGTCCTTCAAGGCCTTCAGTGCGTCCCATCTTGGGTCTATATCATTATTGTCTTTAGCCTCTCTATCATTGTCAGCATATCCTTTAAGGATATCTGTCATTTTCTCATCACACTCACCGTCTTTGTGAACCTTTTGCATAGGTAATGCCAGCGATGCCATCTCATAAATCCTCCACTCCAAATCAACCCCTGTATCTGCAATCTGCATAACCATAAGGTCATCATCATCATACTCCAATCCGTCAAAATCCTTAACCCTGATACTGTCTGCCGCCTCCATCTCTATGTCTAATGGGCTTAGGCACCTGTCGCACAACACTGTAACCTTACCCTTTAAACTGATGTCAAGACTAAACCCCTCTCCCAATCTTTTAGCGGTAACGCTGACATTCAAATCCCCACCTTCAATCTCCTGCTTATCATCATCTGCAAAGAACTCATTGCCAATCTTAAAGTGCTCAGTATGAGGAAACTGCTCTATGGATTTTAGCTCAAAGAAGTACTTCTCACTCATAATGACGGATAATTGGACGGCAAAATTACATCAAATTGCAGACAAAACCAAAAAAAACTATCAATTTTTTTGTTATTTATTTGGAAAAATGCAACTTCTTGCCCAACTTTGTACTCTCATTTGTTGTATTATGACTTATCGGGAGATACTGAAACAATACTGGGGCTATGACGGTTTCCGCAGTCTGCAAGAGGAGATAATAACCTCTGTAGGCAGTGGGAAGGATACATTGGGGCTTATGCCCACAGGTGGCGGCAAGTCCATTACGTTTCAGGTTCCTGCTATGGCTCAAGAGGGGCTCTGCTTAGTGGTTACACCACTTATTGCACTTATGAAAGACCAAGTGCAGAACCTGAAGGCACGTGGCATTAAGGCGGCGGCAATCTATGCAGGAATGACACCGCAGGCGGTTATGGAGACCTACGATAACTGCATTTACGGGCACTATAAGTTTTTGTATGTATCGCCGGAGAGGCTTTGCACACCTATATTTATAGAGAAACTGCCACACCTGAACGTATCTCTTATAGCGGTGGATGAATCTCACT
>JAZLHT010000129.1:0-6759 GCA_045616965.1 Candidatus Enterocola sp.
GTTGAAAAGAGAATAATGCTATGTGATTATAATAATGCTATTCATAGTAATGTCAGTGATGTGTTGTATTCATTCATTATTAAATATCCAAATGAGGCAATATCTGACAGTCTAAGAAAACACCTAACAAAAGATGATGAACTGAACTACTGTGAAAAACTATTCTTGAGGCCTGTAACTGAAGAAGAGTTCCTAAAATATTGTTCACTTTTCCCCCATGGTATATATAAAGACAGTATCAGAGGCAGATATGAGGAGTTTAGTTTTATATATGCAACCGAAAAGAATACAGAACAGGCTTATAATGAATACATAAACAAATTTCCAAACAGTCGCTATTCTCAAATAGCAAAAAAACGAAAAGATGAACAACATACTATTAATAAATACAAAAACAATTCGTTACCTAATGGTTCACTTCCGTATAGGAACAAATACGGAACGAATATGACTGATGATGAAATGGCATGTATAAAAGTAACGGCTTCAAACACTTCAGATGTGATAGTCATCATCAAGTATAAATCTTCAAAAAGAGTAGTCGGTCATATATATGTGAGAAAAGGAATGTCCGCAACAGTGTATTTAGAAGCAGATAATACATATAAAATATTCTTCTATAGCGGTAATGGTTGGAATCCATATAAAACTATGTCAAGAAGTGGTATTATGGGAGGATTTGTCGCTAATGAATCTTTCTTTAAAGATGAAAAGGATATATATTTGGATTACGGGGAGCAGATTAGTTATACGTTAAAGCAGCAAATAAACGGCAATTTTCTACCAACAGCAAGTAATATTATTGAATTTTTCTAATGCTCGCTTTTATTAGGTTAAATTAACTTCGTTATAGGGAAGCATACAATAGCAGCAGCCATATTTAACAGACACTTACAATAATCAATACAAAATCCCTATAAAATTTATTTTTGGCTGAAACACATATAAAAATCTTAATTTAAGCCAAAAATCTTATTATTTTTGGCTTAAATTATGTGACTTTTATCAAACTGATTCTTTGCCTATTTTGTGAAATAATAGGTATGTAATAGCATGTTTATATCCCTCACACAAGGCTTGAATTGCACTCCACATTTTAGGATTAGCACTCACTATTACGGAAAATATAAAATAATTAACCATTCCGTACAAGCCACAAATAAGAACAAATGGTTTCTTTACTAAAGAGGTATAATCCCATATAAATTTCTTCCAAAATATAGTTCTATTTTTAGCCACAGTATAATATCTTATTCTTTTTTCCTCAACCTCACTATGAGCTATTCGTCCTGCGCCAGCATCAAGATGTTTATATCTAGTTTTCAACGAATATGCCATTTTTGCACCCATTAAATACAATTTATAGTAATATACCGGATCATCATACGATGAGTATCTACTAATTGTACCTGTCTCCAGCCACTTTTCATTTTCTAAATGGATACTTTTTGCTAACTCTGTTTTAATAAAATGAATTTGAAAATTACCTGTTTGACAAAAATATAGACCATCCTTATATTTATCTTTAATGTATACTTTATGTCCCGCTGTTGGTGTAATTACATCAAGGAATTGACTTTTTCTCTTTGAAATAAACATTTGACCTGTAAAAAAGCTTCTCAATAGATAAGTCAACCTCCATTGGAAAATCATTTTTGATTTTTCTTTTTCTTTTGTACTTTCTTTTCCCTCCATAGGAAAACAAACATCTAACTGATTTGCACACAAATAATCATATAACTCTTCCACTAATGTAGCAGAAAATTCCAAATCATCATCAACAACAAGTATATAATCTGAGTTTGCCTCTTGAATACCCCACGCACGCTGTGAAATCATCCCTTTAGGTGATCTTACAATACGTTCTGTACCAAGTTGATAATCCAAGGTATAACCATCAGGAATAACAACAATAATTTCGTCTGGCTGAGTAGTTTGTTTTTTAATGCTTTGTAGTAAGGCATTATACTTTTGACCCGTATTTCCTAGTGTACGAATCACTACAGAATAAGATAATTTTTCCATAAAGATTGATAGTTTTATGCAATGCTATCAATCTTTGAATAGATACAAAAAGTGTGAGTCTTCTTTTTGCACTCATGAGGAGCGTCGGTGAACCCCATTCAAACTCAAAGAATTACTCACACTAATGTGAGCATTACTATAATTGAGTTTGATTGGTAACACAACGCTACCTAATTATCCATTCTATTCAAATCAACAGTTTCCGACGCTTTTGTTTTGAATGCAGAATAATAGCTAATGCTTTTTATTTTTGCAAAATTAAAAAAAACAATTCAAAAAAAGCAATTTTTCCTATAAATAATGATAGTAAAAAAGCAACTTTTCCTATAAAAAGTGGGGTCTAAATATCCCAAACACTGCGGAGCCACTGCCTGACATGGAGGCGTAGAGGGCTCCTCTGTTGTAAAATTCTTGTTTCAGTGCCGCTATTTCAGGGAATTGAGGAAAGACTGAGGCTTCAAAATCATTTTTAACAACTGTTTTCCACTGCTCTATTGGTAATTTAGGTAGTTCCAATAGGTTAAATGTGGACTGTTTTGGCGTAACACCTCTATATGCCATAGCGGTGCTTACGCTTACATCGGGTTTAATGATTTCTATTTTATAGGCTGACAAATCAAGGTCTATAGGTGTAAATTCATTGCCTATGCCTGTAGCATATACAGGTTTGTTCTTAATAAAGAACGGACAATCAGCACCAAGACGCACAGCATAATTTTCTAATTGAAAATCAGACAATCCAAGTGAAAACATTGTGTTTAAGGCTTTAAGAGTGTTTGCTGCATCAGAACTGCCACCTCCAAGCCCTGCCCCAAATGGAATACGCTTATCAAGGGTTATATTTACTGCAGGTATGTTAAAATCGTATTTAAGCAAATTGTAAGCCTTGATTATAAGGTTATCCTGCGGATTGGAATCAATTGCTATACCTTTGTTAATAAGGTGTGATTCCACATCGGGGCTCTCTTCTATATCTATAATGTCAACCATATCAACAGGATAGAACACTGTCTCCAGATTGTGGTATCCGTCCGCTCTTTTGCTTACCACATTTAACCCGATGTTGATTTTTGCATTAGCCGTTATTTTCATAAGTACAAAGGTAATAAAAATTTCAATTATTTACAGTAAGTGATGTTTATTAGTTTTTGGTAGATAGTACCTTTAAGTAGGCGTTCCTACCCGTGGGCACGTGCACGGGAGGGACCCAAAGTGGTCACAGACCACGAATGGGAGGGACTCTGCCCATTCACAGAGGGGCAGAGCCCTACAAAAGGTACTATCTACAAAAACCATAATAATTGTTAATTATTTGTTCATATCTGTACCAAATAAAAGAATGCTAAAGAAAATATATTCACTACTTTTGTATTCCAAAATCATACAAAAAGATCTCTCCCTACGGTCGAGATGACGTAAATGGAACATTCGACAATATACCTTGTCCCTTGAACCCTGACCCTTGACCCTATTTTATGAGTGTAACGAATAAAATTTATTCATTATGGAAGCAGAACAGGAAAAAAAGGCACCTCAAAAGAGGAAAAAACCGGCATCATCAGCAGACGTTACAAAACTACCGCCACAAGCACTTGATTGTGAAGAGGCTGTAATAGGAGGCTTGCTCATTGAGCCGTCAGCATTCTATGAGGTGGCTGCAATACTAAAAAAAGAGTACTTCTACGATGAGCGTAACCAGCACATCTTTGAAGCCATGTTTGAATTGGCAAATGACCATAAACCTATTGATTATCTTACAGTTGGAGACCAACTACAGAAAGACGGCAATTTAGAGAAGATAGGTGGAAAATTGGCATTGGCTGAGTTGTCAGACAAGATTTCATCTGCCGTTAACATAGAGTCGTATGCAGAGATAGTGGCACAGAAATACTTAGCAAGAGAGCTTATACGCGTATCAACTGAAATACAGACACAAGCATACGATACCCAAACGGATGTAAAGGACCTTATTTCTGACACAGAACGTAAAGTTTTTGAAGTTACACAAACCAATGTACGCCAAGATGCAGTTCAGGTTAATGAGGTTATCAAAGATGTAATAGACAAGATTCAGCTTGCAGGGGTGAATAAAGGCAACTATACCGGCGTTCCAAGCGGTTTCCATGCCCTTGATGACATTATATACGGATGGCAGCCAGGCACACTTAATGTAATAGCGGCACGTCCGGCAATGGGAAAGACAGCATTTGCACTATCTATGGCACGCAATATGGCAGTGGATTACGGCAAGCGTGTATGCGTGTTCTCTCTTGAGATGTCAACTACGGAGCTTACCACCCGATTACTTGTAAATGTGAGTGAGATTGAGGGCGAGAAAATAAAGAAAGGAAATCTGGCACCATACGAGTGGGAAATTCTAAGTAAAAAGGCAGAGTTGCTTTCCAATGCAAAACTATTCATTGACGACACTCCAGGATTGTCTATTTTTGAGCTGTGCAGCAAGGCAAGAAAACTTAAACGTACAGAGAATCTGGATTGTATAATCATTGATTATCTACAACTTGTAAATGCAACCATTAAAAACGGCACTCGTGAGCAGGAGGTAAGTTTTGTATCACGCAGCCTGAAGGCACTTGCTAAAGAATTGAACATTCCTGTAATTGCCTTGGCTCAGCTTAATCGTGGTGTAGAGTCAAGAAACAGCGATGACAAACGCCCACAACTTGCAGACTTGCGTGAATCAGGTGCCATAGAGCAGGACGCCGATGTCGTTATTATGCTTCACCGCCCGGAATATTACCATCTTACACAGGATAAGCAAGGAAATGACCTGCGTGGATTGGCTATGGTTATAATAGCAAAACACCGTAGTGGAAGTATTGATGACATTTGGTTGCGATTTACAAAAAAATTGATTAAATTTGACAACTTAAAAAAAGGAGAAATGTCATCAGAGTATCGTGGATTGTTAGATTCTGATAATCAAAGTGATAATGCAAATTATGACAGAGAGATAACACCCGATGACAGTGACCCGTTAGCATAAAAAGTAGAAAAAAATGCAGAAATTGTTGTTACTTGCCGATGAGGCGATTGCTCTTGGAGCCATTGACGGCGGGCTTTCAGGTGTATATGCATACCCTGGAACACCAAGTACTGAGATTACGGAATTCATTCAACTTAACAGTGATGCCAAGGCACGTGGCATACACTCCCGTTGGAGTGCGAATGAAAAAACCGCTATGGAGGCTGCCGTAGGAATGTCGTTTGCAGGGCAGCGTGCCATGGTTTGTATGAAACATGTGGGACTTAACGTTGCGGCAGACCCGTTTATGAACGCAGCCATCACAGGAGTTAACGGAGGTGTTTTGGTTTTATCTGCCGATGACCCCTCAATGCACTCTTCACAGAATGAGCAGGATTCAAGATACTATGCCAAATTTGCATTGATTCCAGCATTAGAGCCATCTAACCAACAAGAGGCATACGATATGGCTTATTACGGATTTGAATTGTCTGAGAAACTTGGCAGACCTATACTGCTTAGAATAACTACAAGGCTTGCCCACTCACGTTCAGGAGTTATACGTAAGGAGATGAAGCCACAGAACAAGACAAGTTTTCCAAGCAACCCGAAACAATTTATACTACTACCTGCGATTGCCAAGAAAAACTATGCAGATTTACTATCTTCGCAAGCACGCTATGTGGAAAGTTCAGAAAATTCACCATTCAATGTGTATTATGATGGCGACAATAAGAAAAGAGGCATTATAGCGTGTGGCGTAACCTATAATTACCTTATGGAGAATAAGGATTTAATAAGCGGTTCCCCTGTTCTTAAAATAGGTCAATACCCTCTTCCTAAAAAACAAATAGAGAAGATTATGAATGAGTGCGAGAGCATTCTTGTAATAGAGGAAGGTTACCCTATTGTAGAGGAAATGCTTAAAGGATTCCTTGGAAAGGCTCTAAAGATTAACGGAAAGTTGGACGGAACTCTGCCACGTCAGGGTGAATTGACTCCAGACAGCGTTGCAGCGGCATTATCGGGTAAGAAAGCGGAACCTGTAGTGATTCCTGAGGTTGTAAGAATGCGTCCGCCTGCACTTTGCCAAGGTTGCGGTCATAGAGATATGTATGAGGCACTTAATGCTGTGGTAAAGCAATATCCCGATGCAAAAGTGTTTGGCGATATAGGTTGCTACACATTAGGGGCGTTACCTCCATACGGTGCCATTAACTCCTGCCTTGATATGGGTGCTTCCATCACAATGGCTAAAGGTGCCGCCGATGCAGGCGTATTCCCTGCCGTTGCGGTTATAGGAGACAGCACTTTCACCCACTCCGGCATTACAGGATTGCTTGATGCCGTTAATGAGAACACTAACATCACCGTAGTTATTTCTGATAACCTTACTACCGCCATGACAGGTGGTCAGGATTCAGCAGGTACCGGAAAGTTAGAGGATATATGTGCCGGCATCGGGGTAAAAAAAGAGCATATACGTGTACTTGTGCCTCTAAAGAAAAACTTTGAAGAGATGACAAGTATAATTAAGGAAGAGATTGAGTATGAGGGTGTTTCGGTAATTATACCACGCCGTGAGTGTTTACAAACATTAAAACGCAAGAAAAAATGATAAAGACAGATATAATTCTTTCAGGTGTAGGCGGACAAGGTATCTTGTCTATTGCCACCGTAATAGGTGAGGCTGCTTTAAAGAACAACCTTTACATGAAACAGTCTGAGGTTCATGGAATGAGCCAAAG
>JAZLHT010000130.1:0-1671 GCA_045616965.1 Candidatus Enterocola sp.
TAGGTCTGTGACCCATATGGGTCCCTCCCCCTGTACCTCTCCGGGGGTGGAGAGGCCTCATTAAAGGGTATATGTGAATGTTTTATTAATTTACTTACAAAGTTTTTCGTATTCAGCAGCATCAACCAAGTTCTCTGATAATGCTGTGAACTCCACCTCCATAATCCAGTTTGCGTATGGGTCTTGGTTAAGAAGTCCTGCATCTGAATCAAGTGCATCGTTTACAGCGGTAACTGTACCTGTAACCGGTGAAAACACCTCTGATGCGGCTTTTACACTCTCCACATCAGCAAATGATTCATCGGCTGTAACTTCATCTCCTACTTCCGGCAATGAGATATAGACCACATCGCCAAGTGCGTGCTGTGCATAATCAGAGATTCCTACTTTTGCTTTGTTTCCCTCTACTAATACCCACTCATGTGATGGCAGATATTGCAATTTTTCTAATATTTTCATAATTTTTTTTATAATGTTTAAGTTCTATACAATCGTGAAGGAAAAAATTATGAAAATTTTTTTCCTTTTCTATTGATTTATCATACATCATACATAATTCTCTCAATTTTGCATGTATGTTTCTTGCTTTTCTTATTGTAACTTACTCCTACAAACAGCATATCGCCACGGTAGTGCTGCAGCAGGTCATCGTACTCTTTATTCTTTATCTGGTTTATGGCACTGCCTGCACTATCGCTGCACTTTAACTCTATTATTAGTGCAGGGATATTTGGAACGTATGGTATTAACGCCAAATCAGCATAGCCCTTGCCTGTAGGCAATTCCTTTATAACAGTGTATTTTAAGTTTGCATAGAAGTATGCCAAGCCTATGGCACTCTGGAACGATGCCTCATTATTGTAGGTAAGCGGATTTGTGGCTCTCTGGTGTGCCTTATCCAATGCCACTGCCACTGCTTTCTCATTGCAGTTTATGGTCTCCTCTATAAGTTGCTTGGATGCTTGTATCTGTTCTATAATTTCCTTGTAGTCTGCTTCATCTTCCAAACACTCAATCCATTGTTCTCGGATTTCACGGTTTGGTATATAGCACTTCCCTGCCACCTCTGTTCTGTAATCAGGTGCCTGATATGCAAGGTAACCAAGGTGTATAAGGTAGGTGAACACCGCATCCTTTGAGTTGAAGTCCGTCATTGTGTTAAGGTACTTGGTTGTCTTTACCTCAACCTTTCCGCCACCTATCATTGTTATAACATCATCCTTTATGCCGTTCAGGTTCATAAGTATGTACAAACGCAATGCATCAAATGAGCCTGTCTGTGTCCAGTAACTGCAAAACTCCTGATTCATCATAGCCTCCACCACTGACTTGGGGCTGAATATCTCCTTCACCTCTTTAAGACTGTAGCCGTCATACCAGCGGCAACACTCCGCATAGTCCATTCCGTAGCGTTCACAAAGCCCTTTGGTCTCATCTGCCGTAAAACCTATGAACTCTGTAAGGTTATACGGAGTTACCATAGAATACTCCCTGAACAGATTAAGTTTAGACTGGATTTTATCTCTTACAATAGGCAAAATTCCTGTGAGGTATGCAAGTTGGATGGCTGGGGCAAGGGTTGAGTTCTTAAACATACCGTTTAGGAATGTAAGATACTCTTTAAGCAGTGCGTCCTCCTTCTCCCTTACAAGCACATCGTACTCATCTATT
>JAZLHT010000131.1:0-5436 GCA_045616965.1 Candidatus Enterocola sp.
CTGTTGAAGATGAGATTCAAATATCATCTGCCACCAACATAGAGGGTATTACAAGCGTGATTATACCCACTGTAAATGTAACAGAGCCTACCGCAACTGTTGAAGGTGATGCTGAGTTCTATTTCAAGGATGCTGATGGCAACCCTGTTACCACAAAAACATTTGCTGTAGAGCCTGAAGGTCCTACAGAAATTGAACTGTTCTCTTATTTTACAGAAGAGGGTGATTATAGTGCAACCGTTACTTTTAGTGCAGAAGATGCTGACGATGCAGTAGTTACTGTTTTGGCTAATGTATCAAAACCTACAGATGTTCCTGAAAGCACTATGCAACAACAGGTAAAATCATTCAGCAACGGTGTGCTTGAACTTAATGCCGATTATGCAGATATTTCCGTTATGACATTGGCTGGAAAGACAGTGGCACAGGGTAAGGGTCATACCATAGCAGTGGCACAAGGTCAAACTTATATGGTTAAGTTAGTGGATCTAAAAGGGAATGCACGCACTATTAAAGTGCAGTAAATAATATCAGCACCAAGAATATAGGGCAACAACTCAGTTGCTCTATATTTTTTTGCTTCGAAATGATAAAATGTTTAACTTTTTTTACAAAATATTGCAATAATTGTTAATATTTTATAACTTTGCACAAATAATATTAAACAAAGTACAAATAAAACAAACTAAATTTTTATACTTATGAAAAAGATAATTTTTACACTTTTAAGTGCACTATTTGCACTAAGTGCGGCTGCAGGTACAATACCAAGCCCAACACAAGCCCTTGCCGCTACAAATGTTACCCATAAATCTTTTACCGCTAACTGGGTGGCTTCTAATTTGGAGGGTGCTACATATAGCATAACTGTTTGGAATGAAGATTATGATGTTATTGTATCTGACTCAGGTTTGGAAGAAACATCATACGCAGTTTCAAACCTTGACCCTGAATCCTCCTATCAATACGCTGTATTTGTTTCTGTAGGTGAGGATAAAAGCGATTCTTCTAATGTAATAGCGGTTACAACATTGGCTAAACCAGCTATAACACCTGACCAAGATGAGTATCAACTCTTTTCAGACACCGGCATTGAGGGTTATACAAGCATAATCATAACCGCTGTAAATGTAGCGGAGGCCACCGCTACTATCACAGGTGACGCTGAGTTCTATTTCAAAGATTTTAATGACAACCCCGTAACCACAAAAAGATTTTATGTAGAGCCTGAAGGTCCTACAGAGTTTGAACTGTTCTATTATTTTACAGAAGAGGGAGATTACAGTGCAACCATAACCATTAGTGCAACTGATGCCGACAATGTTACAATACCTGTAACCGCTACAGCATCTAAACCTACAGATGTTCCTGAAAGCACTATGCAACAACAGGTAAAATCATCCAGCAATGGTGTGCTTGAATTTAATAAAGATTATGCAAACATAGTTGTTTCTAATCTGGCTGGCAAGACAGTGGCAGAGGGTAAGGGTCATACCATAGCAGTGGCACAAGGTCAAACCCTTATGGTCAAATTAGTGGATTCAGAAGGGAATGCAAACACTATTAAAGTGCAGTAAGTAAAGTAAGCAGGTACTCCTGCTCTGTCTGACCTGGAGTGGCACTCCACTCCACCTTGTCAGATACGCCAAGCAGGTGCATATCCATAACGCTGGTATAACCTGAACGACAGATTATCTTATCAGCACCAAGAATATAGGGCAACAACTCAGTTGCTCTATATTTTTTTGCAATAATAACTTTTAGATTCTTGTCTGAGAAACGCTCTCTTATACGGTTTTCAAACATTGTACGCTGTGGCTCAACGCCGGAAAGAATGGCAAGCACATCACACTTTACAGGCTTTGCAAAGGGCTTTAGGTCTGTGAAGCGTGAAAGCGGACCTATAAACTTTGCATTGACAGGCAGAGAGTATTTATGTGTCAAATCACATGCAAGCGACTTATCGGGGTTTTCATAGTCTGGTATCCAACACTCATCGTAATTATTTATTATACGCCGATGCAACCTATATACTATAGGCTCAAGCCATTTAAGACCTTTAGGCATCTTAACCATTATCTGATGAGTAATGTATATGCTATGCACCCCACTGCCATAAAGCCCGAAGCGGTTATCTGAAATAACCATATCAATCTCCAAATCCTTTACAATACGCTTTATCTCATTATGCTCTTTAATGGAATTATGCACAATGGAAGGCAGGCATCGTAGCATAGCCTTCACCTGTGAATTTGATTTGGAATATCTTATTTTAAAGGAAGGTATATATCTGCACCAAAGTGTGGGAAACTCACTGCGTAGCAGTTCAAGAGACTCTCCGTCACCACCAATAACCACATCGTGGCCCTCTTTAAGCAGGTCATTGATTATGGGAATACACCGTGTGGCGTGCCCCAATCCCCAATTCAGTGGTGCGACTAATACTCGCATAGTTAAAAGTTGAAAGTGGAAAGTTAATAGTTTTTACAATCTGTTCCTCCCTTTAGGGAGGTTAGGAGGGAATTTTCAATTTTCAATTTTCAATTAAAGTGTTACGCTCACTCCTATTCCTAACTTCTTTATCTTTGCGGCTACGCCGTCAAGGAACTCACGTGTTACAGGTTTTAAGGTATCAAACGGAGTTTTACGGTCAAGACTATAGATTTGAACAGATTTAGGCTGAATTACAGCGTATGCCTTAAGCAAGGCGGCAACCTCAGCATCGGTGGTATTATCTACCGTATTACCTGTTAAAAACAAGGTTTGTATAATGCAGTTACCTGCAAACTGAGCCATATCCTTGATATGTGCCTCCAAATCAAACTCACCTGTATTAGGACGGTTAATTGCGGCAACACTTGACGGAACGGCACTATCAAGTTTAAGTATGTTGTTATCCACCTTTCTAAGTGCCAAAGCAACTTTAGGGTTCTTAATCTGCCAAGCGTTTGTAAGCACAGAGATTTGAGTTTGTGGAGCATAGCGGTTTCTTAACCTGATTGTATCATCAATTATCTCTGCAAACTCAGGGTGCAAGGTAGGCTCTCCGTTACCTGCAAAAGTAATGGTATCCAATGGCTCATGTTCCCCCTTTAGGTATGTTTCAAGGTCAGAACAAACCTGCTCTCTTGTAGGCATTACGGTATCTTCCCTGCCGTCTTTATTAAGACCTGCCTCACAATACACACAATCAAAAGAGCAAATCTTGCCGTTATTAGGTTCAAGATTCACGCCAAGCGATGTTCCAAGCCTGCGGCTACGGATAGGACCGAATATAGTAGAGTTACAAATCATAAATACAAAATAGAACATCACGCTGAGTATTCCTACTCGTCATCCTGAGTGAGTGAAACGAAGCGAAGGATCTAATAAACATTATGAGATGCTTCACTAACGCTCAGCATGACGAGGGAGAGATTTCCCGCTACGTTATTACACAAGCGATAGCAAAGTTTTTTCAGCATTGTTTACCTTATCAAATGGGAATTGTTTTATAACAGAATCCATAATTGCTCTGATTTTATCATTGCAAAGATTGCCTATACTACCCTCGTGGGTATAGTGGATTTCCTTGTTAGCCTTAAATTTGCCTGCCTCAATGTCAAGCCCAACCTTTTTGTAGGCATCGCGGAACGGCATACCCTCTGTGGCAAGGCGATTAACCTCCTCAACACTGAAAATGCAGTCATACTTGGAATCATTGAGAACATTCTCATTAACTGTAATCTCTGCCATCATACGCTTAACCATACTGAGGCAATCAAGAATATCATCAAACATAGGCATATATGACTCCTTAATAATCTGCAAATCTCGGAAATAACCCGATGGCAGATTATTGGTAATCATCATTATCTCATTAGGAATGCTCTGAATCTTATTACATTTTGCACGTGTAAGTTCAAATACATCGGGGTTCTTTTTATGAGGCATAATGCTGGAGCCTGTAGTATATTTAGGGTCAAGTTTCATAAACCCGAAGTTCTGGCTTGTAAACATGCAACTGTCAAATGCAAGTTTTGACAATGTACCAGCCACCGATGCAACCGCTTGTGCCACAATCCTCTCTGTCTTGCCTCTGCCCATTTGTGCATAGACCACATTGTAACACATTGATTCAAAGCCTAATAATTCTGTGGTAAGAGTACGGTTTAGTGGGAATGAACTGCCGTAGCCCGCCGCACTGCCAAGCGGATTACGGTTTGCAACCTTGTATGCCGCAAGAAGCATCTGCATATCATCAAGCAGGCTCTCTGCGTATGCTCCAAACCAAAGCCCGAATGATGACGGCATAGCCACCTGCAAATGGGTATAGCCCGGAATCAGAATGTTTTTATATTTCTCACTCTGTGCCTGTAGGGTGTCAAACAAATCTTTAACGGCAGAGACCACCTCCTGTAATTTTGAGCGTGTAAACAGCTTAAGGTCAAGCAGAACCTGGTCATTACGGGAACGTCCGCTATGCAGTTTCTTTCCAACTTCTCCAAGCATTAACTCCACCTGAGAGTGAATATCCTCAACCCCTGGCTCTATCTTAAATTCCCCTGCCTTGATTGTTGCATAAATCTTTCTGAGACCGCCTATTATGGCATCGCGGTCAGCAGTGGAAAGAAGCCCAATAGTCTCAAGCATAGTGGCGTGAGCAATGGAGCCTATTACATCAAACTGTGCAAGATACATATCCATCTCTGCATCTTTGCCTATTGTATAACGCTCTATTTCAGAGTCAACTGTAATGTTTTTCTGCCAAAGTTTGTTTGCCATAATCAGTATTCTATTTTAGTTAATGCCTCAGCCATCATCTCTATGCCCTGCTCAAGTTTGCCGCCTATCATAGCCTTTATCATAAAGGGGATATCGGCTCTTAATGTGAGCCTCATCTTGGTATCGCCAGGCTCTTTCTCTACAAGTTGTATCCAAAAATTAAAGGCTAACGGAGAACTTTCTGATGCAAATTTCACCGTCTTATAAGGTTCTGCCTCTATTATTTTAAGCCCTATTTTACCTACAGGATCTACTGTAATGAAACAACTGTCCTTACTGAGCTCTATATCCTTAATTTTAACCTGGTCTTGTGGAACCTGCTCCTTATACCTATCTATTACAGGCTGTAACTGCGTAAGGTCTGTAAATTTAGCGAACACCCTTTCTGCAGGTGCCGCTATGTGCTTGACTGCGCTTTGATAATCCGTCATTATTTATTATGCGTTCCAAACAGAAGGGTCTTTACGCCACTCTTTAAGGGTTGGCAAAGCACTCTCCGGTATATATTTGATTGATAATGCCTTGGCAATTATAGCCTCATAGTTGCTAAGGGTTGTAAGTTCCACGCCTGCATTTTTGAATGCCTGCTGAGCTACAGGGAATCCGTATGTAAAGGTGGCTACCATACCAAGCACTATGCTGTTTTTCTCTCTTTTTATGGCTTCCACTGCC
>JAZLHT010000132.1:0-11852 GCA_045616965.1 Candidatus Enterocola sp.
CCCTTGCTGTAGTATGCCGCTATCATATTGCCAGCCATACTCTTTCCAAAACGGCGTGGACGGGATACGCAGACATACTTATCTGATGTACCTATCAACTTATTAAGTTTAGAGATTAGCATAGATTTGTCTATGTAAATCTCTGACCGCAAGCCCTCTTTGAACTGTTCATTTCCTGGATTCAAGTATAAGCCCATAGTTTTTTACTATCTTTGTGTGCCACAAAGATAGTAAAAAAAATTGACAGTGGACAGTGGACAGTGGATAATTATCACAACAAAAGGGTCAAAGGAGCGTTTCTTCTCCATTGACCCTTGAATCTCCCCACTCGTCATCCTGAACGGAGCGAAGGATCTCAGAATCATTGTGAGATGCTTCGTTACGCTACGCTTCACTCAGCATGACGGAAGGAAGGGGGGCTACCCTCATACATCACACATCATACATTATACATAACTCCGTAGGAGTTTAATACATCATACATTAAGTAAAGATTTCTCTCTTCGTTTCACTTCGTTCGGACTGTTTACAGACCGTTAGGTAATGACGTGGGAGGGGTACTTGTCCCTTTTGTTAAGGCTTCGCCTTAACCATGTTCGTCGTGACTCGGCATAATCCAAACAAGTTTGGCTTCTGCCCTCGCTACTCCTCACTGTCAACTGTCAACTGTCCACTGAATTTAAGCATCCGCAAAATTCATGCCGTTGTCAAGTTTGGTCTCTAACTTGGTGTATTCAGTATATAAATGGTCTGAAATTCTGGAGGCATAGCGTTTGGCAGTCTCTTTGGCACCCTCAAGTGAGTGTAGTGCATAGTTTCCGCAAGTGGCAGGTGTAGTGGCAGGAACCTCCGTCTGCTCCATAATCCAATCTATAGCCTGTAGCATATAATCACGCATAGATAACTCTGCGTAGCCGTTATCACGCATAATTATATAAAAACCTGTAAGGCAGCCCATCGGGCCTACGTACACCACATCTTTCTTAATTTTGTCATTATTACGGAACCAAGTGGCAAGCAGATGCTCAAGTGAGTGTGCCGCCTTCTGGTCCATAACAGGCTCTGCATTGGGCTCAGTAAACCTCATATCAAAGGTTATGAATCCTTCATCTCTACGAGATATGTAGATACCCGGTTTTAGGTTTGTGTGGTCTATCTGAAATGATGCTATTGTTTCCATAATAAAAATTACCGCTCCATATCGGGGTCTATATCATTTATATGCTCCTTGTTAAGATATTTCTTTGTTTCTGAACTTATGACCTTACCAAGACAAAGCACTGCTATAAGGTTAGGGATTGCCATAAAGGCATTTGAAATATCAGAGAGAGTCCATACCACATTCACCTCCAACGCAGAACCCACAACTATCGCTATTGCCCAAATGGCATAAAAGCATTTGATTTTATTACCTATGCCCAAGTATTTAATACAACATTCTGCATAGTAGAACCAACCAAGCAAAGTGGAGAATGTAAATACGGCAAGTGCCACTGCTAAGAAATGAGAACCAAGCGGATGCAGTTTGGCAAATGACATTGATGTAAGAACAGCCCCGTGGTGAAAATCTATATCTGGGTACAGAATAACACTTGAAACAAGTACTAATCCAGTAAGCGTACACACTACTATGGTATCCCAAAATACGGCAGTTGCAGATATGATACCTTGCCTGACAGCGTTATTGGTTTTAGCGGAGGCTGATATAATAGGCGACGAACCAAGTCCTGCCTCATTTGAGAACAACCCCCTTGAGAGTCCAAATCTCATAGCCGTTATGATACCTCCACCCACTGCACCGCCACCAATGGCGGTAGGGGTAAAGGCAGACTTACAAATAAGAATTACAGTATCATCTAGCACAGAATAATTAATACACAATAAGGCTATACACCCTATAATGTAAAATCCTGCCATAAACGGCACCATATATTCACAAGTAGTTGACAACCATTTTAGTCCGCCATACATTATAACAATAACAAGAATCGCCATTACAACCCCGGTAACTACTGGAGGAATACCTAAATTATCATTCACAATAGTTGATACGGCATTAGCCTGATTCATATTACCTATACCAAACGATGCCAGTATGGTTGTAATACAGAAACATACTGCAAGCCACTTTTTGTGTAAAACCTTATCAAGCAACACCATAGCACCGCCAATCATATTACCGTTTTCATCTTTTATACGGTATTTTACTGACAGCAATGACTCAGCATATTTAGTGGCAAAACCTAAGACACCCGTAACAAGGCACCAGAAAACCGCACCTGGACCACCCAAAGCCACAGCAGTACCCACTCCTATTATGTTACCTGTACCCATAGTGGCTGCAAGAGCCACCATAAGAGCGCCAAAGTTACTGATATCGCCTTTTTTAGAGCCGTCATTTGAAAAAGACAACTTTATGCCTGTACCAACTTTTTTCTGAACAAAACCTGTTTTATAGGTCATCCAAAGGTGCGTGCCAAGCAGGAGTATTGCCATAGGAACACTCCACATAAAATCAGCAAACGATGCCAGTATTTGATTTATAAACTCCATTATTCAAATTTAACCGGTGCAATCTTATACATCAAACCTTGAACTTGAGAGGCACGCCTACTCATATACGGACCTGGATTGGTTACACTATACTTACGTGGACTTGGCAAAGCAGCGGCAATAAGAGCAGCTTCATAACTGCTCATTTTTTTGCTTGAATGGTTAAAATAAGCCCTTGAGGCAGCCTCCGCCCCATAGATATTAGTGCCTGTCTCCACCACATTAAGATAAACCTCCATTATACGTTCCTTACCCCAAATAAGTTCTATCAGGCAGGTAAAATACGCCTCTACAGCCTTTCTGAAATAGGTTCTTGTTCCAAACGTAAACACATTCTTGGCTGTCTGCTGAGAAATGGTGCTTCCACCCCAAACCTTCTTCCCTTTCTTGCTGCGTTCATACGCCTTTTTCATAGACTCTACATCAAATCCGTTATGTGTCATAAAAAGATTATCCTCCGATGCCACCACTGCCAACACCATCTTGTGGTCTATGTTATCTAACGGTGTCCACTGTTTACGGAATTTGTAATCCCTGCCGTCAGAGGCATACTCAATGCTGCGCCTCAGCATTACAGGTGTATAGCATATAGGCACATATTTAAGTATGGCAACCCACAGAATTGTTGCAATAAACAGCCAGAATAATATCTTAAAAAATTTTTTCATCGGTTAAACTAAAACCTTAAGCCCTCTGTTCACCTTTACTGTAAACACACCTGACGGTTGTTTTATATAGTCTCCGTCTATATGGAACGGTGCATCTGACGGCAATGTGATTTCAAGGCTTTGGCATTTGAAAGTCTCTATGGGTTTCATCTTGTGCAACCTATGTGTAAACATGCCAAATGTAAGGCGTAAGGCAGAAAACAGGTTTACAGGCGGTACTATGGTTACATCAAGCAGTGAGTCCTGCACACTTGCAAGCGGTGCTATGTAAGCCCCGAATCCAAATTGCTTTATATTGGCTGCATTCAGCAGAAATACAGAGCGTTGCAGTGTCTTGCCATCAACGGTAAGGGTTACATCTATGGGCTTGAATGTAAAGAATGTCTTTACGCTTAGTTTAAGGTATTGCCAGAAGCCACGCTTCTTATTGGTTACAAAAAGACGTGCTATCTCTGCGTCAAACCCTGTGCCGCAGGTGCAGAAGAACGGAGCGTCAAATGCTGTTCCGTAATCAACATCCACAGTTTTTCCGTTACGCAGAGTCTCTATAGCCTTGTCAGCAGACTTTACACTAAGCCCAAGTTCACGTGCAAGTCCGTTACCTGAACCCATTGGAAATATGCACAGTATTGTATCAGAGCCTACCAATGCGCTTCCTATCTCATTAACGGTGCCGTCTCCACCTACTGCCACAACTATATCTATGCCCTGTTTTACAGCATCGGAGGCTATCATACGACCATGCCCACGATACTCTGTCTTAACTACAGTTATATCATAGATACCCTCAAGCGCCTTTACAGCCTTATCCACCCAAACTTTTCTGTTTGAGGTACCCGATACAGGATTTACTATAAACCAAACTTTTTTGTTCATATTCAACTTACAAAGATAAGAATTTTTTTATAACTAAAAGATTACAGAGTCAGTCATTAAAATGCTCACCGATGCGGCGTTACCCGTAATTGAGGAGTTTATTTCACAATTTTAGTTTGAATTTATGTATATAACCGTATTTCTCATGTACGGTTACCCACAGTTCTTTAGTCTTAATGTTAAATACAGAGTTGTGTGTGGTGTGCCATAGGTTGTTCGCCGGGTCATACATGCCCGTCTCTTTATATATCTGATAAGCAGCCATTTCTATTTGGGGTACAGGCTCTGCTAAAATCTCTTCTTTGGTCCACGATGTATTGCCTTGGTTACCATCCTCGTCCCATACAACATCATAGTATTCAGAACACCAGAACGGTTCGGTCTCAAGTGTGTAAGTCTTAGTGTATTGCACCATTTTCATCAGATTCCACATTCCTTCCATTGTGTTACCGGAGTTATAATTGTCTGATAGTATTTTATATCTCTCTATTCCGCATCCGTGCATAGGGTACTCTCCTGTCTGGGCATATTGGTAATTGTAGAAATTTGTCATTATGTTTGTCTCCGTCACTTTAGTGTCACCTTCCAAAAACTCAACTATTACAGTCTTGTTTTGATCTGCAATCATCAGGTGTCCGTCCCAACCGCCACCCAAAGGACCAAGCATAGGTGTTATGTCATATTTATCTATTGTACTTAACGCATCATCTACACTTGCACAGTTATCAAGAATAAAACGGGGCAGGTTTAAAACCATTATTTCAGGCATCCCTTTATGGGTGTGAGAGTGATGGGTTTTAAGGTCGCTCATATTAACAACGTTTATGTTGCAGACTAATCCGGCGTCATTTATTCCGTCCATAGTCATCCATGGTATAAACTTAAGAATTTCATCGTTAAGCCCCGATTTAATCATATCGGCGGTAACCTCCACTATAGTAGGATTTGCAACCGCTATTGATGCGTGGCGGGTATCGGTGGCTTTGGTTCTTATTACAAACTCACAAATCTCGTTTATGTTAACGTCAAGATTTCTGCCGTAAAAATCACCATTCCTTACAGAACTGCAGCCAAACTTAGCGGAACTTTTCAAAATGGGCAATCCTGGAATCTCATCAGGTGGCATAGTGCCATAATCAATGGGGTCCATCTCGTACAAATAATCGGCAATAAATGTAACTCCTTTTGTTCCACTGTTAGGTGAATCGTTTTTCTTGCATGCACACAGTAGTGTGGCTAAACAGATAAATAAAATTAGTTTTTTCATAGTAAATATTTTTGGTTAATACACCGATTTAAGTATTGTAAGCACATCTTGTGGGTGCCTGGTATGAAAAATCGTGAATCATAATGAAATATTATAGGGTCAAGGGCAAAGTTACAAATTTTTTTTTAATTTTGCATGTTTTTTTAGTTTGACAGATGTTACGCACAGGAGCCATTCTTAATTTTATTATTGCATTAGGGCATATTGTATGTCTGTTCTTTCTTGATGCCGCCTTTCAGTTTTATGGCATAGACGGCATAATGAATGACATTGCCGGGCAGTATGGAGCATTCGTACCATATTTGATTACAGTAATACTGATATGTGGTTTTACCGTTTTTGGACTTTACGGACTATCAGCAGATGGTGTAATACGTAAGCTGCCACTGTTATGGGTTGGCGTTTTTGGAATAGCATTGTTGTACATTTTAAGGGCTTTATGGGGTGCTTACACGATGGTCAACACAGATACCTACATGCTTAAAAACATATCATCTGCGGTCATATCCGGTCTTATGGGTATCTTGTATCTCTGCGGAGGAATAAAAAAACTGAGATAGAGAATTATTTTTAAATTAAAGTGCAACTTTAAAAATACAACGAAAATTTAAAGTACAACTTTAATTTTTAATAAAATTATTTGCAGTATAGTTTAAATTTCATTATCTTTGCAAAACATATAAAATACATGTTATGTACAGCAGAATTTTAAAGTTTACAGGTACTGACATTGACAGTGCGTTTCTTTGGGGGGCAAGACAAACAGGCAAAAGCACTTTGTTATCTACATTGTACCCCGATGCCTATTACATTGACCTTTTGCAAAACAATGTCTTTGAGCGTTACAGAAGGAATCCATCGCTGTTGAGAGAGGAATTTCAAGATAGGGACAACGGTAAACTTATAATAATTGATGAGATACAAAAAATACCTGAATTATTAGATGAGGTGCATTGGCTTATTGTACGTAAACAGTTTAGATTTATATTAAGTGGCTCAAGTGCCAGAAAGTTGAAGCGTTGCGGTGCCAACCTGCTTGGAGGAAGGGCTATTAGGTTTGTACTGCTTCCGTTAGTTAGTGCAGAGGTACCGGATTTTGACATAATAAAGGCAGTTAACAATGGAATGCTGCCAAGACATTATACAACCACTGATGCTACCAAAAGGCTGCAAGCCTATATCGGAGATTATTTGCAAGAAGAAATAAAAGCAGAGGCGTTAACTAGAAAATTGAGTGTTTTCACAAGATTTTTGGAAGTTGCGGCAATCACTAACGGAGAGATTGTTAATTATAGTAACATTGCATCTGATTGCGGTGTAAGTTCGGTAACTATTAAAGATTATTTTTCTATTTTGGAAGAGACTTTAGTGGGATTTATGCAACCTGCTTATACAAAAACACACAAAAGAAAAACAGTGAATTCACCAAGGTTTTTCTATTTTGATGTGGGCATTGCCAACTATTTGAATCATCGTAAAAATTTACAATTGGGCAGTATAGATTTTGGTCATTCGTTTGAGCATCTGATAATACAAGAGTTAAGAGCATACATTGAATACAGTGGGAAAGATATATCTCTATCATATTGGAGAACATCTACAGGCATGGAGGTGGATGCAATTATATCTGACACCAACACCGATAAAGCCCTGTTTGCAATAGAAATCAAATCTTGTACCGAAATACAGAATAAGCATCTTAAAGGTCTTAGGGCATTTAGAGAAGAACAGCCTGATTGCAAGCTTATTGCAGTCTCTTTTGACCAAAACAAAAGAACCACAGATGATGGCATAACCATCTATCCTGCCAACGATTTTTTAAAGGAACTGTGGAAAGATATCTAATGTCGTTTTTGTAGCATTGACATATATTTCTTATATTTGCAGTTGGAGCATGAAACAACTATTTATTATAGCGGGACCTAATGGAGCAGGTAAGACCACCGCCTCATATACCATATTACCGGAGGTTCTCAAGTGTAATGAATTTGTTAATGCTGATGAAATTGCTAAAGGCTTATCTCCATTTAATCCTGAAAGTGTTTCCATTCAAGCAGGCAGATTGATGCTTGAAAGAATAAACCAAATGATTGAAGAGGGTAAATCCTTTGCTTTTGAGACCACATTGGCTACACGCTCATACGTTGGTTTTATAGAGAGGGCTAAAAAGAAAGGTTATTTTGTATCGTTGATTTTCTTGTATTTACCGTCAGCGGAACAAGCCGTAGAGAGAGTTGCTATGAGAGTAAAGGAGGGCGGTCATAATATAGCCCCCGATGTTATAGTAAGACGCTATAAAAGAGGATTGGAGAATTTAGTTAGGTTGTATATGCCTATATGCGATGCTTGGACTATATATGATAACAGTCAGAATAGCAATGCTACATGTATAGCTCAAAAATTATTTGGCGAAGATATTAAAATATATGATGCAGAAAAATTTAAAACCATTGATATAAAATGAGCATAGCGGAACAAAATAAATTATTTGACGATATTGAACGAGGACTTGCGTTATCCCGTCAGCGTTTAGTTGAACAAACCAAGAAAAACGGTGGCGAACTTGTGGTAATGCAAAACGGTAAGATTGTGCACGTTAAAGCGGAGGATTTGTAAAGATTTCTGCCTAAAAGTTTGCAGATTAAAAAATAATTTGTAACTTTGTAGCAGATTCAGAAATGAATTTAGGTGCGCTACGGCGTGGCTGCTTGCAGAGAGGTGTTTCACTTCTCTGTTGTTTTTTATAAGAATTTCAGATTGTTTAGGATTTGCTGAATTGCCCCTTTCTCATACACCCAAACATCAGATAAGATATTGCCCGTATACTGTCTAGCTACAATCATCTTTCTAATGAATCTTGCGGAACATCCCTTTGTGTTGTTTATAATCACATGGTTTGATTGCTCTGAACCATGCTTTAACATTCTCATTATTTTATGTTTTTTCCAAGGTTTTGCAAAACTCTCATATTCATAAAACAATCCGTCAATCAACAAATCAGGACATTTTCTTTCATATATAGTTCCAATTAAACTGCCAAAAATCTCTTTGTACAGCTTATCTTTGTAATGAACTTCAAAATCTTTAACAAAGATACTGAAAATCAGCGATAAAAACAAATAAACTCAGAAGAAAAAACACTGTATTTTTATAATTTTTTTTGATTTTTGATTGCTTATTTGTAACTTTGCAAAAATTATACTATATGTCTGCACAAGAAAATCAGCAAAAAGCATTGGAGTGGATAAGTACACGCTCCAATCGTGTTATTGATTATCAATGGGAGATTCAGCACCACAACCAAATGCACGAAGCCTACGAGAAGTCCTTGTAGGGTTAAATCGTTTTGAACAACATATTGCGGCAGCACAATGGGCTATTGCCAACAATAAGGTTATAGATATGTTCGGGAAATTTGCATCTGAACGTAATCTGTTGCTTTTTAGAAGTGGTAATGAGTGTGAGAATTGGATAGACCCTGTTTTGAATATGGTCTATAAAATGAATATGTTAGTTCATGTAGGTGAAGATATTTTGAAACTATTAGATAGAATTGACCTATATAATAAATTATTCCCAGAAGTTGCCTTAACATTTATTGGCATTCAGATAATGAGTAAAACAAATGTATATCCTGTATTTGCCCAACCCTTTGTGGATAATGCCGAGTTTGCAACCATTACGGAAATAAACGAATATATGCAGTCAAGAGGTTTTTCCCCAACTGGACAGAAGGAAGGTCAATTTTCTAACGATACATACCTTTTATCAGACATCCGTCCTAAAAATGTTTTACGAACATCAGATGGTACTATTTTTGTTATTGATGCAGAAATTTCATTATGTTCCAAACACTAATTTTACTCCATTCTATCACAATGTTGAACAAGATAAAATTGCATTAGCATAAAAATATACATTGAATGAATTATTAGAACAATTATAAAAACAGAAAATTAAGAGTTAAATTAACATATTAAAAATTAAGCATTAGCTATTATCACATTCAAAAGAAAAGCCTGACAACTGATTTTTTGAAAGTCGGATAATAAATTTGAGTAGTCTGTTTTGACTATTGTTTCCTGCGTAGTTAATGTTTGCACCTTAAGGGTGTAAACTGAGTATATGCAGGGAACGGGGTTCAGTCAGGCTCCTCGTGAATGTGAATAGAAAAGTTTACACTTTTTTATTTGTCCGATTTTGATTGATAGTGATGCTACAACTATCAATCACATTATGCCAAACCAAAATCTTCAACGTGCCAGAGCTGCAAGAAAAGATGAGTTTTATACGCAGCTTAATGATATTCAATCAGAACTGCGGTATTACAAAGAGTATTTCAAGGGCAAGGTTGTTTTTTGCAACTGCGATGACCCATACGAGAGCAATTTCTTCAAATATTTTGCTCTGAATTTCAATGCTTTTGGGTTAAAGAAACTTATTGCCACTTGCTATAATCCATCTCCTATTGCTGGTGTTGAATTAAATTTGTTTGAAGACAATGCAATGCCAGAAACAGTTAAGAAAGCCTATAAGATAGAGATAACAGAAGTCTCCGATGTTAATAATGACGGTGCTATAGATTTGGCTGATGTTGAATTCCTTTTGAAAAACAACAATAATGTGCTGACAACACTTAACGGAAGTGGAGATTTTAGGTCTGTTGAATGCAAAGAGTTATTGGAACAATCAGATATTGTGGTTACAAATCCACCGTTTTCATTGTTTAGAGAATATGTTGCTCAACTTATTAAGTACGATAAAAAATTTGTTATTCTTGGTAATCAAAATGCAATTACATACAAAGAGATATTTCAACTTATTAAAGAAAATAAGATTTGGTTGGGAAGTTCCTTGTCTTTTGCAAAATTTAAGGTGCCTGATTATTATGAAGAACGTTCAAACAGATTTTGGATAGATGAAACGGGGCAAAAATGGAGAAGTTTTGGAAATATTTGTTGGTTCACAAACTTAGATATTGCTAAAAGGCATCAGGATTTGATTTTATATAGACAATACACTTCTGAGGAGTATCCAAAGTATCACAACTATGATGCCATAAATGTAAACAAGGTTGCAGATATACCTTACGACTATGATGGGGTAATGGGAGTTCCTATTACATTTTTGGATAAATATAATCCTGAACAATTTGAAATTGTTGGTATAGATAGATATGTTGAGGATAACCCAAGGTATGGTTGTCGTTTTACAATCAAAAATAAAGAAACTTATGCTCGTATATTAATTCGCCGCAAACAAAAGTGGGGAATGATGACGGCAGAAACATCGATGCCTATGGCAGCAGAGGATGCCGCAGAATATAAAACCAAATAAAACATAATATTATGAAAATTGAATTAAGACAAATTTCAGTCCGAGAACTTACAGAAAAGTATGTAGATAACAATGAAAACGGTGTGTGGGCTTACAATGGAAATTTAAATGTGAGACCGCCATATCAAAGGGAATTTGTATATGGAGAAAAAGAAAGAGATGCTGTAATAGATACACTTACAAACGGATTCCCATTAAACGTGATGTATTGGGCTGATAATGGAGATGGCACATACGAAATAATAGACGGACAGCAACGCACCATATCAATCTGCCAATATGTTACAGGCAATTTCGCATTTAATTTAAGGTTTTTTCATAATTTGCAGGAAAGCGAAAAGAGTAAAATCTACGACTATAAATTGCAAGTCTATTTTTGCAGTGGAACAGATGTAGAAAAATTAAAATGGTTTAAGACTATAAATATAGCAGGTAAGGAGCTGACGGAACAAGAGTTGCGTAACGCTGTTTATTCAGGGTCGTGGGTTACGGATGCCAAAAGATATTTTTCTAAGACAGGTTGTCCGGCTGCAAATATGGCTTCAGATTATCTTAATGGAAGTGCAATCAGACAAGAGTATCTTGAAACTGCCATTAAATGGATTTCTAAGGGATACATAACAGGCTATATGGGTAAACACCAACACGATAAAAACGCAGCAGCCTTGTGGCAGTATTTTAATGCTGTAATCAGTTGGATTGAATCCACGTTCAAGCCCACAAAAGAGCAAAGAAAAATAATGAAGGGTTTGGATTGGGGCTACTTGTACGACAATTATAAAGATGAGATTTTTGACTTAGATGATGTTAATAAGAACGTGGCTGCTCTTTTGATGGATGATGATGTGACAAATAAAAAGGGAATATATCCATATATTATAACAGGAGATGAGTCAAAATTAAATATAAGAACTTTCTCTGTGGCACAAAAATTGGCTGCGTACACCAAGCAAAACGGAATATGTCCCCATTGTGGCAAGCATTTTGATATCAATGAAATGGACGGAGACCATATTGTTCCATGGAGCAAAGGTGGTAAAACCATAACTGAGAATTGCCAGATGCTTTGCAAAAACTGCAATCTTAAGAAAGGCGGACAATACTCTATCGCATTGTCAGACTGACTGCGAACCCTTCCGCACCGCCGTCAA
>JAZLHT010000133.1:0-13944 GCA_045616965.1 Candidatus Enterocola sp.
CATTCAATTTAAAAAAATCCATTGATTCTGCATCAAACACCAACAATTGATTTACCAATACCGGTAACCCTATTATATATTTTATGGTAATCATGGCTTGTATTGTTCCTATGATACCGGGCAAGGCGCTTATCAGTCCTACTGATTGCATACATAGTTCTGTTTTATTGGAATCCGGGAACAGAGTTTCGTATGATGTATCCTTATTTTCACATGTAAACAAAGCCACGTGACCCTTATTTTCACATATACTTCCATATATCATTACCTTCTTCATAGAACAGCAAGCCCTATTTATAATATATCTGGATTTCATATTATCTGTGGCATCAACCACTATATCATATCCCGATACTATCACCCTATAGTTATCGTCATCAAGTCTCTTGTAGTAGGTTGTAATATCAACATTGGGATTAAGATCAAGCAACCTTTTTGCGGCACATTTACATTTTTTCAATCCTATATCCTCTGTTTTATAAAGAATCTGACGCTGAAGATTATCTATACTTACTATATCATCATCTACAATGCCTATATGCCCTACACCCGCAGCAGCCAAATATAACAATACAGGAGATCCAAGTCCCCCTGCTCCGACGACTAATACTCTACTGTCTTTTAGCTTCTCTTGCCCCTCCTCTCCAATTTCCTTAAAAAGAATATGACGTGAGAATCTCTCTTTCTCTTCTAAAGTAAGCATTTGTCCATTATTGTAATACCATATCCCAATCCTTAAACACAGGTTCCATACCGGCATTGCGAATGGCGGCAGCCACATCCGTCGCACTACGTTCATCGCTAACTTGAAACTGCTCAAGAGTTTGCGGATACGTATAGTAGCCCCCCGGTTCTGTTTTACTTCCGGCACTCATTGTAGTAACGCCAAGTTTACACATATTATCACGTATTTTCACTGACTCTCGAGTGGAATAAGATATATCCACATCATGATCAAAGATGCGCATGGCAAACGTAACTTGTGCAAGTTCTCTGTCGCTCATAATAACATTTGGTTGAAAACCTCCATTTTCAGAGGCTCTCATTCTTGGAAAATTAACGCTATATTTGGTTCTCCAATAATGTTTTTGCAGATAACGCAGATGTAACGCCATCATCGTACAATCTGTACGCCAATCCTCCAAACCAATAAGAACCCCCATACCAATGGTATGCACTCCTGCCATACCCATACGGTCAAAGCCATTGACTCTCCACTCAAAATTTGACTTCATTCCATGCGGATGATACACCCCATACCTGTCACTATTGTATGTCTCTTGGAAACAGATAACACCCGTAAGACCGTGTTGGGTTAATTCCGCATACTCATAAGTATCAAGTGGCATAACTTCAATTTTCAATGAGCTGAAATATTTTTTTGCAATATCAAGAGACTTGGCAATATATGGCACTCCAGCCAACACAGGATTCTCCCCTGTAACCATAAGCAGATTCTCAAACGGAGCCAATTTTTTTATTGCCTTAAATTCATTTTCCATCTCCTTGTATGTAAGAATGGTGCGTTTAGCCTTATTCTCAGAATGAAAACCACAATACACACATCCGTTTACGCACGAATTTGTAAGATACAACGGAATAAACATAGATATTGTTTTACCAAACCGTTCCATTGTGTATTTATTACTCAATGCCGCCATCTGTTCAAGATACGGTTCTGCGGCTGTTGATATCAATGCCATAAAATCATCTATATCGCATTTGTCTTTAGACAGCGCACGACACACATCAGCATTGGTTTTATTTTTTATTTTTTTTGCAATCTCATTCCATGAGATTTTTTTCAATTCATCACTGAACATAACCATACTATTTACATTTTCTCACATCGTGACTTAAACGCATCGCACAAAAATCGGGACCACACATTGTACAAAACTCACCTTCTACGTGTTTCCTTGATTTATAATACTCCAATGCCAATTCCGGATCAAGACTAAGATTGAACTGATCTTTCCAACGAAACTCATATCTGGCTTTACTAATAGCATTGTCACGAATGGTGGCGCCAGGGTGACCCTTTGCAATATCTGCCGCATGTGCGGCTATCTTATAGGTTATAATGCCTGTACGCACATCCTCTTTATTTGGCAGTGCAAGATGTTCCTTAGGTGTTACATAGCACAGCATCGCCGTACCAAGCCAACCTATTTGAGCGGCTCCTATGGCACTTGTAATATTGTCATACGCAGGAGCGATGTCTGTGACAAGAGGACCGAGCGTATAAAACGGAGCACCATGACATTTCTCTATCTGACGCTGCATATTTTCTGCAATTTTATGAATCGGGACATGTCCCGGTCCTTCAACAAAGGCTTGTACATTCTTCGCCCATGCTCTCTCTATCAATTCTCCCATAGTGTCAAGTTCGGCAAACTGAGCGGCATCATTGGCATCGTAAATGGAGCCTGGCCGCAAACCATCTCCAAGAGATATAGCCACATCATACTGAGCAAGAATATCACATATATCATCAAAATGCTCATACAGAAAATTCTCTTTCTTGTGAATTTGACACCATTTTGACATAATACCGCCTCCACGACTGACTATTCCACACAGACGGTTATCCGACAAATGCACGTTATGAAGTCTTATACCGCAATGAATGGTAAAGTAGTCAACGCCTTGCTCACATTGTTCTATGAGTGTGTCACGATAAATATCCCAATTTAGATTCTCAACATGCCCATTAACCCTTTCAAGTGCCTGATATATAGGCACCGTACCTACGGGAACCGGACTATTTCTAATAATCCACTGACGTGTCTCCGTTATATTTTTGCCTGTTGAAAGATCCATAAGTGTATCCCCTCCCCATCGGCAACTCCATATAGCCTTTTCCACCTCTTCGCCAATATTTGACGATGCATCTGAATTTCCTATATTTGCATTTATTTTTACAAGAAAGTTTCTGCCGATAATCATAGGCTCTGATTCGGGGTGATTTACATTTGACGGAAGCACTGCACGCCCGGCAGCAATTTCTTCACATACAAACTCCGGTGTAATATGGCTCTTAATACCTAATTCCTCACAATTCATATTTTCCCTTATTGCCACATACTCCATTTCTTTTGTAATAATTCCTCTTTTTGCATAATACATTTGAGATATCTGCTCTTTACACTTAGCCCGATATATACATGTTTCGCCCTCACTTATTTCTACTCCACCACGATCTAATATCCACTTTTCACGCATACGCGGCAAACCACGCATTGGATCAATATCAATATCCGGATCGCCAAATGGTCCGCTGGTATCGTATATATAAACCGAATCGTTTTCCTTAAAATGTCTCTCTCCATAATCATCTACGGTTACAGTTGGTGTAAGCCTAACCTTGCGCATACCCACTTTAATATCGGGAAATAATTTTCCCGACATATACACTTTCTCTGAATTTGGAAACATGATTCCCTTTATGTTACATTTCATAATTTAATCGTTTAAAAATGATGTTAAAGGAGATGAAGCGGATGCCGTACTTTTATATTCATTTATTTTGAATTTGGATTCGTATGCCATACGGCCAGCCTCAACCGCAAGTTTGAAAGCGTTTGCCATACTAACGGGATTTTCTGCAATTGCGATAGAGGTGTTTACAAGACAGGCTCCCGCCCCCATCTCCATAGCCTCCGCCGCATGACTCGGCGCCCCCAAACCAGCGTCAACTACAACAGGAATGCCGGACTGATCTATTATAATGCTTATAAACTCACGAGTCTGCAAACCTCTGTTAGTTCCTATAGGAGCGGCAAGGGGCATAACGGTAGAGGCTCCCGCTTCTTCAAGCTGACGACATAAAACAGGGTCTGCCTGACAATATGGAAGCACAACAAATCCCAATTTTACAAGTTGTTCAGTCGCTTTAAGAGTTTCAATGGAATCAGGCAGAAGATAACGCGGATCCGGATGAATCTCCAGTTTAATCCAGTTTGTTCCAAAAGCCTCCCTACTCATTTTAGCGGCAAACACCGCCTCATCGGCGTTACGCACCCCCGATGTATTAGGCAATAATTGAATGTCGGGTAACAGAATATGTTTCAGCATATCATCACTTTCATCGTTAAGGTCTATACGTTTCATAGCAACCGTAACCATTTCTGTTCCAGATGCCATTATGGCATTCCTCATTTCCTGATTAGATTTGAATTTGCCCGTTCCCAAAAACAGTCTGGAATTAAACTCCCTTCCTGCAATAAATAGTTTTTCCATTATTTGAATTTTTTTATCATATCAATACAATGTTTTGCTTTTGCCGTAATATCATCGGCTTTTAAGATATTTCCAGATAACGCAATGCCTGTTATACCGGCTGACATAATTTCAGAAAAATCGTCAGTTGTAATTCCTCCTATTGCAAACAAAGGCGTTTTAATACCTGATTTTATGCACTTTGACACCAATGTCCTGTACCCATCCACTCCTATTACAGAACTCAAATTTCTTTTTGTAGTTGTAAATCTGAACGGTCCCACACCAACATAATCCACACCCTGACGGTTACTTATCATTATATCCTCAAAAGTGTTACATGTTGCTCCAATTATCTTGTTTCTCCCTAATATTCTACGTGCTTCAAGTGGGTTCATATCAGATTTTCCGAGGTGCACACCATCTGCATTAAGAATCTTTGCTATTCTAACTCTGTCATTTATTATAAATGTGGCTCCATATCTGTTGCAAACCTCCCTGACAAGTTTTCCCACAGACAACATCTCTTCATCTGTGCTGTCTTTCATTCTAAGTTGAATCCATTTCACCCCACCTTTACACACAGCCTCTATTTGTTCTGCAATGGTATAGCCATATCGGTAATCACTTATATACATTATGCCACATTCTTCAATTTTCATTATTTTACTATCCTCTGATACATTATATCCTAATTTTGTATGATTAGACCTGATAAATGCAGCGGTCTTACTTTGAGCCATGGCACAGGCTTCCTGCAAAGAATATCCCAATGACCAATATGCCATTATGGCAGAAGACAAGAAACAACCCGTTCCATGTTTTTCAAAAGGAAGACGGATGACGCTATTTTGAAAAATGGATCCTTCAGGCATATAAAGTGTATCACAAGATTCCACCCCGTTTGAGTGTCCGCCTTTGCACAGTATGGCACAGTTTCTATCTGTTGCCAACTTACATAATCCGGCAGGGGTTGTATCATCAAACAAATCAAGCAACTCCTCTATGTTTGGCGTTATAAGATCTATCATATCCATTATTTTATCAAGATTGGCACGTAAATCCGATCCATGAAACCTATTATCTGATGCAGTCGCCTTCATAATCGGATCCCAAATTACCTTTATATTAGGATTGCATTTATGCAAGACATTCAAAACGCTTATCAAAGTCTCACAATTTTCTATCAACCCTATCTTTGCTATTTCAACAGTATGGGTCTTAAACAAAGTCTCCATTTGACGTAATATAATCGCCTTCTCAATCCATTCAGTCCCTTCATAACAACAAACATTCTGAAATGTAACGGCGGAAACAACCCCCATTGCATAAACACCACATGATTCAGCCGTTTTAATATCTGCACTCACTCCTGCACCGGAGGTGGGATCAAAACCGGCAATGGAAAGAACTGTAGGTTTTTGTAATACACCAAATCTCTCCAAAACATAATTCGGATTATTCCATACATAACCCATTATGGCGGCTCCCGCAAAACCACACATTCTGCATTTCACCACATTTGTATCATCTATTCCTCCAAGGGCAATTAACGGAACCTTTGACGAAGATATACGTAATTTATCCAACAGAGCTTTATTTGCCTTATATCCCGGTTTTGATATACTGTCAAAAACAGGGCTTATAAAAGCATACGACGGATTAAAAGTCAGACTTTCGATTTCTTCAAACGAGTGGCAGGAAACACTTATATGCTTTACATCTACATAATTTTTAAAATCGGGAATCATAGTGGACTTAAGGTGTATGCCCTTCAATCCATATTCATTTACCAAATGGAAATGACTATGAATAACTATACGGTTTCTATAGCAAGGTTCAATAGATTCTATATAGTGCCTTACTTCAGATTCATCTGCATCAGGTTTTCTAAGATGAAGTGTGGATAACCCCTTTGCAAAAAGGTTATTGCATATTATGGTTTCATTCTCTGTTGTACGGCATGGCGTTATAATAATTATTGAAAACATCATTTAACCTCCATAAGTCGCCTTGATTACAAGAATCTTATCTCCATCATAAATCGTAGTGCACTCCCATTTTGAACGTGGAATTATTTGTGACCCTATAGCCACAGCGATATTGGTAGAGACGTTAAGCCCTGCTGTCTCCAACACTTTGGTGACGTTGTCACCATTTGTACAATTAAAAAGTTTGTTGTTGATTGTAACTAACATTGCGTTTAATTTTTTAGTGGAGGAAATAGCGCAATGCTAAGTAAATATACTGATTCCTACGCCGGCATTGTCCGGTTCAGGTTATAAGGGTATGATCTCAGCCAATTGGCACCCCTCCAGAATTTTGCATCGCAAAGTTATGAAAAAAATTCCTATTTTGATGCTATTATTTGATTAAAACAATATTATGTTGTGAAAAAATTAAAAAATCCAAGTTTAATTTTGTATTGTTAACAAAATACACTATCTTTGCACCGCAATATCGCGGAGTGGAGCAGTGGTAGCTCGTTGGGCTCATAACCCAAAGGTCGCTCGTTCGAACCGGGCCTCCGCAACTGAAAAATAGCGGCATACACAGTGTCGCTATTTTTATTTTTTTTTTACCTTACTTAATCGTATCTTTGCACTATGCAAAAAACAGGCAGAAAACTTAGTTTCTTTAAGCGTCTTACCGTACGGCATAAAGTGTCGATAATCAATGAGGGAACTCTTGAAGAGGTGTTTCACACCAGATTATCAGCTTTAGGTCTATTGGTTACAAGCATAGTTATAATTGTGATAACGCTTGTGCTGTTCTCTTTTATTATTCTGCATACCCCTCTAAAAGGCTTGCTTCCGGAGAATATTGATACTGCACTTAAAACTCAAATAACAGAGCAAGCTCTCACAATAGACTCTCTCACTATTGAAGTGAAAAAACAGGAATCCTATTTTAACGTAATTAAGCACATAATAAGCGGAGATATAGAACTTGATACCACTGATGTGATTACAGAGGGTATTATTGAGGAAAAACGCGCCCAACTGCTTATGGAGAAAACCGAGGCGGAGAAGGAGTTTGGCAAGGCTTTTGAAGAGGAGGAGATGTATAACATCTCCAATCCTGTGCAGGCACAATCAGGTCTTATATTCTTTACACCGGCAAAAGGAATCATAACATCGGGTTTCTCTCCTGTTGACGATAGATTTGGTGTAGATATTACAACCACACCAAAGGCATCTGTGGCAGCGGCTTACAAAGGATTAGTATTTAGTGTAGGCTTCGATTACACATCGGGGTATTATTTGGAGATTATTCACGAGCATAACTTTATAACTGTATATCGTGGGTTAGGGCTTGTGTTTGTAAATAAAAACGAGGTGGTAAGCACAGGGCAGGTTATTGGTGCCATATTTGACAACAATACAGACAAAAAGCCAGGGTTTCATTTTGAGTTATGGAATAACGACCAGCCTCAAAACCCTATAAACTATATGATTTTTGAATAATGAAACGCATTGCTATATTAGGTTCAACTGGTTCAATAGGCACTCAAACGCTTCAGGTTATTGCTGATAATTCCGATAAATTTGAGGTTTTTGCCATTACAGCATATAATAACGCAGACCTGCTTATTAAGCAGGCGTTGCAGTTCCGCCCTAAATATGCCGTTATGGTTAATGAGAATAACTACCCCGATGTTTGTAATGCCCTACATAACACCGATGTAAAAGTACTTTCAGGCATTGACAGCGTTTGCGATGTGGTGGCTATGGACGGCGTGGATATGGTTCTTACAGCAATGGTGGGCTATGCAGGGCTTAAACCAACCATCTCCGCATTAAAAAACGGGAAGACCATAGCACTTGCCAATAAAGAGACTATGGTGGTGGCAGGAGACCTTATGTGCAGCCTTCAAAAACAATACGGAAGCACCATTCTGCCTGTGGATTCAGAGCATTCAGCCATTTTCCAATGTTTGGAGGGTGAGAGGCATACCAGTGTGGAGAAGATTCTGCTTACCGCATCTGGTCGACCGTTCCGCACTAAAGATTTAGACTATCTGCGTACAGTTACCCCCGCCGATGCCCTTAAACACCCAAATTGGAATATGGGAGCCAAAATAACCATTGACTCTGCATCTATGATAAACAAGGGATTTGAGGTAATTGAAGCCAAATGGCTGTTTAATGTAGATGTAAAAAACATAGAGGTGGTGGTTCACCCTCAATCCATAGTACACTCCGCCGTTCAGTTTACAGACGGCTCCATTAAGGCTCAATTAGGTGTACCTGATATGAGAATACCTATTCAGTATGCACTGTCATATCCTATTCGCATATATAACACCTACAATAGAGTTAATCTGTTTGATTTAAGCACACTTACATTTGAAAAGCCTGATTTAAACAAATTCCGCAATCTTGCCCTTGCCTACAAGGCTATAGAGATGGGTGGCAATGCTCCTTGCATACTTAATGCGGCAAATGAGGTTGCGAATGCCGCTTTTCGCAATGGTAAAATAGGCTATTTGCAAATGTCAGACATAATAGAGCGTGCTCTCACGTCCGTTCCGCACATCGCCCACCCCACTTACGATGATTACGTAAATACAGATGCTGAAACTCGCAAATTCTGCTCATTCCCGTCATCCTGAGATGCTTCGTTTCACTCAGCATGACGGAATGGGGGGCACTTTCAACTTTCCACTTTCAACTTTTAACTACCCCAACGCTCTAACTATATCCATCCCATTAGCATAAAGGAGCAGGAATATCAGTATCAGCAGCCCTATCTTCTGCATTGTAATCATAAACTCCTGACTAAGTTTACGGCGGGTAATCATTTCATAAAGCAGGAATATAATGTGTCCGCCATCAAGGGCAGGGATTGGCAAAATGTTCATAAATGCAAGAATAACAGACAAGTATGCGGTAATATACCAAAAGTAGGTCCAATTCACCTCATCGGGGAACAGCTTGGTAATGGTGCCAAAACCACCCATATTCTCCGCCCCCTCTTTAGTAAACACCATCTTAAAGTCACTGCCATAGCCGGTAAACGCTGTAAAACCCTTATTTATGCCTGCTGGGAAAGACTCCCAGAACCCATACGTATGCTCAGTTACAGGATAAATGTCATAAGCTGATTTTACATAAACACCTATCTTGCCTACGCTATCGGGGGTAAGAGTTGTAGTTACAAAAGCACCGTCTCTGTAGAGACCTACATTAAGAGGGGTGTTCTTATTTGCCTTTAGCACAGGGGTGAAATCACTCCAAGCCACAAGTGTAGAGCCATTTATGCTTACAAGGCTGTCATTTGCCATTATGCCTGCTTTCTCCGCTGGAGTAGATGGAATCACCTCTTTTACCACAAACGGCACTCTGAAGTCTGCAAAGCCCTCTTTAGAGGCAATCAGTTCCTGCATAAATGTACGGCTCATAGTAAGGGTTTTACGCTCACCGTCACGCAGCACTGTTACAGTAGAGGCATTCAGAATCTTACGCACATTCTCCTCATCCATAGCCTCCAGCTCCTCTCCGTCTGCCATAAGCAGAATATCACCGTCACAGAAACCTTGGTCATGTGCCACCTCAGAGAAATTCATACCCATAGAGGCATCACTAAGTTTTACATATTGCTCTCCGTTAGAGTATAGTATCATGGCATATATTACCATAGCCCCTATAAGGTTCATAATTACGCCTGCACTCATAATTATAAGCCTCTGCCATGCAGGTTTTGAGCGGAACTCCCACGGCTCAGCAGGCCTTGCCATCTGCTCAGTGTCAAGGCTCTCATCTATCATACCTGCAAGTTTTACATAGCCGCCAAACGGAAGCCACCCTATGCCGTACTCTGTTTCTGAATTTTTAGGCTTAAACTTAAACAATGTAAACCAAGGGTTAAAGAACAGGTAAAACTTCTCAACCCTTACGCCAAATATCTTTGCCGTAATAAAATGTCCTGCCTCATGGATTATAACCAGAAAGGACAACGCAAGCATTAACTGTAGAAACTGCATAAACGCCTATAAAATTATGACGCAAAGATACAAAAAAAAGAGCGACTTTTAAAGTCGCTCTTTTTTTTGAATAATTAGGACTATCTAATTGATTATTCTACTGGAAGATTTTGCCAATCCTCAAGAGAGTACTCTTTAGCAAAATTCAAATCAAGAGCCATCTTTTGGTTTTTTGCTAAGCATGGACTATCCCAAGTATAAGAACCTTCACCTGACAAATCCAATAAAATCTTAAACTCAAAGCCTTCAGGAACATCAACACTAGCAGTCCAAGAGCCATCAGCTTCAGTAAGTGCCATACCTTTATCAGGAGCCCAGTTACCATATTCTGATTCTCTATCCCAGCTACCTACAACCTTAGCACCCTTAACATTATCAACGGCCAATTTTACGCTGAATGTAGCCTTACCTGCAGGATTAACAGGCTCACATGGATCAGTTGCCCAAGCGTTAACATCTATGTATATAACAGCATTGCTAACCTTAGCTGCATCAATAATGTGAAGACGAGGCTGACCATTCTCTGAATAATCAATTTCACAACCATCTAATTCATTAAGAATGGTAACATCACCATCTTCTGCACTCCATTGATTACTCCAAGAAGATTTACCATCTTTTGAAATACCAAGAAGTTTAAACCACTCTACATCTGCTGCTGTATATGTCATAGCGTACCATGTTGCTGTCTTTCCTACTAAAGTAAAGTCTTGAGTAGCATCATTATCATTGTAATCGTTAAAGTTACCTGCACCACGTACACCATTACATGTAACGCCAGCAGGAACACGTACAGCAATAGTTACTCTGTCTGCACCAGGAAGAGTAATTTCAGGAATTGGCTCTTTTGCACTAGTTACTGTAAAATGGCATTTGGCAACTTTGCCACCATTTGTAGCAACCACATCAACTTCACCTACAGCTGCACCCACAACTTTGGCTTCAGAACCATTAGTAGGGATCAAAGTTACAACCTTAGAGTCAGCCGGCTCCAATGTAAAGACAACTTCACCTGAATAATTTTTGGCTTTCAGAATAAAATCTGATCCAACTTCTAATTCCTCGCTAGTGGAATTCAATTTAAAAGACCCAGATTTGTCATTGTCTTTCTTGCAAGATGCTAATCCCACAAGAGCTACAAGTGCAATACTTGTACATGCATAAATTAATTTTTTCATGTTTAAAAATTTTTAGTTAATAAATAAGGGTTAATAAAAAAGTTTACTTAATATCCTGGATTCTGAGTATATCCGTAGTCAACCATAAAATCAGGTATTGCACAAACCTTTGCTGTCTCCGGTGTTTCAGCGGCATCTTCCGGTTTGCAATATGGACGTCCTGACAGATTAGTGTCATATTTATCATTTGGATTAGTTTTAAGAATCCACAAGTTAGCAGGGTCAGCATCATTAGGCAATGATTTAGCGCCGGTAAATCTGTCAAAACGGATTAAGTCTGTCCTACGATGACCCTCCCAGCACAACTCACGACAACGCTCGTTGCAAAGATCTTCTTCATTCAATGCCCCGAATGGAGTAGCACCTGCACGACTCCTTACCATATTTACTGCTGCAAGACCATCGTTTTGATCACCACCGCCACGTAAACAAGCCTCCGCTTTCATCAGATAAACATCAGCAAGACGGTAAATTGGAAAATCATTACTCATGTGTGCTCCTACGCCTTTCTGAATCTCAAATTTCAAAAATCTAGGACCTTCAAATATATTATACAATTTATAACTTTCCGTATTGGTCAGAGTGGTAATAGTATCTGTAAAATATGCAGGGAACTGATATTTTATCACACTTGTACCTGTTAACTCCGCAGGAATTTTATTTGGCCAATTGTCTGGTTTCCTGACATATTTTGGCATATGCACGTATGTAAGAGAATCCACGGCAACCTCCACAGTGATTTGCTTGCCGCTTGCGTCAAGAGCGGCACCCCTTGCCCAACAATCTATACGTTTGTCACCTTCACCATAAAGACCTATTACTTTGTGTGATGTACAATATCCGTTCCAAGGTGTCTCTTTCATACCATATACATCCTTTTGAGAATAATGTAATGTCATAACATTGAACTGCATACCCTTAGACGATGTAGCGTCATAATAAACACACCACATATTCTCTTTAGAGTTCTCATTGTCAACCTTAAAGTTATCAAAGTAATTAGGCTCCAATGAATAGCCTCCGTTATTTATTATGTCATCACAAAGCGCAACAACCTTTTTGTAGCATTCTGTTTCATCAGAAGGAATCTCCTTGCTTTTTCCCAGAACACCCCAAGCCTTGGCATTAAGGTACATTTTTGCCATAATCATCTCACCTACGTAATAGTTAATGCGGCAGTAGTGTTTTTCTTTGTCAAGCAAAGGAACGTTTGCTAAAAGATCTCTCATAATAGAGTCACACACAACCTCTCTATCGTATTGAGGATGATTGCCTGACAAATCTGTATATTCAGTATAGAAACCCACTCTGCCAAACACATCCATAAGACACATGTGATACCAAGCACGGAACACCTTCAACTCTGCCATTATCTCCGGACGCTTCTCATCTGTTCCCATAGACTTCATGGTCTTAATCATGGCATTTATTTTAGCTATGCCGTTGTAAGGCATTGCAAACGCACCATTTGCAGAGATTCCGCTTGCGGCAAGTTCTCTTAATTTAGGATTAAAACGTGAATTATGCAAATCCCAGAACACACCTCCGTCGTACCAGTCACCACCCCAACGTGTAGGCACGCAACACTCATCACTCGTGTTCTCCTGAACACTCCAATAACCTTCACGATACACATAACCATATTCACGTTGCAAATGAGCGTAAACCTTACCTAACTCACTGGAAATATATCCGTCTGATTTCTTGAACTCCTCGCTATCCATTTCGCTATATACGTAAGGGTCAAGGTCAGTGCATGATTGGAATACACTTACAGTGGCAAAGATTCCAACCAATAGACTTAATTTTGCTATATTGAATTTCATATCTTTTTAAATTTTAAGGTTAATAATTAGAATCCTATGTTAACACCCAATATGAATGATCTTGCTGTAGGATAATATGTTAGTTTCTCTATTCCAGGCTCCAATCCTGTCATAGAAACACCTTCCGGATCAACACCTGTATATTTGCTGAAAGTAACAAGGTTCTGCCCTGTAACGTAGATACGGGCCTTGGAGATGTATTTTTGAACATTCTCTTTAATTTTGAATGTATAACCTACAGTAAAGTCACCCAACTTGGCATACGTGCCACTCTCAAGATAGTAATCTGTCATAACAGTAGGCGTACTGGCATGTTTATTGTCGTCGCACTTCAGCAAGTTACCATAAGCGATAGAAGCCTTGCTACCGTAAGCCAAACGTTTCAGGTTCAATAGCCATCCGCCAAATGCACCACGCAAGCTGAATGAAAGATCAACACCATAAAAACTCATAGATGAACTGAAACCCCAGTTAAGTACAGGAAGAGCGTTACCTAAAATCTGCTTGTCTTCATCTGTAAGTTTGGTCATTAACTTCTCATTACCGTTCTTATCAAAGCCGTAGAAACGTCCATTCTCATCAACACGTGAGAATTTGAAACCATAATAGTTGCCTACAGGCTTACCTTCTTCAAGCAATTGCAATGATACGTTTGTCCAACCTGCTCCATGAACCCAATCTCTACCACGTTCCTTATCTGTATCAGGGAATTTAAATTCGCTGTTACCTAATT
>JAZLHT010000134.1:0-19793 GCA_045616965.1 Candidatus Enterocola sp.
CAAAACCCTCTACATGGTCTGCCTCCTTGCTTAAGAAGGATTTAGGAATAAACAACGGAAAATAAGCATTCACATGCCCTGTCTCCTTAAACATACGGTCCAGTTCATGCTGCATCTTCTCCCATATTGCGAAACCGTACGGTTTGATAACCATACAACCTCTTACCGCCGATTGCTCCGCAAGGTCAGCCTTTACTACCAAATCGTTGTACCACTGTGAATAGTTCTCACTGCGTGATATTAGTTCCTTTGCCATTGTTCTCCCTGTTAATGAATTGTTTTATATTCTCTCTATAGACAATTAATAACGCTATTGCGTAGCACAACAATATAGAGAGGATTGTATTTTTTTTCACCGTTCTAAGGACAAAGTTCTTAGGTTTGTCATATACCTGCATCTTTGATGAGATATAGACCATCTCATTTTGGTATGCAAGAACGTTGTTTGCTCCGAGAATCATATTCCCTAACTTAAGTTTCTCGTTCACTATTTCGGCGGGTTTGACCATTGAAGTCATCATATTGCCGGTGCTTGAAAAACCAAGCAAAACGTCGTCCCCTTTTTTATTCATAATGGAATCCAGTCTGATTGATTCTGTTTCAGCCATCTTTATGTTCGTTCTCATTTCTGCCAAACGCTGATTGTTCGTCTTCTGATAATATGGATTGCTGTTCAGATATCTGATGATTCCATCATTGAAATATGAGAACACAGAATCATTGGAGGCCTCCACCTCAATGCAAAACTTGCCCTGAAGAGGTATTGTCTTACTTTTTGTTGTGGAGTCAGCAAAATCAATTATGTAGTCTGTCATCAATGTGTCTGTGTAGCAGAGGTAGTGGGGCTTTATTTCCCGTATCATATAAACATTCCTGAGAGGAATGCCCATAGCCTCTGATTTGTACTCCGGACTGGTGAGGTTGAAGTTCCTTATGTTATTAATAAATTCACTGCTGTCGGCAATATTGTTTACAAGAACCATAGAGCCTTGGTATACAGGGAAGAACAAGCATATAAGAGTGGAGATTAATACTCCTGATATTATGCCTATTACACCAATCCACCATTTTTTTATAGCAAATGTGAAGAGAATGAACAATGGGTGGCAGACATATTTCATAAACCATCTCCATGTGATTTTAATAAGGTCAATTAAGTCAAGTTCCTTTTCGTTATTTGCGTTTTCCATATCCTAACAGATAAAATTAAAGATAATTAAAAATGCAAAGGTAAGAAAAATTTGGTTAATGTCTAAATTTCACTCCTTTTATTTTAATGAAGAAAAAATTATAACATTTTCATAACTTGACACTCTGTTAAAATTTGTTCTTTATTTGCCAAGTGTAAATAGGTCTTATAAGTGGAACGGCTTTACTTGCCGTCTATTTGAATAAATATGAAAGGAGTTATCGTTTTACCTATTTTTGGGCAAGTGTTTATAACAAAGTTTAAAAATTTAGTGGCTGAACTCTTTATTAAGGATTTTTGTCGTATATTGTAGAATCCGTTATGGCAAATAAGATATAATGGATTGACAATATGTCTGTATTGGTCTATGGTTAGTATTCTTTCCACAAAATTACCTGTTTCAGGATTGCATGTGTTGTACTTGTCAATTGTTGGTGCGGTGGTTTTTCCAAGTATCACAACGTCAATGTCTTGATATATCAGTCCACGTGTTTGTTCTGCATATTTTATGGCTTGTGACTTTTGAATATCGGGGAATTTGTTTTGTATATAATTAAGTCTTTGAGTAAAATAGTTGTGTTCACATTTTTTCATTATTTTGTGTAACCTACGGCTCTTGAACGGGTTGTCTGCCACGGATGCTGTAGTGAACACCATTTGCATATCATAGTTTATTTGACGCAGGGTGTTAAAAAAAATATCTAAATCATAAATATGTTCAATGACATCGATAGATACAAGATTTGTAGGTTGTATATTATTGGTTTTACACCAATGTTGCAGGGTGGAGGCATCTCCTTGTAACACTAAATCGGCACCATAATCTACTTTCTTAAAAATATGTTCCGCGGCGTTAACAGACAATGGATTTATATCAATATAAATTACAGTCCCGATGCCTAAAAGTTTGGCATAGATGCTAAATAGTCCGCATCCTCCGCCATAATCAACGCATATAATATCCTGTAGCGGTGTACTGTTATCAAAAAGGCTGAAACATTTGGCATAAATATCCGCATAGTAATGTAAATTATGCAGTAATGTGTCAAAGTATTGCCTATGGTACTGTCCTAATGGCAAATCTTTGAATTCTGTTTTGTTAAACAGACTACATAAATGTTCAGCAGTATCTGTATAGATGTTTTGCATTATCTTGATAATTGTTTGTCGTACATACTTACAAGATGATAAATCCAAACTCCTTCGCTAACCCAAATCAACGTGTAAGACAGGTAATATAGTAGAACTCCCATTTTGAAATCAGAGTATGCAATGCCTATTGACAGTGCTATTGTGCATACTATAAGATTTACAATCTCAAATAGTAATGTTATTTTTTGTTTTTGAAAAATATCAGGAATAAAATTCAGAGTGGAGGTTACCAACACCGATGCAAGATAAGGAAGCATAAACCTGATAAGTTCTCCACTTTCACGCCACTTGTTGCCTAACAGCCATTGAGTTAAATCCGGAAGAATAAAATATAAAACAATAAAGAACGGGATTGTTACAGCAAGAATAAAAATTATGATTTTCCGAATTGCAGGTGTAATTAACATGTTATTATTTACCATCTCAGAAACTTTTTGAAACAGAGGGGTAAACATCGTTGTAGTTAAAATATTTATAGGCTTACAAGCAAGAGCCATAGCCATTCCTAAAATACCTATTTCGTACGCATTGAATTCAGGCGAAAGCATTAGAATGGGCAATGAACTTATAAAGTAGTGCAGTAGCATACGTGGAGTGGCATATTTTGGAAAGTTGGAGTGTTTTTTTGCGGCATCTTTCATGCAAATGGTATCAGTGCGGAACAATTCCTTAATATGTTTGAAATGTACACCGATGCTGATGCCAATAGCAATAATGGGGCTTACTGTCATAGAAAGCATAAGTCCGAATGATGTTTGACCAAAGTACCCAAATCCACTTTTTAACAGTGCGTTTGATGTGCTTAGACTAACTTGGTAACTGCCTATCTCACCAAATAGTTTTTTTCTGATATACCAGTGTCGCAATATGTTCCATAGTGCGGTAAAGAATATGTAAACAGGCAAAAGAAAATACCAATGGGCAAGAGCAGGTACGTTAAAGAATTCTGATATTGGTTTGGCAAACAATATAGTTAATGCAACAAATGAGGAGACAATTATGTTTATTGTTACAGAAAGATGAAGACATGCTGAGGCTTCTGCATCTTTATTGGCTATAACAATGGAATTTTGATATTCACATGTTGCCAGAACGATAAATATTCCACCTATGCTACAAAATACATTAAGAACTCCAAAATCATCAGGAGAATATAATCTGGACAGTATAGGATAGATTATCAAGGATATTATCTGTGCCAATACATTCCCTGTCAGAATTTTTGCTGTATTGCGAGTAAGATTGTAATGCAAAAGGTTATTCATAGCACAAAATTAAGAAAAAAATATCAAAAATGTAAAAAATTGTTTACTTTTGCAAAAACATGTATGATAGATAATAAGGAGGAATATAGAAAGTTGTGCAAGAGTCATCCTGAGATTCCGCTATTTATGCAATCTTGGTGGATGGATGCGGCTTGTGGGGAAAACGGATGGATTTCATTTGTTGCAAAAGGGAAAGGCGGCTTGTGTGAAGGGGTTATGGTTCTTCATCTTAAGGAGAAATATGGCTTTAAAATGGTTTGTCAGCCTATTTTAACACAATATAATGGAGTTTGGCTATTTTACGGGGAGAATATGAACATGCATCAACGCTATGAACTTGAAAATAGGGTTATGTCATATTTTGCTGATTGCATCTTGTCTCTGCATGTTGATTTTTATCAACAGAACTTTAATAAGGAAATAAGGAATTGGCAACCATTTTATTGGAAAGGGTTTAAGCAAACCACCAGATATACGTTTGTAATCCCCAATATTTCTGATTGGAATAGGATATATGAAGGTTTTTGTTCTGAATATAAAAGAAAATTGGAGAGGGCGGATAAAAAATTCAGACTTGGAACAGGATTCTCAGCCTTGGAGTATTGTGCTTTTCAAAAAAGCTGTCTAAAGTATAGAAAAAGGGAACCTCTATATTCTGACGAAATATTCTTAAGTATATTTAAGGCAGCCGAATCAAGAGGTCAGGCGGCAATATTGGGTATTGACAGAGGAGATGGTGCAATGTGTGCAATGTTGTGCTTGGTTTGGGATAAGAATTCGGCATATAATCTTGCATTGTCTGTCAATACATTAGACAGAGACAGCTGGACGATAAGGGTGAAAATAATAGCGGACGCCATAAAATTTGTCTCAGATAAAACGCAGAACTATGATTTTGAAGGTAGTATGATTAATGGTGTTGCACAGAGAAACCAAGGTTTTGGAGCCGAGCAAATTCCTTATTCATCTGTCTCAAAAATCACCAACCCCCTTCTTAAACTGTGGTATTGGGCAAAACATTAGTCCTTGACCCTTGACCCTTGACCCTCGTCCCTTATTACATAAACATCCTCCTCCGGGTCCTTCATAAGATACTCCTCACGGGCGAACTTCTCAAGATTCTCGTTCTCAAGTGTAAGCTCTTTAAGACGTTCGTTTAATTTATCTGTCTCCGCTTTGTAGAACTCAATCTCTTTTTCAAGCTCCTCTATCTCATGTTTGTATTTGGTACGCTGCCTTACATTATGTTTTTCGCCTAAAAACATAAAGAATAAAAACACCGCTATGGTTATGGTGTATTTGTTGAATATCTTGCGTAAAATGTTCATATATAATATATTATGCAAAATCTAAATTAAGTTTGCGGCACAAATCCCTCAATTTTTCGTTTTTTTGAGCCATCGCCTTTGCCTTGCCAGAGGGAGATAAATCCATATTGACCGCTTTTGACTCATCAACCGTAATCTCAATCTTAATAAAGTCGTTTTTTAGGTTATCTTGCAGGTATTTTGTAAGTTTTGGCAAGATGTCTTTCATTTCTTGAGCCGCTATCTTACCCGATGTCTCCACCTTAACTTTTTGCTCCACACTATCCCATACAGGCGGTGTCCTGAACAGGTAGTGAAGACTTGATTTCTGTTTTATAAGGGCTGGGAATCTTATCCATAGTTGTGATAGATAATCCTCGTTTACGATATCGTTACGTTGTGCTTTGGTCTCATTCCGCTCTGTTTGGATTGTGTTTGCAGATGTGGCAAGAGCGGCACCTAGAGATAAATCAATTTTTTTATTATACCTCACTACTTTTTTAGGCTCAACAACTGGTTTACTCTGTTCTGTCTCCGCGGTCTTTAAAGGAACTGTAAAACAAGATGTGTCCGCTGTGCTTGGGAAGAACGGCAGAATTTTACGCCTCTTCTTTATCTTGATTTTTTTTTTGCTCCGGAAGTTGGCACATCCGGATTAACATCAACTCTACTGTAAGCCGCTTGTTCTTGCTCTGCTTGTATCCTAAGTCACAGTCATTTGTAATCTCCAATGCCTCAAACAAGAACTCTTGGGTGCATCTTTCTGCCTGTTTTATATATGATTCCTTAATGGAATCACCAACTTCAAGTAGTTGTACCGTAACACTATCCTTGCATACAAGAACATTGCGTAGGTGTTCCATAAGCCCCAATACATAGTTATGTGCGTCAAACCCGGCAGAGAGAATCTCATCAAACATCATAAGTGCCCCGCTTATATCTTTGCTTAGAAACAAATCCACACTTTTAAAGTAGTAGTTGTAGTCAAGTATATTGAGGTCATCTATTACATCCTTGTAGGTTATCTTATTGCCACAGAAACTTACCACGCGATCAAATATAGACAATGCGTCACGCATGCCACCGTCCGCTTTCACTGCTATAACGTTAAGTGCCTCATCTTCCGCTTCCACTCCCTCTTTCTCCGCTATGCCTTTAAGGTGGTTTACGGTATCGTTGACACTCATTCGGTTAAAGTCATAAACTTGACATCGGGATATAATAGTAGGTAAAATCTTGTGTTTTTCTGTGGTTGCAAGTATAAAGATTGCATACGCAGGAGGCTCCTCAAGTGTCTTTAGAAAGGCGTTGAACGCACTCTGTGACAGCATGTGAACCTCATCTATAATATATACGCTGTATTTACCTATTTGTGGCGGTATGCGTACCTGCTCTATAAGTCCGCGAATATCCTCAACGCTGTTATTTGATGCCGCGTCAAGTTCGTGAATGTTCATTGAGCGTTTCTCCTCAAATGCCTTACACGATTCACACTCTCCGCACGCATCACCATCGGCTGTAGGGTGCAGACAGTTTATGTTTTTTGCAAATATACGGGCGGTGGTTGTTTTGCCCACGCCTCTTGGTCCGCAAAATAGATAGGCATGAGAGATTTGCCCTGTCTTTATTGCGTTGCGTAGAGTGGTCACAAGCGATTTCTGTCCAACCACAGTGTCAAATGTGGCAGGTCTGTACTTTAACGCCGATACTACAAAGTTATCCATAATTGTGGCAAAGATAGCAAAAATACTGACTTATTGCAATGCCTGGCAAAGTGTTTTTGTGAACAACCAGCATTTTTTTACGGTATCTACGTAGAGAGTCTCTGCTGGTGAGTGTATTCCCAAAATCTTGGGGCCAATTGAAATCATATCCATATCGGGGTACGATTTTGAGAAAAGTCCGCACTCAAGCCCTGCATGTATGGTCTTTACCTTAGGATCACTGCCAAATAGTTCTTTGTAGGTTCTTACCGCCGCCGACAGTAGGGCGGAGTTCTCTTTCGGTTCCCATCCAGGATATCCGCTGGAGTGTGTTGCAGTGGCTCCGTAGGTGACTCCTATATCTGCAATTTTACACGCTATGACATCACGCTTGCCAATGTTGGCTGAGCGTTGGCTTGTACCTATAAGTATCTTCCCGTACTCATCGCGTATGAATGCAAGGTTGGTTGATACATTAACCTGTGTGGGATCGTCTTTGCGGAACTCTATGACGCCATGAGGAACATCGCACAGCAGACCCACTATTTTTTGATTAAGTTCTTTCGTGTAGGCATTTTCAGTTACTTTTACAGAGTCCAATGTCATATAAAAATCGGGTTCGTTTGATTTCCATTCAGCCTCTAATTCAGACTCGTATATGTTCCAAGCCACACGCACACTCTCCTTATCCTGCCAAGGCACCACTATTGTGGCTTCAGCCTCACGTGGGATTGCATTGCGGAGGCCTCCGCCTTTTATTTTTACTATTCTGTAATCTGTTTTTAAGTCCTTTAGGAACTCAGCAAGCAGTTTATTTGCATTGGCACGAGGTTTGTCTATGTCCTCTCCACTATGACCTCCCGTAAAACCGCTGAATTTCAAATGTATCCCAAACGGAGTAAAATCAGGTTTCTCCCTCTCAATCTCTAACCACAAAGATGTGTCTATGCCTCCGGCACAGCCAATAATAATCTCTTCATCATCTTCTGAATCAAGATTTATCATTGTATCTGAATGAAGCATGTTAGGTCTTAATCCAATGGCACCTGTCAAGCCTGTCTCTTCTTCCACTGTGAACAGAGCCTCTAACGGACAGGTTACATCCGTGTCTGTAAACAGTGCCATGGCAATAGCCAATCCTATGCCGTCATCACCGCCTAATGTGGTGCCTTTAGCCTTAACGGTATCTCCGTCTATGATAACTTCAATAGGGTCTTTGCGGAAATCGTGTATGGTGTCAGAGTTTTTCTCACAAACCATATCCATGTGTCCTTGCAATACTATGCTTTTGCCTGTGCCGTCTTTACGCATTATAAGGTTGCCTGCATCATCAACTTTATATTCAAACCCGTGCTCTTTTGCAAAGTTTATTATATGGTTTCTTATGCCTGCCTCGTTGCCTGAGCCACGTGGCACACTACAGATTTCAGAAAAATAACGCCAAACTGCCTTTGGCTCCAAATCAGTTATTGTCATCGCCGTAAATTTAGTTTCACAAAAGTACATAAAAAAACGGAAACCGCAAATGGTCTCCGTTTTTTTTATTGAGTGAAAATGTTTACTTTTTCTTAAATTCCATTGTTGTTGTCTCATCCAAAGCATCTTTCAAGGTGAACTTGTTTCCATTGCCTGAAATTGATCCAGAGAATGTCATTTGTAAAGGAATAACTTTCTCATCAATTTTTATTTCTGTTGTCCAAGTTAAGGTAATAGTTTTGTTCTCAACAAACCATAATCCAATTCCGTCGTTTATTCCACTTTCAAATTTTACAACGGCGGACATGTTTGTATCAACTTTTGTGAATTGAACAGTACCTTCGTCTGCTTTCTTACCATTCTCTTTGTACTCAAATGTGTAATTAACATTACTTGAAATGTTGTCAATTAACTGAGCGTCAGAATACTCTTCTTTCTTGCAAGAAGATAACGCAAGGATAGCAACTAATGCTAAAGATGTAAAATAAAAAAACTTTTTCATAATTATAATTGTTTTAAAATGAATATTACTTTTGACCTCCTGCCCTTTTTGCTGCTATAGCGGCTTTACGTGCTTCTGCCGCACTCATTTGTACAGGCTCTTGTGGTTTAGACTCTTCCTGTACTTCTTGTACAGCCTCAGCAGTCTCTGTCTTAGCCTCTTGAGTGGCTTCAACAACCTCTTGTTTTACCTCTTCTGCCTTTGTCTCAACTGCTTTTTTAGCAGGAGCGGCTTGCTTCTTAACTACTGTCTTTGTCTCTTCTTTAACCTCTTCTACAATCTCCTCTACTATTACAGAGTCTGTAGCGGCTAAAGTGTCAACCTCTACTGCAATTGAGTCAAAAACCTCAACTGCCAAAGTGTCCTGTGCCTCTGTTTCCTCTTCTGTGCTGTTGCTGTTAGAGCAAGATACAAGAGCGGCACTTGAAATGGCTGCAAGAGCCAAAATAAATACTTTCTTCATAATTTAAAATGTTTATTGATTAAAAACTTACTATTTCTTAACAGGGAATGTATAACTTAATGTCAGTTGTAACTGATTGTTATAGTTAGCATACTCGTATTTTACGTTGCCAAAATTCTGCTCGTGCAATACATTGTTTCTGGACAACCCCAAGTCATATATTGCTGAGAAGTTGAAATTCTTGTATCCAACACCGAATCCAACACCCCAAGAACAACTGAATCTGTCGTATTTAATGGACTCGTCTTCTTTTTCTCTGGTCGTTCCTTCTGTAGTCATTTTAACTTTTCCTGCAAAATAGTCCATTTCTTCTGTCTTATTGCCGTAAGAGGCTTTTCCTTTAAGTGATAACCCTACGTCAAATTTAGGACCGGTCATAACCCATATATGGCAATCTTTTGGAAGATTGAATGTGTAGGACAGACGGATTGGAAGACTAAGAGCATGGTAGTATGTGTGAGCATTTACATCATTATCCTTTAAATCTTTTCTGTCGTCTTTAGTGTCATAAATATCACCTGCTGTTGAAAGGAATTGATAATCCAAGGCAAATCTTAAACCTAGACCCATCCTGTCACTGAAACGCCAGTCAAATGTAGGACCTACATGGAAACCGTGCATTTGTGGCAGCCTGCCTGTGGATTTTGAATTTTTACTTTTGCTAACTTCCTTATCGTTCTCATAATATTTGACTGTTCTGTCAATGACTTTGGCATGATGATATGTCTCTGTAACTGTCTTGACATTTCCATTATACACAGTTTCAGTGGTTTTGCTGCGATAGTGTGAGAAATCATAACCAGCCTCAACACCAATGTTAAATTTCCCGGCACATAGGCTTACAGAAACCATTGCTAACGAGATAAGTAAAAAAATCTTTTTCATAAATTATAATTGTTTTAATAAGAACACGTTCTAAAATCCGCCGCAAAGATAAGTAATATCTTTAAAAAAAACAAGAAAATTAAAAGTATTGACTCTTCCTTTGTTACAAAAAACAATATTTTTTTGTTTTTGCGACGGACTTTCACTACCTTTGTGCCGATTTTAATGTTTTAATAATTTAATATTGTTATGAATGTAGTAACAAAGACCATCACACTGAGTGATGGAAGGACAATTACCCTTGAGACAGGAAAGCTTGCAAAGCAGGCTGATGGTGCCGTAATGGTGACGATGGGTAAGACGATGCTGCTGGCAACTGTTTGTTCAGCACAAGATGCGGTTCCAGGCACGGATTTTATGCCTCTTACCGTAGAGTATAAAGAAAAATTTGCCTCTAACGGGCGTTTCCCTGGCGGATTTACACGCAGAGAGGGTAAGGCTTCAGATGCGGAGATACTTACTGCACGTTTGGTGGATAGGGCATTACGTCCGCTATTCCCCGATAACTACCATGCAGAGACATTTGTAAATGTAACACTTTACAGTGCTGACGGTGTGGATATGCCTGATGCATTGGCAGGTCTTGCTGCATCTGCCGCACTTACTGCATCTGATGTTCCGTTTAACGGACCTATATCAGAGGTAAGGGTTGCAAGAATAAACGGCGAGTTTGTAGTTAATCCTACTTTCAAGGATTTGGAGAGTGCAGACCTTGATATTATGGTAGCAGCCACATTAGATAATATAATGATGGTTGAGGGTGAGATGAAGGAGGTTTCTGAAGAGGATCTTCTTAACGCAATGAAAGTTGCTCACGAGGCTATCAAACCTATGTGCCAGGCTCAGTTGGAACTTATGAATGAGTATGGTAAGAGTGTTAAGCGTGAGTATTGCCACGAGGTCAATGATGAGGATTTACGCAAAGACCTTCACGATAAGACCTACGATAAGACATACGCTCTTGCAAAATCTTGCAATACAGACAAGCACTCACGTGAGGCTAACTTCAAGGCTGTTTGCGAGGAGTACAAGGCACAGTTCACAGAGGAGGAGTTGGAGGAGAAGGCTCCGCTTATTGACCGCTACTATCATGATATAGAGCGTGAGGCAATGCGTCGTGCAGTACTTGATGAGGGTATGCGTCTTGACGGTCGTAAGACTACAGATATCCGTCCTATCTGGTGCGAGGTCGGTTACTTACCCGGTCCTCACGGTTCTTCAATATTCACACGTGGTGAGACTCAGTCATTGAGTACCGTTACATTGGGTACTAAACTTGATGAGAAGATTATAGATGAGTCTCTTGTACAAGGAACAGACCGTTTCTTGCTACACTATAATTTCCCTCCATTCGCTACAGGCGAGGCTAAGGCTCAACGTGGTGTAGGTCGTAGAGAGATTGGTCACGGAAATTTGGCTTGCCGTGCATTGAAGAATATGATACCTGAGGATTATCCATACGTAATACGTGTTGTTTCTGATATTCTTGAGTCTAACGGTTCTTCATCTATGGCAACTGTTTGTGCAGGTACTCTTGCACTTATGGATGCAGGTGTCCCAATCAAGCGTCCGGTATCAGGTATAGCAATGGGTCTTATCTCTGAGAATAAGGGTAAGAACTATGCTGTGCTTTCAGACATATTGGGTGATGAAGACCACCTTGGAGATATGGACTTTAAGGTTACAGGTACAGAAAAGGGTATCACCGCCACACAGATGGATATAAAGGTTGACGGACTTTCATACGAAATTTTGGAGAATGCACTTAAACAGGCTCATGATGGCAGAATGTACATCCTTGGTAAAATTAAGGAGACACTTGCAGAGCCACGTGCAGACCTTAAACCGCATGCACCTCGTCTTGAGACTATTTGGATTCCTAAAGATATGATAGGTGCAATTATAGGTCCTGGAGGTAAGATTATACAAGCAATGCAGGCTGAGACCGGTGCCACAATCTCAATCACTGAAGATGAGGATAAGGGTATAGTTGAAATCTCTGCTGTTAACAAGGATTCAATAGATGCAGCCGTAAATAAAATTAAGGGTATAATAGCTGTACCTGAGGTTGGTGAGGTCTATGAATCAACAGTCAAGTCCATTATGCCTTACGGAGCATTCGTTGAGATATTACCGGGCAAAGAGGGATTGCTTCACATATCTGAGATAAGCTGGAGCAGATTGGAGGATATGGAGCACTCAGGGCTTAAGGAAGGAGACAAGATTACCGTAAAACTGCTTGATATTGACAAGAAGAGCGGTAAGTTCAAACTTTCTCACAAGGTTCTTACAGAGCGTCCTCCACGTCCTGCAAAAGAGGAAAAACCAACTGAGACTGCTGAATAGCTGAATAAATGTATATTACTATAGGTATTTGTATATTTGTAGTAGTGACAGTAATAGTTTACTGTTATAGGATTGTGTGCCGTTATAGAAAAACTATAGCGGCATTGCAATATAAATTGGATAGTGTTCAGACTGAGTTGCATAGTGTGCAATCTAATTCAGATGCTGTGCAGGCAGATTTAAAAATGGAGCGTGAAAAAATGCTTGCACACCTTAAATTATCTAAGAGGGGATTTGCCAACTATTCTCCGCAACGTAAGGAGATTCTGTCCAATGAACTTTTCATACAGTACATTAACTCAATATCAAATAAAAGGTGCAGTTATTCAGAATCTGTATTTGATATACCTGAGTTCAGTGAAATACTTGATTTTCTTGATGACCGCCAATGCAGGGCTGAAAAGAAATTAGAGACCAAAGCCATACAAATAGAGAAGAACGGCAGAATCCTTGTAGCCAATTGTATAATATTCCACGATAAGAGTTTTGAAATAACCATTGATGACATAACTCAAAAAGAGGAGCAGGCATCGCTTAAAAGGCAGCTTACACAGAATATTTCGCACGAGTTGAAGACTCCTGTGGCAAGTATTCAGGGTTATATGGAGACTCTTTTAAGTAATCCCGATATAGAGCAGGAAAAAAAAGATTTCTACATAAAACGTTGCTATACACAAGCACAAAGACTTACAAATCTGCTTCAGGATATATCAACTATCAGCAAATTAGATGAGGCACCTGAGATGTATGTGGGCGAGGATGTGGACATAGCGGTGATAATAGACAATGTTATCAAAGACTTGTCGCTGATTATTGAGGAACGTCAGTTTACAGTGCATAAGGAGATGCCAAACAGCCTTATGATAAAGGGTAACACAACTCTTATATACTCAATTTTCCGAAACCTTATGGATAACGCATTGGCGTATGCCGGAGAGAATATATTGGTAAATATATGTTGTTACCGTCAAGATAAGGATTTTTACTACTTTTCTTTCTCTGATGACGGAGTTGGTGTGGAAGATGAGCACCTTAATCGTTTGTTTGACCGCTTTTATCGTGTGGATAAGGGACGCTCTCGTAAGGCTGGTGGTACTGGCTTGGGACTCTCAATAGTAAAGAACGCCGTTTCGTTCCACAATGGTAGGATTACGGCAAAGAACCGTGACGGCGGTGGAATGGAATTCCTTTTCACTCTAAAAAAATCATTCTGATTATACTATTTTGGGCGGTTGCCTAAAACCTCTGATATTTGCTTGCGTTGCATATTTGCATTTTGCAAATCTATGAGCAGTTGGTCCACCAATGTGTTATCACCCGATGCGGTGGCATCTTTAATCTCTTGTTTTAATCTGGTGCATTTGTCTTTTATTATGGCAAAACGGTATTCAAACATTACCGTCTGCACTTGCTGAGACAGTCGTTCTGTCTTCTCTTCGTCACTTTCATCAGTATGGTATATGGAACTGCGTTCATACCTGTCTTCTGCAAGAGAGAATGTGTAGTTTTGGATTTCTATATCAGGGTGGTTAAGGAAATGTGATTTTAAGTTGCCGTCAACAGACAATGATTCCTCTAAAATTTGAATGTGTATAGGGTATAATAGTGAAGCCCCGTCTGCTTCAAGACTGCCATATATATAGTCCAGAACAGAAATCTGCACAATCTGCCCGTTGGAATTTATGTTTATAAGGTCATGACCATACCTTATTACATAGCGTATCAGTTGCCTTTCCTCCTTAAAACAGAATGGTCTGCCTGTGGCACTGTCAACGGCTTGTTTTACGGCTTCTACGCTTGGTGCAGGTTGCTCTGTCTGCTTGTTTTTACGTCTTTTTTCCACTTCTTGCACCAATACCTCTTCTCTCATATTGAATTTTACGGCACACTCCTTAATATATATGGCTCTCTGAATGCTGTCTGCTATAACCGCTATGCTGTCAACTATATCTCCTATAAGGGTTGCTCGTTTTATAGGGTCATTTCCCGCTTCACTTAGCAGCAATGTTGTCTTAAATGATATGAAGTCTGTCTTGTGGCTGTCAATGTAGGCACTAAAGGCGGTGGAATCCATGCTGCGTGCAAAAGAATCGGGGTCTTCGCCATCGGGTAACAATACAACCTTAACATTCATACCCTCATCCAGCAGCATATCAATGCCTCTGATAGATGCCTTTATTCCAGCGGCGTCACCATCGTAAAGAACTATAATGTTTGATGTGAAACGGTGTATAAGCCTGATTTGTCCTGTGGTAAGAGATGTACCCGATGATGCCACCACATTCTCAACTCCGGATTGGTGCATAGATATAACATCTGTGTAACCTTCAACCAGATAGCACACATCTGCACGCTGAATGGCGTTCTTTGCAAAATATAGTCCGTAAAGTTCATTGCTCTTATGGTAAATTTCTGATTCAGGGGAGTTTACGTATTTACCTGTATTCTCTGTCTTTTTAAGTACCCTGCCACCAAATGCCACAATCTGCCCCGATACGGTGTGCACAGGAAACATAACTCTGCCGCGGAAACGGTCTGTAAGTCCACCTTTTTGGTTCTCTGTGCATAAGCCTGTATCTATGATGGTCTTTTTACTGAAACCTGCCTTAAGGGCTGGAATACTTACGGCTTCAAAACGGTCAGGACAATAACCTAATTGGAATTTCTTTATGGTGTCATCTCTAAAGCCACGCTCGCGGAAATATGCCATTCCTACGGTCTGTCCTTCTTCTGTATTATTCAGGGTGTCAGTAAAATACTTTAGTGCAAAGGAATTCAGGGCAAACATATTCTCACGTTCTGTGCGTTTGTCAAGTTCCTCCTTGCTCATCTCTTTCTCCACTATCTCTATTCCATATTTCTTGGCAAGATAACGCAAAGCGTCTGCGTAAGAGAGGCTTTCATGCTCCATTATGAAATTAACGGGGCTGCCACCCTTGCCACACCCAAAACAGTGGCAGATGTTTTTTGCAGGGCTTACCGTAAAAGATGGAGTTTTCTCATTATGAAAGGGGCAAAGTCCTATCAGGTTCACTCCACGTCGGCGTAGTGACACAAAATCCCCAACCACCTCCTCTATTCGGGCGGCATCAAGAATTTTCTGTACTGTAGCGTGGTCAATCATTAAGAATTGAAAATTGAAAGTTGAAAATTGAAAGTTTAGGAGTTATGGAGTTTAGGAGTTAAGGAGTTTTGTACCATTTAGGAATTCTTGTGTTGTCAGAACTTTTTTGCCGGCGGGTTGGATTTGTTCTAAACGCACATAGCCGTCATTCACGGCAATCTTTATATAACTTTTATTATCAGTAAGCACTGTTCCCTCCGCCTCATTGCACTCTGTCTGCTCCGGCGAAACCTTCAGTACCTTCACCCTCAAATCCTCTTCTTTCGTGGTCTTAAGTATTGTATATGCTGCCGGATATGGTGAGAGTCCCCTTACAAAGTCATTGACTTGTAAGGCTGACTTGTCCCACTGAATGAGACAATCCTCCTTGAATATCTTGGGAGCCGGTTTTAACTCTTGATTTTCATCTTGAGCGTAAGTCTCAACATCACCGCTTGCAATTTTATCCACTGTTTTAAGCACTACACCTGCTCCAATTTGCATAAGACGGTCATAAAGAGTTCCTATGTTGTCATCGGGGTTAATTGGTGTACGCTCCTGCATTATAATGTTTCCTGTGTCTATATTATGATTAAGGAAAAATGTGGTTACTCCAGTCTCTGTCTCACCGTTTATTATCGCCCAATTTATTGGAGCCGCACCTCTGTACTGTGGTAACAGCGATGCGTGAAGATTAAACGTGCCTTTTGGCGGCATATTCCATACAACTTCAGGTAGCATTCTGAATGCCACTACTATCTGCAAGTCTGCATTGTAACTTTTCAGAGTATCTATAAACTGTGGGTCTTTAAGTCTTTCAGGTTGCAATATAGGAAGCCCTACCTCCAAAGCGTATTGTTTTACTGCGGAATATTGCAGTTTCATACCACGCTGTGCAGGCTTATCGGGCATAGTTACAACGGCTACAACATTGTAGCCGTTATCAACCAAAGCCTTTAATGGGGCAACCGCAAACTCAGGGGTACCCATGTAGATTATTCGCAACGAGTTGCTCATAGGATCAAGGATCAAGGGTCAAGGATCAAGGATCAAGGGTCAGGGGTCAGGGGTCAGGGGTCAAGGGTCAGATTTTTGTCCCTTGTCCCTTGTCCCTTGTCCCTGATATACTTGAATTATTGGTTCAATAATTCAAGTATATCATTGGTTATATCATATCCGGGATTTCCATAAAGAATATTATCCTCACCTGTGTTTGTGAAAATAAAATGATAACCTTTGTCTTGGTTGTAAATCTCAACTACAGAGTCTATCTTAGACAAGATGGTTTGCATCATTAATGCCTGTTTATTTACTAATTCCTGAGACAGCCTTGCGTCTTCAGCTTCCAATTCCTGCTGCTTGCGTGCAATACGCTCGTATTCAGACTGAGCCCTCTCTTGAGATAAGAAAGCGTTGTTCTGATATTTGTTTTGGAAATCAGCCGCATCAGCCTGTAAAGCATTTGCTTTTTGGTTTATTTTAGCCCTTGCACTCTCTTGCTCACGGATTAAATCGTCTTTCATTTGATTGTACAAGTTGTAGTTTGTAAGGACTGAATCCATTGTTACATACGCAATAGGCAGTTGTGTGCCGTCTGTTATAACAGGGGCGGATGTCTGACGGTCTCCCTTTGAGTTAAAAAATAAAACGTAAAGCACAATCACAGCAACAACCAGCATGGCTATCACTGCGGTGGCGGCCCATTTGCAACAATTACAACTTTTGCATTTCTTCTCTTTGACTTCTGTCACTTGAATTAAATTTTCTGTTTCCATAATCTATTGTTTTTTACGTGCCGCCCTATCTTGGGAGCGTGCACAGGTTATTCCTTTCCTCTTTAATGCGGCATTTCCCTCAACGTGGCTGTTTGGAAACTTGCCGTTTTTTGTAAAAAAAACCCTAAACCCCATAATAAACACTGCAGGTAACAGCAGTGCCAAACATATAAGGAATAGTTTAAACATAATTTTTCAATACTGAAATTCAGTTTGCGAAGTTACAAAAAATTCACTAAATTTGCAAATTCAAACAAATTGTGTCAGCATGAACTTTTTTGAACACGTAGGCCGCTACTCTCGCCTTATGGCTGGGGTGTTTACAAAGCCACAAAGATGGGGGATTTTGTTTAAACAGTATTTGACGGAAATAGAGAAGCAGGGTATTCAGTCATTGGGTATCACTATAATAATCTCCATATTCATAGGTTCCGCCATTACGATGCAGATGGTGTTGAATACAGAAAACCCGATGTTGCCTAAATATGTGACGGGTCTTACTACACGTGAGACGCTGCTACTTGAGTTTTCCTCAACCATACTTTGTCTTATTCTTGCAGGTAAGGTGGGCTCTAACATAGCGTCAGAGATAGGTACCATGCGTATTACTGAACAGATAGACGCACTTAAGATTATGGGTGTAAATGCAGAGAATTACCTGATATTGCCCAAAATCCTGGGATTTGTAACCATTATTCCAGTACTTGTGATTTTCAGTATGTTTTTCGGTTTGTTGGGTGGTTACCTTATAGCCACTACCGGTGTCATATCGCCTGCCCAGTATGTAATGGGTATTCAATATGCGTTTAATCCGTACTATGTTACATACTCTATAGTTAAATCGTTGTTTTTTGCCTTTATAATATCTTCTGTATCATCGTATTATGGCTATTATGCATACGGAGGTGCATTGGACGTGGGTAAGGCAAGTACAAACGCTGTTGTAAACAGCAGTATCATTATACTTTTGTTCAACGTAATTTTAACAGATCTTTTGCTTGTATGATAGAGGTGAAGAATGTAACCAAATCTTTTGGTGATTTAACGGTACTGCATAATATATCAGCAGTTTTTGAGGCTGGCAAGACAAATCTTATAATAGGTCAGTCAGGTTCTGGTAAAACAGTGCTGATGAAGAGTGTCATAGGCATACATCGGGTAGAGGAGGGACAAATCCTTTACGATGGCAGAGATATTGCCGCCATGACTAAAAAGGATGTATTTAAACTGCGGAGAGAGGTTGGAATGCTTTTCCAAGGTTCTGCATTGTTTGATTCCATGACAGTAGAAGAGAATGTCCGTTTTCCATTGGAAATGTTCTCTAATAAGAGCCGTGAGGAGTGGAATGAGAGGGTTGAGTTTTGTCTCAATAGGGTTGAGTTGAGCCACGCTGCAAAGTTGTATCCGTCAGAGATAAGTGGTGGTATGCAGAAGCGTGCCGCCATTGCAAGAGCGATTGTCTTGCAGCCTAAATATCTTTTTTGCGATGAGCCTAACTCAGGTCTGGATCCTAAGACATCACTTACAATAGATAAACTGATACATGAGATAACAGAAGAGTTTGGTATAACCACCATTGTAAATACACACGATATGAACTCTGTTATGGAAATTGGGGATAAGGTTATATTTATTCATAAGGGATACAAAAGTTGGGAAGGAGATAAAGATTCCATATTTGAATCGGGTAATCAGGATTTGGAAGACCTTGTGTTTGCATCAAATCTATATAAGAAAGTTAAGAAATACCATAACCTAAAATAAGAGTAAAGGAGTTTGATCGCCACTTTGTGGCTAAGTTAAGGAGTGAAAAGACTCCTAAACTCCTAAACTCCGTAACTAAAATGTCGTTTCTATTTAAAATACGTAAACCACGTCAGTATAACGTTAAGTACCGCTACTATGATGAACATAAGGAGCGGTTACAGCAGTCTGAGGCAAGGGTGCGTAAAAAATTGGGAATGGATGTTGAAGATCCCGCCTCCACAGGTGTTTTGCGTAGGGGTGTATTCCGTAATTCAATAGATTCTACAAAAGAGGAGAAAAACCGTTTGGTAAGGTTTGGGGTGATATTGGGTCTGCTTCTTATTTTTGGCTACGCTTTTCTACACTATGCCGGCTAATTCTGACATAATACACACACTTTCATCCGCTGTCATAAACCAGATAGCGGCGGGAGAGGTCGTGCAACGTCCGTCATCTGTTGTAAAGGAGTTGATGGAGAACTCAATAGATGCCGGTGCATCTAAGATAGATGTTGTGGTTGCAGATGCAGGCAGGACGCTTATTCAGGTTATAGATAACGGCAAAGGAATGAGTGAAGAAATGGTAAACTCGGTTACCGACCCGTTTACGACAGGGAGAACAACAAGAAAGGTTGGTTTGGGAATACCTCTTGTAAAGCACGCTTGTGAAATCACGGGTGGTTATATTGATATAAAGTCTGAATTGGGCGTTGGTACGACGCTATACGCAGAATTCGGATTATCACATATAGACAGGCAACCGCTGGGTGATATAGTAGAAACTATGCACCAGCTGTTTACTTCATTTGAAGAGATTGATATTGTTTAGCAACGCATAGTTGATGAAAAGGAATTTATAGTGGATACAAGAGAGCTAAAAAA
>JAZLHT010000135.1:0-5449 GCA_045616965.1 Candidatus Enterocola sp.
GGATTTTTATAGTTCCTTCAAAACCTGCGATATCTTCTGATATGTAGTAATTGTAGTAGGCACTAGCGGTAAACGTAACTTGTTCTCTATCATGCCCATAGCGTTAAGCATACTCTTCACGCCTGCAGGATTGCCATCTACAAACAGCAGACTGAACAACTCTGTAAACTTATGATGTATGGAACGGGCATTCTCATAATCCCCGGCAAGAGCAAGACGCACCATACGGCTGAACTCTTTTGGAAAAGCATTACCTATTACAGAAATTACACCTGAGGCACCCTGAGTAATAAGAGGGAACGCAATGCCGTCATCTCCAGATATTACAAGGAAATCATTGGGTTTGTTTTTCATAATATACTCTATCTGCTCCATATTTCCCGATGCCTCCTTTATTGCAATAATGTTCTTGAAGTCTTTTGCAAGACGGAGTGTGGTCTCTCCTGTCATATTAGTTCCTGTTCTGCCTGGAACATTATAAAGCACAATAGGCATTGGAGACGCTTCTGCTATAGCCTTATAGTGTTGATATATACCCTCTTGTGATGGCTTGTTATAATATGGGACTACAGATAGTATGGCATCAACACCCTTAAAGTCTCCCGTTTTAAGCTGCTGGACCAGTGCGGCTGTGTTATTTCCACCTAATCCAAGCACCACAGGCACTCTGCCTGCTATTTTTTCTATTACAAGTCTTTTGACTTTGGATTTCTCCTCTTCTGTAAGAGTTGGTGTCTCTGCGGTTGTACCAAGCACAACCATGTAGTCTATGTCATTGTCAAGTTGAAAACCCACTAATTGCATAAGAGCCTCGTAATCAACTGAACCGTCTGTCTTAAACGGAGTTATCAGGGCAACTCCCATTCCCTTTAAATTAACCATCACTTTTGTATTTTTTTTATAAAGATGCAAAGATAATAAATATTTGGTTATGTTATTAGAAATAATAATTAAGAGAGAGCGTACAGCCTATGTTATCTGTTCCGTAAAGCAGATATGTGCTGCCTGGACTTACAAGTTCATTGTATTCCTCAACCTTACCTGAGTATTGGTTATAACCCTCGTAGATAACGTATGTCTTAGGCTGGAACGCCACCATAAGAGGTGTAATATCCACTGTTACGGCAAGTGACACGTTTTTTATAAAGAACCACTCAATACCAGCATTTGCATAAATACCCACACCGTGGCTCACACCTACACCATACTGTTTTACCGGACGACCATAGTCCATCTGAACAGCCCATGGAAATGTGTTTATTGTGTCTATTTTTGCAATGGTTGACGGCTTACGGTTTGAACTTGTAATCTCATTGCCATATTTTACCTTGGCATAGCCACCACCCCAAGCATATTTAAGACCTACGCCACCTATAAAACGAAGTGATTTTTTTCCACCTGTAAACTCAACGCCTGCACTGACACCGCCACCTGTGTAGTGGAAACTTATAAGGTCAGCAACCTTATTCTCTGACAGTGGATTTTTTGCCACTGCGGCATCATCTTGCACATACTCTCTGTAGTTGCTTACGCCGCCACTGAAACCTACGCTTGCCTTAAATGCTACTATTTCTGAAATTTTGTATTTAAGTGCTATTGAAGCCATCGGGTTTTGGGCAAGAAAGAACATCTCTCTTGGTTGTTTCTCCTGCGGACCAATCAAATCCTTGAACATAAACTTGCCTACCTCAGCAAGGGCACTGGCACTTGTTGCTTTTGCAGCGGCAACAGGATTAAAATCAATACCTATTGATACCTGACCTGCACGTGCAGCCTTTAGAGAATAACCGTCTGCATCCTCTTTGGCTGGCTTATTTTCATTGTTCTGAGAGTAGAGACATACACTTATTGAAAGTGCGGCTACCACTGACAAAACTTTTAGTAAATCTTTTTTCATATATTACATATTTTAATGAATTGGTTTATTATTCTTTATGATAATCAAGACGGATCATCAGGAGACAAAGGATAACCCACAACCTCACAATCTATATGCCCCACTTTCTCTTGACCTGACAAAACATTATCCAACGTCTTGCTACCATAAAAACAAGCGGTGTCAACTTCTGAGTCTTTATAAGTATCGGTCTGAACAGATGAAGACAAGATAACTTTGTAAGTCTTTCCTGTAGCCAACGGAAGATTCATAACATATTCGCCCTCTTCCTTTGTTGTGGCAGATACAGATGTCATAAACTCTTCCACCGTCTCACCTTTCTCATTTACTGATTTAATGTAAATTTTGGCTATGACTGTAGCCTTTTCAGTGGGCTTCCAACTTTTTGAGCCACTTTTGCCTGTTATATGACAACGGACAACGCCTGAAACCTTTGTCACATACTGCATATTCTCTGTGTTAAGAGCCGTTGGCTCAACCTTTTGGCAAGATGTCAGGACTATGCCTGCTACCAATGATACTACGGCTACTACTATAGCCAAACTTTTCATTTTCATAATTAAAAATAGTATGTTAATAAATTACTAATTATCTATTAATCACTTCCAAATAATTTATTATCTGCTTATAGACGTCTATAGGGAACGAAGTCTCCTCATCGGGTTGGAAAAGAAAATCATACTTTGCCCCCTGCTCTTCCCTCTTAATACCTATTTTAAATTTTGATTTTGAATATTGTGCCAAATATTCCAATTGCCAACAAGTGTCTGTAGATAGGTTTAATAACACATCTGTGTCATCATACATAAAACTATCGTATGTATCTGCGGTAGGTTGAAAAGTCCATTTACTGAAATTACCCGCTTCAAGTGGCGTAATATTCATTTTTTGAGCCTCTGATATTGTGTTTTCGCCAGCAAAATAAGTCAAACTTGCCCTAATCCCACGTTTACGCAAATCATCCAAAATGGAATACAGTTGCTTATACAGGTTCCTTGCCACCATATTATCGGGTTCATTGACATAATACAACAGATGAACGGTCTTGACGTCTTTCATATTATAGAACTCACGCTCTGAATCCACTTTGATTTTATTAATCAAATGCTTAACCAATCCTATTTTAATTGTTCCTAAAAGACTCATTTTCCAATCATTTTCATAAATGTCTGTTCATCTATAATTTTAATGCCAAGCGATGCCGCCTTCTCTTTTTTTGCAGGTCCCATATTGGCTCCTGCTATAACATAATCAGTCTTAGACGATATTGAGCTTACGTTTTTACCGCCGTTCATCTCTATTGCCTCTTTAATTCCGTCTCTAGAGAAATTCTCAAAAACACCACTTACAACAAAACTTTTACCCTCAAGAAGATTTGTAAAATTATCTTTTTGAGACAAGTCTATCTCAAACCTGATTCCAAAACTTTTTAAACTCTCTATCAGTTTTATGTGTTTAGGTTCTCTAAAATAGTTAAAAACACTGGTTGCTATGCTCTCTCCAATTTCATCTATTGCAGTAAGTTCCTCGATGGAGGCATCGGCAATCCTATCTACGGAGTGCAACGTTTGGGCAAGTTTTTTTGCAACTGTCTCACCCACATAACGTATTCCTATAGCATACAAAACTCTCTCAAACGGTACATTAACCGTTTCTCTGATACTTTGAACTATCTTCTTACCACTCTTCTCCCCTAATCCGCTAAGCATTGCAATATCCTGAACTTTAAGTGTATAAAGGTCCGATATTGAACCTATCAACCCCTTGCTGTACAACAAATCTATTATTTCAGACCCAAGTCCGTCTATATTCATAGCCTTACGGCTTACAAAATGCTCTATTTTACCTTTAATTTGCGGCGGACATCCGTCCTCGTTAGGGCAATAATGGGCAGCCTCTCCGTCCATACGCACAAGTGGTGTTCCACACTCAGGACATTTATCTATGAATTTAACTTTCTCTGCAAACATAGAACGCTCATTAACAGCCACTTCTGTTATTTTAGGTATTATCTCACCACCTTTCTCCACATATACCATATCGTCTGTATGCAAGTCAAGAGCCTCAATTATGTCTGCATTATGCAATGTGGCACGCTTAACCACAGTACCCGATAACTGCACAGGCTCTAAATTTGCAACAGGTGTAACCACTCCAGTCCTACCAACCTGATATGTAACCTCTCTGAGCCTTGTAAGAGCACGTTCCGCTTGGAATTTATACGCTATTGCCCATCGCGGAGATTTTGCCGTAAACCCTAATTTTTTTTGCTGTGCAAAAGAGTTTACTTTAAGCACAATTCCATCTGTAGCCACCGGTAAATTCTTACGCTCTGTATCCCAATACTTTATAAAATCAAACACCTCTTTCAGAGTACTGCATTTGCGTATTGCATCTGAAATTTTGAATCCATAACTTTTTGCCGCTTCCAAGCACTCATAATGAGACTCAAACGGCAAATCCTCACCAAGCATATAGTAGAGATATGAATCCAATTTACGTTTTGCAACTTGAGCCGAATTCTGCATTTTAAGTGTGCCTGATGCAGCGTTCCGGGGATTGGCGAACAAAGGTTCCTCTTGCTCCGCCCTCTCCTGATTCAACTTTTCAAAAACACTCCAAGGCATAAGAATCTCACCACGCATCTCAAACTCTGATGGGTAATCACCTTGCAATTTTAGAGGAATACACCTGATTGTCTTTACATTAGCGGTCACATCATCGCCTTTCTGACCATCTCCACGCGTTACGGCACGCTGTAAAATTCCGTTCTGATATGTAAGTGAAATGGATGTACCGTCATATTTAAGTTCACAAACAATCTCAAAATCCTCTCCGTCAAGCCCTTTTGAAACTCTATTATAGAAATCGGTTATGTCTGCCTCTGAGTATGTATTGCCAAGAGAGAGCATAGGATACTTGTGCTCCACTTGCGTAAAACCCTCTGTAATATCATTGCCCACTCTTTGAGTGGGAGAAGCAGGGTCAAAATACTCCGGATGAGCGGATTCAAGTTCCTGTAACTGCCTTAGTTTGGTGTCAAACTCAAAATCACTTATCGTGGGCTGTGACAGCACATAATAGTTATAGTTATGCTGTGTCAGTTCCGCTCTCAGATTCTCTATTTGCTCCTTTGGATTCATTACTAATTAGCGTATTTAACCTTGAAAGTTGTTTTTCCGGATTTTGAATTGCCCATTGTATAACTCTTGGTCTGCCCGGCAAACTCCTTTACTGCCGATTTGTGAACCTGTGATGCAATACATTCAGAGCTGGATTCCCACAAATCTGTCTTATAATTGTAACTTTTAGTAATTATGGTGACAGATGGGAACACTACATCATCAGCGTTAGGATTCCCCACCCTTGGAACGCTTATCGTGCCTTCCTCTTTAACAGAACCGGAATCCTCCAATCCATTTCCCTTCCAAATGTATTCATATTTTCCATCTCCCTGAGATTCGTATGTTCTTGTAAACTTGTTCTTCCAAACATTATCAACGGCGTCTGTTACAATAAGTTCTCCCTTCAGGTCTGTTGAAGAATAATATG
>JAZLHT010000136.1:0-4408 GCA_045616965.1 Candidatus Enterocola sp.
AGAACGCCACCTAAAAAGTCTGCAATGGTGCACGATGTCCAAACTCCGTAAAGTCCGGGCTGTCCTAACGATTCAAAAACAGGTGGAATTATGTAACACAGAGGCAGTAGGAAGAACAGCTGTCTGGAAAGGCTGGTTACTATTGATACCCAAGGCTTATCTATGGCTTGGAAAAAATTAGTGTTTGTAATGTGGAACGCAATGAATGGGAACATTGCCATCATAAACCTTATGGCAGGTATGCTTGTTTCTATTAATTGTGTATCGTTAGTGAATATTCGTACAAGTAGTTCCGGAATGGATAGGCACACAATGCTGCACACCAAACCTATGGCCATACATATCTTAGTGGTAAGTGCATAAATGCCTTTAAGTCTGTATGTATGACCTGCTCCGTAGTTGTATCCGGCTATAGGCTGCATTCCCTGGCATATTCCAAGTATAAACAGAAATGTGAAATTGGCATAGCTGTTTACTATTCCAAATGCCCCTATGGCGTAGTCGCCACCATATTTCAGCAGTTGTGAGTTCAGTATGGCAACCACTCCTGCGGCAGTAAGGTTCATAAGGAACGGGCTTAAACCTATCATCAGTATGTTTTTGAAAATAAACAGTTCCGGTTTCCACGCATGTTTCTTATACCTTATAAAAGAGTTTTTATTTACAAAGTGCATAACAGATATCACCGTTGTAACTGTCATAGAGATAGTGGTGGCCCAAGCTGCACCTGCTATGCCCCAATTAAATACAAAGATGAATATCGGGTCTAAGATAACATTTAGAACAGCACCGCCTCCAAGTATAAACATTGTTTTTTCAGGGTAGCCTGTAGCCCTTATCAAACCTGTAAGGTTTAGTGTTACCGTAGTGAATACCATACCTGGCATTACAATGTTCATATATTCAAGTGCATACTGTATTGTGTCTTTGGTGGCACCAAACAGCATCAGTATCTTTTCCATAAATACATACCCGAATATAAACAGTAAAATGCCAAGTATTATGGTTAGGATAGTGGCGTTGCCAAGTATTTTCTCTGCCCAATGTATATCTTTTTTTCCAAGTACAATAGATATTCTTGCTGCTGAGCCTACGCCCACAAGAGAACCAAACGCATGGATTACGTTCATCAGAGGAAATGTTATGGCAAGCCCTGCAATGGCAAGCGGACCTACGCCCTGACCTATAAATATGCGGTCTGCAATGTTATAGACTGACGCAATAATCTGGCTTATTACACAGGGTAAAGCATAAATCCAAAGCAATTGCCCTATAGGCTTTTGCTCTAACTCCAGTGTCCTATTATCAGTATTACTTATTGTCATTGTTTCCTGTTTTACCCCGATGCGCAAATTTGCCTAAGCGTTTGGCTTTCTCCCATTCTGCCTTACGCTTCTCATACTCCTCATAATGTTTTTCAAGGTAATTGTCAGCCATAAATGTTCTAAATTGGTGTTTTGAGTGACAAAGTTACAAAAAATTATTTATGTTTAGCCTCTTCCCATAGGGCGTTCATCTCTTCAAATGATAGTTCATTAACTGTTTTGCCTTGTTCCTTGGCTTTGGATTCCAAGTAGTTAAAACGCTTTATAAACTTCTGATTAGTGCGTTCAAGGGCATTATCGGGGTTAATTTTATAGAGGCGAGCCGCATTTATAATACTAAACATCAGGTCTCCAAATTCCTCTTCAATTCTCTGCTTGATATTCTCTTGCTCAGATGCGGAATCATAGTTTCTGATTTCTGTTTCAACTTCAGACACCTCTTCCTTAACTTTTTCCCAAACATCCTCTTTCTGTTTCCAATCAAAGCCGGCACTGCGGGCTTTATCTTGAATTCTGAAAGCTTTTATAAGAGAGGGTAGTGAATCAGGCACTCCACCTAAAACCGTCTTTCCTTTGCCCTCTTGTAGCTTCAAAATTTGCCAATTCCTTATCACCTGTGCGGAAGAATCAGCTTGAGCGGAGCCAAAAACGTGCGGATGGCGGTGTATCATCTTGTCACTCAGATGATTACATACGTCTGCAATAGTAAATGAATTTTTCTCTTCTGCAATTTTAGCATAAAATAGTATGTGGAGTAGTACATCACCAAGCTCTTCACAGATGCCGACATCATCTTTTTTTATAATTGCATCGCAAAGTTCAAATACTTCTTCTTGAGTCAGGATTCTTAAAGACTCGTTAGTTTGTTTCTTATCCCATGGACACTCATTACGAAGGCGGTCCATAATGTCGCCTATTCTTTCAAATGCTTCAAGCTTTTTCTTTTCCATAATAGAATTGGGTCAAGGGACAAGGGACAAGGGTCAAGTGAAACCTAATCTCTATCCTTTTCCTTTTTAATGATTAGGGTAGGGTGTTAAAAATTTTTCAGCTGCAAATTTATGAATTAAAAATTTTTTAGGCAAAAAAAGTTATAAATAGGCGGTTACAAATGTTTTGTCAAAATCAGGGTGTTTTGTAAATGTCAGTATTATTTACAAGTGTATTTGTAATGTATGATGTATAAATGTATGATGTATGTTTAGTTAATGTGTATATATGTACTGATGTAAAATTGTATATGAAATGAATATGCAAAATTTTATTTAATAAATTGTAACTATGCAATTATCAGTCGTTTATATATGTATAAATAAATAGATTATTTAATTGGTGCGGAAAAATGCCGAATAAATAGTATAACTCTCTGTAAAATTCTAACATTTTATAAATAAATGATTGAAAATCAGCCGTAAAATAGTCTTTATATAAAGTAAAATGTCAAATAATTAATATACTGTAAGGGGTGTGTAAATTTATGTCTTTTCAGTTATGTTACAATTGTATGATACGGATGTAATATACAATGTTGAAAAATTACATATATCAAAATTTGCAAATGTAAAACATATTTTTTACATTTGTACTTGCAAATGTTATTCTAGATTGACAAAAATTATGATAGAAAAATTTAAGAAAATTTTGGAGAAGGAGAACCTTCAGCCACGTGAACTTGCTGCTAAATTAGGAGTGCAGCCATCTGCCATTTCCCATATATTAAATGGACGAAACAACCCTGGAGTGGCTATTTTGCAAAGTGTGATGACTGCTTTCCCAAATATAAATCCTGAGTGGCTTATGCTTGGAAAGGAGCCTATGTACAAGAATGAGAAGGCAATTCAGCGTGATTTATTCAATCAAGGATACAGTGAACCTTCAAAAATTGAATTCTCAGAGCGTCTTGACTCTGATTTTTCTGTAAAGAATAATGTGCAAACTACTGAACCACAAACAATTATAAAGGAAGTTATAAGAACTGCACCCCCTAAGGAGATTTTACGTGTTGTAGTCTATTATTCTGATAACACATTTCAGGAGTTTAAAAATTCTTAAAATAATTGTTGTTATGTGTTTTTATTATACAACCTCACACTAGGTGCTCGCTATTAACCCCTTCAAAACCACACAAATGTTCGGAGACTCACCAATGTAACTCCGTTACTGGTTCGTGCCTCCATTTGTACGTGATTTTGTGCGGGGGCTTCGCAATGTGTTTCGTTTGTATAATAAAAACACATAAATTTACAAATTGTTTAAAACTTTTGACTTCCAAACTCCTAAACTCCTGAACTTTTACTTATCTTTGCATTGCGAAAAGTCGATTTCATTGATGCTTAAAAAATTTGAACTTTCACTTACTGTAGTTGAGAACATAAAACTCAACGCATCTTTCTTTAAACTTATTTTAACCCATTCAGAACCACTACCGCAGATGGTTCCGGGGCAGTTTGTGGAGGTTAAAGTTGAAAATACCCCAACAGTATATCTACGCCGCCCAATATCTATAAATGATGTTGATTATAAGGCAAATACATTATCACTTATCATAAAGAATGTAGGAGATGGCACTAACGCTCTCTCTAACCTGTCTGTGGGTTCTACGCTGAATATACTACTGCCATTGGGTAATGGCTACACACTGATAGAAAAAGGTGAGGCTCTGCTTGTAGGTGGGGGTGTGGGTATTGCTCCGTTGCTATATTTGGGTAAAAAGTTGAGTTCAAATGGCGTTAAGGTTACATATCTTTTAGGTTTTAAGTTTAAATCAGACCTGATGGATTTATCAGATTATGAGGCAATAGGAGATGTGATGGTGACTACTGAGGATGGTTCTGTAGGGGTAAAAGGGTTTGTTACGGGGCATCAGTGCATTAAGAGGCATTATGATATGATGTATGTCTGTGGTCCTACCACGATGATGAAAAATGTGGCTAAGGAGGCTAAGGCTACAGGCACTGAGTGTGAGGTATCGTTAGAGAATATGATGGCTTGCGGTGTTGGAGCATGTCTTGGTTGTGTTACACAAACTAACGAGGGGCATAAGTGCGTCTGCTCTGACGGACCGGTGTTTAATATTAACAAGT
>JAZLHT010000137.1:0-15036 GCA_045616965.1 Candidatus Enterocola sp.
ACGCAGTGTAGCGAAAAATCTCATTCCCGTCATGCTGAGCGTAGCGAAGCATCTCACAATCATTCTGAGATCCATCGCTCCGTTATACTCGCTCAGGATGACGAAAAGAGGTGCTCAGGATGACGAAAAAATAACCAAATAACCGAATCACCGATTCATCGATTCACCAATAAAGAAAACGAGATTAACTAAAATACTAACTATTAACAAAAAAACTTTTATTTATGAAAAACGTAAACTTTATTTTAGTGTTGGCTTTAAGTATGTTGCTAATGCTTGGAGCATGTAAAAAGAACGAGTCCACTTCATCTGGAGACCCTACCACATCGGAGGGAAAAATAGAGTTGGGAATAGCTGCGTTAGGTACAGATGGGAAAATTCTTATCAATAAACTAGAATCAAAAGGTTGGGTGCTTGATAAAGAGGAATCAATGTCAGAAGAAACAGTATATAAAAAGGATAATGAGTTATGTGCAATTGTCTTTGAAGAAAATAAGGTATGTGCTGTGTCATACCACGACGAATATAAGTCATTTGATGATGCAAAAAAAGCATTGAACAATTATCATAGTGCTACAACTAAAAAATACAATAAAAATTATTCAGGAAGAGTAGGATTTGACAAAACATTCTCTTCTCCATCAGATTGGATGGATTATGTGAATTCTCTTTCTGAAGCAGATATTATAAAATTTATAGACAACAGCTCGGCAGTATTAGAAGATGGAATGAACACAAAAGAAACATTTTTAGTTGACAATGGAATATCATTTTATGTAAACTACTTATGGGTTGTTAATGCTGCTGTTGTAACTTTACGCTAAAGATTTAATTATTGCCATTTGTCTTAACAAATAAAAATCTCCCAAACCTTATTTAAAGTTTGGGAGGTTTGCTTTTCACTGATGATGATAAGGCTCTCCTTTTATTATTGTGAAAGCTCTATAGAGTTGCTCTGCAAATATGGCACGCACCATCTGATGGGAGAAGGTCATTTTAGAGAGTGAGATTTTTTCACTGGCTGTGGCATAGACATCGGGGCTAAAACCGTATGGACCGCCAATTATAAACACCACATTCTTAACACCGCTGTTCTGATATGCAGTGATTTTTTGTGAGAACTCCACCGATGTGTATTCCGCACCTTTCTCATCAAGCAGAATCACTCTGCTGCCGGCAGGAACGGCTTTCAAAATAAGCTCTCCCTCCTTTTGCTTTTGGTCTGCCTCACTCAGACTTTTTGTGTTTTTTAGGTCAGGAATTGTTACAAATTTGAAATCTGTATAGTGTTCCAGACGCTTTATATATACGTTTGTAAGGCTCTCTACAATGTTATCAGTAGTTTTCCCTACCGCCAATAGTGTTATTCTCATTTATTTTATTTAATTTTGTGCCAAATATGATGTACAAATATACTACATTTTTAAGATATGGAGTACGATAATTTAGATGAACTTATAAAGTATTGGTTTGCAGAGGACATAGGCGATGGCGACCATACCTCGCTTTGCTGTATTCCGCCTACTGAGATGGGCTGTTCACGCCTTATTATTAAAGATACAGGAGTGATTGCCGGCATTGAGGTGGCTAAAAAAATATTCAACGCTTTTGACCCTACGCTTAAAATGACTCAATTCCTTAATGACGGCGATGAGGTTAAGCCGGGCGATGTGGCGTTTGAGGTGGAAGGCAAGGTTCTCTCTTTGCTGCAGACGGAGCGTCTTATGCTAAACATTATGCAACGCATGAGTGGAGTAGCCACCACCACACGTAAGTATGTAAAGAGGCTTGAAGGTCTTAAAACTAAAGTACTTGATACTCGTAAGACTACGCCAGGGCTTAGATTGCTTGAGAAACAGGCAGTAAAGATAGGGGGCGGAGAAAATCACCGCATAGGCTTGTATGATATGATTCTGCTTAAGGATAATCATGTGGATTTTTCGGGCGGCATAACCAATGCCATAACAGCGGCACAGAAATATCTTAAAGAGAAAGGAAAAAAACTAAAGATAGAGATTGAGGTAAGGAATTTTGATGAGTTGCAGGAGGCTATGAATGTTGGTGGCATTGACCGCATTATGCTTGATAATTTCTCTATTGAGGATACTAAGAAGGCTGTGTGGATGGTTAATGGCAAATATGAGATAGAATCATCGGGTGGAATCACTTACGATACTATACGTGATTATGCTGAATGTGGCGTGGACGTGGTCTCTGTAGGGGCATTAACACACTCCGTAAAGAGTTTGGATATGAGCTTCAAAGCAAAGCGTTAAAAATATTATAATTTTCAACTTTTAACTTTCAACTATTATGAAGATTTATTCTGAAATCAGGCAAAGTGCATATAATGCACTCACTGCCAACTGGAAGCCAGCCGTAATGGCAACATTGATTTTTGGGGGTATCTATTTATTGAATCAAGGTATTAACTCTATTGGCGGATTTTGTGGCATCTCGTCACTAACCTTTATTAGTGTAATAGTTCAAATTTGCGTGATAGTGCCTTTGACATACGCTATTTGCGTTGCCATGCTTGGGTTCTACAACGGATACACAGATGCGGTAAAAAATATGTTTGACGTATTTAAAGAGAAGTATGCACGCTGCCTGGCTGTTTCATGGCTGACCGCACTTTTTACTTTCTTATGGGCTTTGCTATTTATTATCCCTGGTATAATTAAGTCTTACGCATACGCCATGACACCTTATATTGCTGCTGAGAATCCTGAGATGGGTGCAAATGACTGCATCGACGCTTCTCAAAAAATGATGTACGGTCATAAATGGCAGTTGTTTGTGCTTGACCTCACATTTATTGGATGGTGGTTACTTTGCATAATCACATTTGGTATAGCGGCTCTTTTTGTATATCCTTATAATCAGTTGGCTCGCATAGAGTTCTACAAGGAGTTAAAGGCGGAAGAGATTAAGGAGGCTACAGCAAAAGTAGCGGCAGAGTAAAAAAGTGTATGCCGTAAAATGAAAGTAAAAACTCAAAATTTCCTGAAGAGGTTCTCTTTTAAGACTGGCGTAGTGGTATTGGCACTGTGCATACCGTGCTACATAATCTCGTTTGCACAAATGGCGATACCATCGCTATCTGCGGGAACCAAGACAGTACTTTGGGTGATATTTTTTGGATTGGCAAAAACATTCCAGTACGGAGGTCTTACAATCCTTGGTGTGGAAGGTTGGAATCGTCTGAAAGCCTACTTCAAAAAAAATCAAGGGTCAAGGTTTTGAAACCCTGACCCTTATCCTTAAATTTAAGACTCTGTCTTAACTTTACCTGAGCACCTCTTTTCGTCATCCTGAGCGAGTATAACGGAGCGATGGATCTCAGAATGATTGTGAGATGCTTCGCTACGCTCAGCATGACGGGAATGAGATTTTTCGCTACACTGCGTTCCGCTCAAATTGACGGGAAGGTGGTATCCTCACTGTCAACTGACTCTCATACATTATACATTATACATCATACATTAATGCATGTTCTTTTTATGTATATTCCACCCAAAGAGTGCTGTTATAATAGATATTATGGGAGACAGGTAACAGAAGAAACAGAAAGGTAAATATACTAATGTGGCTACGCCCAGAACTGTTGATTGTGTCATTCCACAAGTATTCCATGGTATAAGTACTGATGTTACGGTAGCACCATCCTCACAACTGCGTGACAGAAGTCTGTTCTCGTACCCCTGATTATTATACTCCTCTTTAAACATATTGGCAGATAGCAGAATAGAGATGTATTGGTCTCCTGTAACAAGGTTAAGAAATATACCATTCATTATTGTAGAAGAAACCAATCCTACTCTTGTATTAACCAACTTGCGGAAAAGTGTGTGTAAAAAACTTTGCAACATTCCACACGCATTCATAACACCTCCAAACATCATAGCGGCAAGTATAAGCCATATAGTATTAAGCATTCCAGCCATACCTCGTGTGGCTACAAGTGAGTTTAACAGAGGCAATCCTGTTTCAGTAGATGTACTTACGGCAAGCATTTTCATTACCCCGATGTAAAGACTGCCGGCTGTTAATGAACCGTCTGCTGAACCGCCGCTTATTTGCATAAGAATTTGTGGCTGAAAAAACAATGCCACTACTGTACCCATTAGTGCAGATACAACAAGTACAATAAGAGAGGGTATCTTTTTGTAAATCATAACACCTGTAATTACAGGCACTATGAGGAACCATGGGGATATTGTAAATGTGCCTCTTATGGCATTCTCAAATTCAGAGGTGTCACAAGTAATAGTATCGCCTCCAAGAAAGCCTACAATGGTGAATATTATAAGAGATATAAGCAAAGCGGGGACAGATGTGTATGCCATATACCTTACATGCGTAAATAACGGCGTTTCGGCGGCACTTGAGGCAAGTACTGTGGTGTCACTAAGCGGAGAGAGTTTATCGCCGAAATATGCACCGGAGATAATGGCTCCTGCAGTCCAGCCGTCAGAAAATCCGAATGCTCTTCCAATACCAATCAGTGCAATTCCTATTGTCGCTATTGTAGTCCACGATGAGCCGGTCATCAATGAAACTATAGCACATAACAGACATGCCGATAGCAGGAAAATCCGGGCGTCAATCAATTTTACTCCATAATATATCATCGTAGGTACAATGCCGCTAATCATCCAAGAGGCGGATAGCATCCTATGGCAAGCAGAATAAATATACTTATAGAAGTAGTGTGCATATTGGCGCTTATGGTATCTTCTATGCACTTCCAATCCTTTTTACATATCCATATACCAATCCCTACAGCAACAAAAGATGTTATAATCAGGGCTATTTGAGAAGGTCCTGCAAGTGAGTCCTGCCCAAAAAACAAGATGTTTGTTGAAAGCAGCCCTATTAGCACAACAATTGGGATTGCACTAACCCAAAAATGAGGAAGAGTCTTATTGCCCATTTAGTGGTTTTTGAAAATTGTACGAAGTTACTAAAAAATTTACAAATATCATATACCCAATCCTTCTTTTGCGAAAAACGCTTCAGTTGAGAACAAAGGTATGTTTTCCATCCACTGTTGATTAATGTATGGCTTCAGTCCTTTGAATAGTAAAAAACGTTCTTATCCATCTCATCATGCAATTCCAATGACTTGATTTGTGTTAAAACAAAATTTTCAGTAAAAGCCCCTTTAAATTCAGAGAACACCTCCATACCAAGGAGCATTTCACTAGAGCGTGTACCAGCCATACATGCTAATAATCCATGGTCAAGCATATAAACTTTAAAAGCAGATTCGTCAGCATAAAATTTCAACGGCTCAATTGGTTTTAAAGTGCGTGGAATCTTATAAATCAAACCAGCATCGGCAAGCCACTGCAACGTTTTTTCAAAACCACACCTGTCTTATACGCACAATCTCTGTTTTAGTGTGTTTCCCCATATCCTTACTATAATTGGCAAGTATCGCACGTTGGACTTTACGTACCCTCGATTGTTTGCCAACAGAAACTCATCGTATGTCATAGGATACATACTCTATTTGATATATGATACGCTCCATATTAAAATCAACAAACAATCCACTTGCTATGCAAATTTATATACACTTTTATGAGGGAATATTTATTGATAAACAACATTTTTATGAACATACTATAAAAATAAAACAAAACAGGGTCAAGGTTTTGAAACCTTGACCCTTGTGATTAATTAAGGCTTTGCCTTAACTTTTTATTTTTCAGCACCCATTTCAGGGTCTATGAGGATACGTCCGCAATGCTCGCAAACAATAATCTTTTTACGTGAACGGATATCAAGTTGGCGTTGTGCTGGTATTTTATTAAAGCAACCGCCGCAAGCGTCACGCTCTACAGAAACTACAGCAAGACCGTTACGTGCATTTTTTCTAATACGCTTGAACGCCTGTAACAGACGTGGCTCAATCATAGCCTCTATATCCTTAGCCTCTTTTCTAAGTCTCTCTTCATCTTGCTTGGTCTCAACTATAATCTCCTCAAGTTCTTCTTTCTTATCTGCAAGCATAGTCTGTTTCTCCTCAAGCAGACCCTTTGCCTCATCAAGAGAGCTTTTCTTGCGGTCTATGGCAGCTCCGAAATCGGCGATGTTTTTTTCAGCAAGTTCGATCTCAAGTTTTTGGAATTCAATCTCTTTAGAAAGATGGTCGAACTCACGGCTGTTGCGTACATTGTCTATTTGCTCTGAATATCTCTTTACAAGGTCGCTTGCCTCTGATATTTTAGTCTTGCGTGCCGTAATTTCAGCCCCGATGTTGGTTATCTCTCCATCAATATTTGAGATACGTGTCTTCAAACCCTCTATTTCATCTTCCAAATCCTGAACCTCCATAGGTAGCTCACCACGCAGAATCTTAATTTTATCTATCTCAGTAACTTTAAGTTGCAACTGATGTAATGCCTTTAGTTTCTGTTCTACAGAAATCTCTTTTGTTTCGTTCTTCTCTGCCATTGTTATAAACTGTTTATCGGGCTTTTGCCCACCTTTGAAAAATTGATTGCAAATTTAGGTAATTTTTTTGAAATAATATCAAAAAAAATCTCTTTTGTGTATTGTTCGCTCTCAAAATGTCCTATATCCGCTATAATCATTTTGCCAAGCGATGAAAAATACTGATGATATTTGACATCGGCGGTAATAAAAACATCTGCTCCTTGTTCCATAGCAGACTCAATAAGAAACGCTCCACTGCCACCACATACAGCCACACGCTGCACAGTCTTGCCCCTTAAATCAGAATAACGTATTGTGCTGCAATTAAATACATTTTTAACTTTTTCAAGAAACTCCGTTTCTGTATAGGGGCGGTCAGTATTACCTATCATACCCAGCCCCTCGTTAGAGTCAGGGGTGTCTAAAATTTTACACTCTGTAAGCCCTAACTTGTTGCACATACGTCCGCTGACTCCGTCAAAAGCCCTGTCCATAGCGGTGTGTGATGAGTATATTGATATGCCTTTTTGTATTGCCTTTATCACCATTGCAGATGTAGGCTCTGAAAGTTGCAGTTTTTTAAGTCCTGAAAATATAAGAGGGTGGTGTGATATAATCACATTGCAACCTAAAGTTATAGCCTCATCTATAACATCGGGGGTTATATCTACGCATAAAAGCACCCCACGTACATCTTCTTCAAGTGGTCCTACCTGCCAACCTGAATTGTCCCACTCCTCCTGCAGGCGGAGCGGAGCCACCTCCTCAATAATATTTGCTAAATCAGTTGTTTTCATAAAAAAGGGTCAAGGGACAAGGGTCAAGGTTAAAATTTTTTACATAAAATCATGGTGGAGGAAGCAGGAACTGCTATATTATTCTTGTTCCACTTAAATATGCCGTTCTCATTTATCTCAGAGCCGTTACCTATTACCCACCAGTTATCTTGAGGTATGTCAAGCCAAATTGTGTTACGATTTCCGTTATGAATAACCATAATTCTGTTCCATTTGTCGCCACAGGCATTATCGTCTATTGTATAGGCAACCACGCAAGCCTGATTAGGATAAAGAAAATGTAGGTGGTCTTGAATATCCTTTGTAGTGGGCATTCTTAATGCTGGGTGTTTACGTCTAAGGTTTATTATACCCTTGTAGTACTCAAACAAGTCTTTATGTGTATGCTTGTTATCCCAGTCAAGTTGGTTTATGCTGTCTGCTGACTGATAAGTGTTATGTACACCTTTTTTTGTACGCATCAGTTCCTCTCCGCCGTACATAAAAGGTATGCCCTGCGATGTCATGATAATAGACTGTGCCAGCATATTAAAGTGTGAGAGTTCCGCTTGTGCAGTGTTCTCCGGTGCTGAATATACAAGTTTGTCATTAAGGCAAAGGTCATCGTGACACGATATATAGTTAATGCACTGATACGGCTCATTAGCCCAAGGTGAATTGGAGTAATTGATAAGTCCGTAATGTATCTGAGAGTGCTGTGTAGCGGCTACAGTGCCAAATTTTATAGTTTCATCGTAGCCTTGTCTGCCGCTTGCAAAACCCGGTTCACGGGCGTTAGACCAGTTGCCTTTAATGGCATCACGTAGGTCGTCACTAAATACGCCGATACCTGTAAGTTGGTTTACATGTTGTTTTACAGCACGTTGCTCGTATGGAAGAGGAGAGTCTCCGCCAGTCCAACCCTCACCATAAATATATAGAGTAGGGTCTATCTTGTTCAGTTCCTCACGTATGATACGCATGGTCTCAGTATCGTGTATGCCCATAAGGTCAAAACGGAAGCCGTCTATATGATACTCTTTAACCCAATACAGTACAGATTCCAATATGAATTTACGCACCATGGCACGCTCACTTGCAGTCTCGTTTCCACAACCCGATGCGTTAGAGTAACTTCCGTCTTGGTTATGACGGTAGTAATATCCAGGTGCGGTCATTGTAAACGAAGAGTGCTCCCAAGTGTAGGTGTGGTTGTAAACCACGTCCATAATTACACGGATTCCGTTCTTATGCAGGCTCTGCACCATCTGCTTGAACTCACGAATACGGCAGATAGGGTCATACGGATTAGTGGAGTAACCGCCTTCGGGAACATTATAGTTAAGAGGGTCATATCCCCAATTATACTTGTTGTCATTTAAATGTGTCTCATCAATTGATGCATAATCAAATGCCGGCATCAGGTGTATGTGGGTGATACCTAACTCTTTAAGGTGGTCAATACCTGTCTTTTGACCGTAAGAGTTTACTGTGCCCTCCTCAGTAAAGGCAAGGAATTTGCCTTTGTTGCTTATTCCTGAGTTTTGAGCCATAGAGAAATCCCTTACATGAATCTCATAAATGATTATATCTGTGAAATTCTTTAGCTCCGGCTTAGTGTCGTTATCCCACCCATCGGGGTTAGTGTCATTTAAATCAATGATGGCGCCACGCTTGCCGTTTACACCTACAGCCTTGGCATAAACGCCGGGAGTCTCTTCTAACCACTCGTCATCAAATTTTATTTGGAAAGTGTAGAACTTGCCTTTTAAATCACCATCTATCATAGCCTCCCAAATGCCACCCGTCTTCATGGGTTTCATTTGTTTGGTCTCTATGGCGCTTCCCCCTTTTCCATCGGCATAAATACGTAAAACGGCATCGTCAGCATCGGGAGAGTAAAGTTTAAATGTTGTTTTTTTAGGTGTGTAGTTCAATTCCAAATCATCTCCTTTATAAACAGGATACTCATCAAATGAGTTGAAATGAACAGGTGAGTCAAAATTTCCCATAATATTATTGTTTGAGCAATCAAACGCAAATTTACAAATATTCAGTTACGCAACCAAATATCTTGTTGCAAAATTTGCAGAACAACATAAAACAGGTCTAAAGACTCAACTCTGACATAAAAAAGCGGGACTGCATTGCTGCTTGTCCCGAATGTCAAGGTTCTGGTAAACCTAAATCTAAAGTCCGAACAACATACCCCCCCCGCCGTATGCACATGCCTACAGCAGTACTCTCCATTAGTCCACCAATCACTCCCCATAAGGAAGCAAATAAGCGTGGACCACACTACAAAGATATATAATTTTATTGAGTTATGTTCAACCATAACGCAAAAAATTTGTCGTATGGTTCATACGTGCCCATATTGTACGTTATCAAGTGCTTTTCAAGAAGAACCTTAGCCGCTTTCTGAACGCTACTTGCTGATGTCAGATTATAATGCTTTATAAATTTTCCACTGGTGATTTTGTTTGCCTGACCTTCCTTACAGATAGCTTTCAGTAATGTGACTTGTTTGACTGTAAGCAAAAATACTGTCTCTTGGTATGTTGGTTCACCATTTGAAAGAATGTTGTTTAATGCTGTTTCAACCATTTTTACATCACAACGGTTCCCTATGGGAGTTATGGAGTAAAGTTCATTCAATAATTTCTGAATATACCATGTTGTGGCGTTAAATCTTTCATAGATATCTTCTACAATACCATCTGCCAAATCCTTTCCACCTTTATTGAAAAGTCCTTTTGCAAATGGCACATATTTATCCAACGTAATGGGGCCGATGTTCATCAATGAAACGCTTTGATAGAAAGGTCGTGCTGGCGATGAGAACATTTCATTCATCATGTGCCTTTGAGAACCTGAAAATACAAAAACGGTGTTTCTGCAATTTTGAACGTATGTTCTTAATAGGGCCTCTATATTTGCATCGGGATATGTGTTAATTGTTTGAAATTCATCAATTGCCACTATACATCGTTTATCAGATTTTTGAAGATAAAGAAATATCTCATCAAGAGTATACATAGGATTTTTTATGTCTCCTATTCCTATATTCCAACTGGCATTTCCGTTTCCGTCAAAAGATATTCCTGTTCTGAGTGAGGTTACAATGTGTAGAAATTTATCCATAGCGGAGTGTCCAAATGAACGCAGTTGCTGAACAATTACTTTCCCCATTTGGAACACAAAGTCTTCCAGTGTTTTTGTTGCATAAATATCAACTATAAATGTATTGTATGTTTCTTTTATGCAGGGCTGATTGAAACAATGGTGCAGAAGACCTGTCTTACCCATACGTCTTGGTGATATGAGGGCTACGTTATTGCCGTTAGTTAACAGTCGTGCAAGAGTTTCTGTTTCCTGAACTCTGTCACAAAAATATTCCGGACTTTCATATCCGTATGTAACAAACGGATTGTCAATATATTCCATAATAGTAAAATTGTGTATTACACTGCAAATATACAACTTTATTTATTTTTATCCAAATCAGATAATCTAAAATAGATAAAATTTTATTACTGTCCTGTAATTTGCTTGTAGTGGCGTAGGCATACCAAGTAGGTTATGCTCTGCTCTATGCGTGTGTCCAAGGCATTACGGTAGAGTGTCTGAGCCTCCAATAGTTCAGACATGGATATAAGCCCTGATTTATAGTACTGACTGCTTAGGCGCAGGTTAGATGAAGCGTCATCAACAGCCTGCTGAGCAAGTAGATAACTGCGATAGGCGGCATCTAACTCGTCCCATATTTTCTGTGTCTGAAGTTCTAACTTTGCAGTAACGTCTGACTGCATGTTTTGTGCCTCCTCTATTTTGTAGTTCTGTTTCTTAATATTATGGGCAGTCTCACCCCATGCTGTTATAGGTATGCTTATAGATGCAAAACCTGTAAGGTTTGTCCTATTCTTATCAAGTAGGTTGTTATACATGTAAGAACCGCCCAAACCTATCTGAGGTAGGGTTTCACCTATAATCATACGTTTTTGCAGTTGGTTTGCCTTTACATTAAGTTCAAGCAACTTTACTTCACTTCTGTTTTGTACTGCCACAGTATTGTCCATTTTCAGTTCCCACGGCGATGCAACCTCTCCAATAGTATCTGTAAGGCATATAGAGTCTGAGTATTCCACACCTATTTTCTGACAAAGAGCACGCTTGGACAATTTTATGCCATTCTCAATTTTAATGGCATTTGATTTCATTTCATTAATCTTAAGTTTAACCCTAAGACCATCATTCTCTGCTATAAGCCCTGCGTTTAGCGACACTCTGACATCTTTCTCTAAATTATTTAGCAAGATCATTACTGTGTTGACTGTCTTTAATTTCTCCTCAAGCATTTTGGTTTGCCAATAAAGTTCCTCTGTACTGAGAAGCAACTCCCGCTCCGCTATATGTTTCTGATAAGTGGATGCCTCAATGCCAAGTTTTGCAAGTTTGTTCCCTGTAACAATCCTGCCTCCGGCATATATGGGCTGTATTGCCGTTACATTTGTCACTACGCCTTTTTCTAAGAAATCCACATGGTCTGCTATGCCAAAAGGCTTTAATGCTATATCGTAGATATTGCTTAAAACATCACGCAGCCCATCATGTTTTATATCCGATATTCCGTATTCTACATACGACTTATCTGAGTGGAACGCACCAGCCGCCGCACTCACTGTAGGGAAATACTTACTAAGGGCTGCTTTTTTTGTGCTTTCAGCCTCTTTAACGGCAAGTTCTGCATTCTTTATCTCTGCATTGTTGGTTACGGCAAGCCTCAGACAAGAGTCCAATGACAACCCCTGCCCCCAAGACACTGCTGAAATCAGTCCGAATATTAAAAATACTATATATTTGACTTTATACATCATACATTATACATCATACATCATTTATATATTCTCCAGTACGCCACAGGCAGTACCGTTACAATAAGTACCAATGAGAATACTGTTCCAAAACATATAATCACACCCATAGGCATCCAAAGCGTGCTGCGGCTCATAATCATAGGAACCACACCTAAGGCGGTGGTTGCAGACGTAAGGAATATAGGTCTCATACGTCTTGTACCGGCAAGGAATGCAGCCTCTTTGGCACTTTTCTTCTCCTTTTTCCTTAATTCCTCTGCATACTCAAACATTATTATTCCGTTACGCACTATAATTCCAATAAGACTTACAACACCAAGCACAGATGTTATACCAAAATCCAGTCCAAACATCTTCAGTCCTAAGAATGCCCCAAAAAAACATAGCAGAGTGGCAGACAGAGATAAGAATGCAAGACCTATATTCCCGAAATCGTAGAGTAGAAATGCAAATATTACCACAATGGCAAGTCCAATGCCTAACATAATTTCGGGAATTAGATCTTCGTTTATGCCTGTAAGTCCGCCCCATTTTATTTTTATGGATGATGGCAGGTTTGGAATTATATTGTCGTTCAGATAATTCTTTATTTTCCCCATCGGGACAGGTTGGCTTTTGCCAAATTCCAAGTCTGCCGATACTGTTATCGCTCTCATGCCGTTTCTATGCTGAATGGAGGCACGCTGATAGTCGGGTTCAACATCAGCAATCTGACGTAGAGGAACCCAAGTTCCTGTGGCTGTAGGTACAAGCATGTTTTCTAATGCTGTAAGATTATGCTTGTCGTCACCTTTTACAATATGAAGTACCACAGGGATATTGTAATCTCCTTCCCACAATGTGGTAAGTGGTTGACCATTCTCAAAACTTGCAAGTTGCATTGAAAGCGAGGCTGGTGTAACTCCCACACGTGCCGCTTCGTCTTGTTTAAGTGTAACCTTAACGCAAGGTAGGCTCTCGTCTGTTGTGGCATGAATCCAGTCAAGGTCTTCATAAAGAGAATCCCGCATAAATTTTTCTAACTGGTCAGAGTATTTCTGAATCTCTGTAAGGTCATCTCCCATAAAGTGAATCTCAATAGGATTGGCAGCCATCTGGTAGTCCATCTGCTTGAATCGTACACTTGCATTTGGGAAGTAGTCAAACATATAGTCTGTGTATTCCTTTAAGAAACTCTCTGTAGCCTCATTTGATTTTGTGTTTACTATGAATTGTGCATAGTTTGTACGAGGCAGAGACGGGGCATAGCATGCATGAAACCTTGGAGAACCGCTGCCTATGAATTTTGTTACAGCGGTTATACGCTTGTCGCCTTTGATTATGGTCTCTATGCTGTCACACAGTGATGCTGTCTCTTCTATTGAACTTCCGTATGGCAGACGCACCTCTATGGCAAAGCAACTTCGCTCTGCCTTAGGCATCATCTGAACATTTAGCGATAAGAATATAAGTACACCTGCGGCAATGGTTGCTCCTGCAACAGATAATGTTATAATCGGGTGCTTGAAACACCATTTAAGCAACTGGTCATATCCGTTTTGCAAAATGTTGAAAAATATATTTTGTGTGCGTTCCACAACATTTAATTTCTTGTTATGTTTTTGACGTTTTATAAAGAAAAACTCAAGGAACGGTACCACTAATATGGCATATAGCAGTGATGTGCCAAGAGAGAACATTACTGTCCAAGGGAACAGTTGTATGAAGTCTGCCATCGGGCCTGTAAGGGTTTTTGTTATAGGGAAAAACATTCCTATGATGGCAATGGTGGCAAGCAGTAGCGGTGGAAATAGTTCGCTGGCACTTATTACGGCAGAGTTCCAGCGTGAATATCCACGTCTCAGACGGTCAATGTATCCGTCTATAATTACAATGGAGTTATCTACTATCATACCAAGTACAAATATAAGTGCCGCAAGTGATACTGTATTAAGTTCTATACCGCATATATACATTAGCAGTAGGCTTATAGCGGTACATATTGGGATTCCTGAACCGGCTACAAGTGCAGACCTTAACGGGAATAGCATAAGCATTACAAGAATCACAATGCCTATAGATGTAAGCAGGTCTGTAAGGAAACTTGTTACAGACTCATCTACAACTTTAGGTTGGTCTGTAATACGGTTTATGCTTACAGATGGGGGCAGAACCTCTCTGAACTCACTAAGAACCTTATCCACTTCACGCCCGAATGCCACAATATTATTTCCCGGTCTAACCTCTAAAGATAATAATAGTGTGTTGTTTCCGTCTTTTACAACATAACTTGACGGTGTGGGGTAGTGGCGCTCTATTGCTGCTATATCTTTCAGCCTTACTATATGCCCCGATGGGTCAGTATATACAATCTGCTCTTCCAATTCTTCCTCGCTTAGAAATCCCTTTTGCAGATGAATTGGAGCGGACTGAGTGTTGAAATCTGTTGTTCCCGATATGGTGGTGAATCCCTGAGAGAACAGTTTTGCCATCAGTACCTTGGAATCTATTCCGTATTGTGCTAATTTTTCGGGTATGATATAAACACCGATTTGCTCATGTTGAGAGCCTATTATTTTGATTCTTCCAAGTGATTTTATCAAGTTCAGCCTATCGCTCAGTGATTTTGCGTAATCCTCAAGTTCACGCGGCGATTTGTCTGCCGATTCCAATGTGATAAGCAGAGATGATGTGTTACCAAAATCATCAATAACCGCTATGGTAAGCACACCTGCGGGTAACTGAACCTTAAAATCCTTTAATCCATGTCGTATTTTAGACCAAACCTCGTCTTTATCGTGTACATCTTTTGATAAATCCACATAGATATACGCCATACCGTCTTCAGAGTAAGAGTATGTTTTAGTCTTGTCAATCTCTTGAAATGAGAACAGGTAGCGTTCAAGTGGTGTTGTAAGTTGTTCCTCTACCTGAGCCGATGTTGCTCCAGGATATAC
>JAZLHT010000138.1:0-2976 GCA_045616965.1 Candidatus Enterocola sp.
CAAACGCTTTTCTTGTGTATGTTCTTGAGAATGTGCAGAAAACATTTTTAGCAGTCTGCTGTGAAATGGTACTGCCACCTCCGGCAAAATATCCTACACGCTTGTTTTCCTTATAATTTTTCTTAATTTCATCTATGTTAAATCCATGATGTTTATAGAAAGTACTGTCCGCTATCTCAATCAACATTTTTGTAAAATTAACAGAAGACTTTTCAAGCGGCACCCATTTTTGTTTTATTTGGTATTCCTTGCCCAATATCTTTGCCTCAACATAACGGATATACATAACAGGTGTTCTACGTACAGGTACAAAACGCAGTATTATCACCTCAAGAAGTGAAAATGATACAAAAGCAATGATTATTGCAAGTGATATTTTATAGATTTTATTCAGCACAATGTTCCTTCAAAAATTTAATAACCTCAACTGTATCTTTTCCGCTTATAATCGGGGTTAAATTGTAATCGTATATATTAAAAAGACCATCTTTCTTGGTTATATGCACCTTGCGTACAGTATCTGTAACAATGTATGCGCATTCAGGTGGAAGTATCCATTGGGCGGCAGTATCAATCAGACCGTATAGGGAGTTATCGCCGGCAACAGTCAAGGTTCCATCCTTATAAACCATTTCATTTTCATTTTTGTAGTGTATATGTGGTGTCGGTACCACAGAGCCGTCTCTCTTATATATTATAACACTGTCTCCTTTAGACATCACACCTCTGCCACATAGAAACGCCCAAGCCCTGTCACCATACAAGTCAGTGAGCAGTTCACATGTGTTTACATTGAAATAGGCACGCTTGTTATTCTTTGCTAATATTGCCAGCGAGTCAAAATCCTCAATGTATATCCAATCTATTGAGTCAATCTTAATCTCTCCTGTGTTTCTGTCATATATATATTTACGCTCTCCTCGCATATAATTCAAGGTACCCGCCCCGATAGGAACTCCATATCGGTCCATTAATATTCTCTGTCTTGAAAGTTGTATTGTTCCCACTATATCAATGGCGAAAAACACAACCATAGTAGCCGCAATAACTATTACAATCCACTTTTTTATCATTATTTTATCCCCTTTTTTTATATATATTAAACTGTGAATCTAATGTACGGGTAACTTCAAGTATAATGGGTCTCGCATTAAATACGACAAATCCAATGCCTGTTTTTCTGTAAGTTCAGATGCCGTTATGTGAAAGTAATATTCCGCCGCACTCTCAACACCATATACACCGTCACCCAACTCCAATATATTTTTATACACCTCTAAAATTCTGTCTTTTCCCCAAATAAGCTCTATAAGCACAGTAAAATACGCCTCAAATGCTTTTCTTGTGTATGTTCTTGAGAATGTGCAGAAAACATTTTTAGCGGTCTGTTGGGAAATGGTACTGCCACCACCGGAAAAATATCCTACACGCTTGTTTTCCTTATATCTTCTCTTAATATCATCTATGCTGAATCCAGAATGTCTATAGAAAGTGCTGTCCTCTCTCTCAATCAACACATTTGTGAAAATAACGGAAGACTTTTCAAGTGGCACCCATTTTTGTTTTATTTGGTATTCCTTGCCCAATACCTTTGCCTCTACATAACGGACATACATAATAGGCGTTCTACGTACAGGTACAAAACGCAACACTATCACCTCTAATAGAGATATAGATACAAACGCAATGATTATTGCAAGTGATATTTTATAGATTTTATTCAGCATCATTTTCTTATACCTCTTTTATTTAGTTGGCGTTGATACCTACGTGCGTTATTTGAATGTTCCTTAAATGTGGTGGCGTAATCGTGGACACCTGAAAAGTCTGATTTGGCACACATGTAATAGTAATTATGGTGTACATAATTAAGCACAGCATCAACAGCCCTTTCTGACGGTATGCGAATTGGTCCGGGAGGCAATCCCGGATACTTATAGGTATTAAACTGTGAATCTATCTCCAAATGAGCCTTCAACACCCTTTTAATAGAGAAATCCCCCCATGCATAACGCACTGTAGGACAAGATTGTAAAGGCATTCCCCTACGAATACGGTTCATATACACACCTGCTACCATACGGCGGTCATCGTAGTCATTGGTCTCCTCCTCAACTATAGATGCCAGAATAGTAACTTGTATAGGAGTCAGACCTATCTCATAACACTTGGCACGACGGTCATCATTCCAAAATTTATTATACTCCTCATACACTATATTCACCATTTCATCGGCATCTATACACCAACTAATATCTCTCTTAAACCTAACAAACATAGCCAGCGATGACTCTCTTGTAACCCCAAACTTATGCAGTGTGGAATCTGCCATAAATGCGTGGTATAGCGATGCAGAGTCCGCCGCCACCTGACGGCTCAGATTACGTGCCACCCATCGGGTGTATCGGGTCATCTTTACCTCTACAAGCACCTTGTTAGACAGTCCGTAAGATAATCTGTTTATAAATGAACGGTTAGATATATTTGGCTCCAACGAATAAAAACCACATTGGGGCACCTCTCCCTTTGCAAATACACTGATGGCATTAGTAAACTCAAAATCATGCTTTATGAGCCCCATAGAATCAAGTTTTGCCTTTACATCGTCCCATGTATCACCATGTAACACATAGAATGACTTATACTTACCACCCTCTGTATTAATATTTGGTTTCCATAGCAGATTATACGCCACTATGCCTATAATGCCAAGCATCACCAGCACAGCAAATATAATCAATGATACTTTTAAATGCGATTTAGAAGCACCTTTTGACCTCTTGGAACTATTTTTTGCATTTTTTTTCATTTAAATTTTAATATGTCAAATCAAATGACTAAATTTGCAACCGCAAAATTAAAAAAAGTTTTGCAAAATTCAGCACAAAACCTAAAAAAAAGGAAGGATGGGTGAGTGGCTGAAACCACCAGTTTGCTAAACTGACGTACGGGTTTCCGTACCGGGGGTTCGAATCC
>JAZLHT010000139.1:0-4714 GCA_045616965.1 Candidatus Enterocola sp.
TTGAGCATTGTAGTAAACGGAGCCCCCTGCATACCAGCATACTGGAACCTGCTTATTGAAAATATATTCACATTGGCACTATTACCAATACCAGCAGGGTTTATGGCTATACGCGAGAACAACTGCTCATTCAGTGAGAAGACATTTTGGGCATGCACACTCACCAATCCTAATGTTAGAAAACCTATAAACCAATAAATTTTTTTCATAAGTGAATTTGATAAAATTTATATTCTATTTGTAAACTTCAACTGTTGCTTTACGTGTTGAACCATCAGGCAATGTGGCAACGTAGTAATACACACCCGGCATCACCAGTGTTCCATTCTTACTCTCTCCAGCCCAACCATCAGAGCCTTCATACACCATGTTTCCTGTACGGTCATAAACTTGTATTGAAATAGGACGATCAAGACCCTTTACAAAATCATCGTTGGAACCATCAACATTATAAGGGGTAAAGATTGTAGGCCACTCAACCTCTGTTTTAGCTTCAACAACAATATTATTACCGCATTTATCTACAATCATAACTTTATACTGTTGGTCTGTATAAGGCTTGCGAGGGAACAATCCGTCAAAAGAATCACCGTTAACAGTCCAAGTCTTTGATACAATATCAGCCTCGGCTGGCTCAACAGTAAGTGTTTTTGTGGTAGAAGCGCCCAACCCAATGAGTTCCTCTTTTGGAGTGAGATTTGCGAGAGTCACAGGTTGTATGATTGTTATTTTTACTTCTGCACCTGTTTGAGGCAAGTTCTCACAGTAATCTTGGTTTTCTACAGAGATATAATAAGACCCCTCTTCAGTTGGAGTAACTTTATACGGATTACCCTCAAACAATTTATCTGTAAGAGCAGCGTCACTGTACCATCTGAATATAGGATTAGGAGCTACAGTTGTAGTAGAAGCGATCAATGAAACTTCACTACCCTTACATACCGCTTGACCAACAGCGGTAATGTCTGCCTCCGTAGCATAATCCTTAACGGTTACAGTAGCCTCAGCCTTATCACTTACACATTTGCCATCCTCTGTATTGACTACATAATATTTTTTATTTTTTACAGGAACATTCATATCAAATGTGGCTGGATCAACAACAATTGTAAGTTCAGGATTCTCAAACCATTGAAGTGCGGTCTTATCTGATGAAACCAAATCAGACAATTGTTTTGTTCCATTTGTTGCACACTTGTTGTATGGTGTGCATATAGGTGTGGCACTTACACCCTTGGACTTGACACCCCATTCTGACTTCATAGTTACATCTGTCTGAGCATCGTACGATGTCCAATTGGTAGAGCCTAATTTGCTTACATAAACTTTCTCTATATTGTCAACTGTATCATCACTGACAGATTTGTATATAAGTTCAAGCGTAGCCTGAGCACCTACCGCAAGTGATACAGTCCATTTATTAGATGTGAATGCACCGGCAGATGTCTCCGCTTTTACAAATTGTAATCCGGTCATAGATGATATGTCTTCTGTAATTTCCAAATCATTTACATCTACGGTTCCGTTGTTCTGAATAGTAACTGTAAATTTAACATCCTCACCCTTGCAAAGTTCCGTCTTATCTGCATTTATAGAAAGCAGAACCTTATCACATATATTAACGGTAAGTGTAGTCTCATTTGATGTAACATTAGTGCAATATTGGTTAGATAGTATAACTCTGTATTTCCAACCTGTTTCAGGACCCGTTTTAGGAATTACGTATTTTGCCTGATCATTTGTACCTTCTGCATCTTCCCACTCAGAAGAGCCTTTTTTAAGAACTTGCCAAGTGTAGGTGGCATTCTGTGCAGTAACAGAAATATTTTGGGTAGAGCCGTCACATTTCTCAACCGTTGTCTTCCACTGGTCTGTATCATAAGACGGCTTATTAACTACAGTAAGTGAAATTGCATCTGCAGAATTCACACATATCTCCTTTGTATCAAATCCACTGAAATACTCCTTTTTTGTTACAACAAAGTTTATATTACCTGCAATACGTACATTATCAATATCCGGTACATCCTTTAATGCTATTGAGGTCTTACCTGCTGCAATGTCAGCCGCAGTCAATGCTTTTTCGTAATTTACAGAGGCTGTGCCATTTGTTGCAGTCAAAAATAATTTCACATATTCTGAACTGTTACCAAATGTTACATTTAAATTTGGCAAGTCATTTTCCAATTTTCCACTACTCTCGCATATTTGTTTAGTGGAAGACAATGTGGCAGCTGTAACGTCCTTACATTCTATGTTGTATGTCAGCAGATTTTCAGAGAATTTATATACAGCAGTTTCTCCTTCCTTCTTATATCCACCATTCTTAATTTTTTCAAGGACTTCCTCCACTTTATCTGATTTAATAACAACAGCCTGAATTTGCCCGTTATATGGCAATGATATTTGGCTCTTATCTGTAAATACCTTACCTATAAGAGTACGTGCAGATGCTTCTAAAGTATAGTAATTTGAACTTAATGGCATTTCTCCAACTAAATTATATCTGCCTGCACCTTCTTCAATACTTGGGTTTACACTAAACAGATACACTTTAGGGTCTCCCACACCAAACTCCTTCTTTTGAAGACGGATCAACTCGTTATCTGCCAATTTCTCGTATGTGAATGACTGATATGATTTCCCGGTAGTTTTATCATAAAACTCCAAACTTGCAGGCAAGGTACACAAATCAAGAGAGATACCATCTATAAGAACATCGTTTCCAACGCCGGAAACACCATTATTCTCTATTATAATTTTGTATTTACTGTTAGATGGGTTTGAGCCTGCTTCAAAGGTGAACTTAGTGGAACCGTACAACCAATTCTGCTCATATTTTACATCCACTGTTTGATCTGTTATAGTACTCCAATTATTACCATCATCACTTTTGGTAATCTTAAGTTTCATGTTTATAGGATTACTTGAAGTTCCACCTCTTGTTGCATTAGCAAAATATGCAGAGAAAGTAAGCGTTGAACCCTCTTGAAATAATTTTACCTTATCTTCAGGGATATCTTGTTCAAACGCAGTTCCTGTTGCTGCCGCAAAATTTATAAACAGCATACCGCCAAATGATCCATTTGCACCCTTCTCTCCATACGTAATGTCAAACAAGTTTCGAAACCAATGCTTACCGCCTTCTCCAAAAATTTCATTACATGGATACTGATGACCAATTCCACAGTCTTGATCGCAGTTTTCAACAGTGTGACAATGATCACAGCCTTGTGATAATCCTTTGCCACAACCACACTTGTACGGAGTTGCAACAATAGCATAATCACCATCATCTATAAGTTCAGGATAATCACGGAAATCGTGATTTTTCATTGTAAAATCACTCTCTTTTCCTTTTCTCGCAGTCTTACTTGATAATGTTCCAAAATCATATTTAAGAATATTTTGATGTTGTGTACCATCTTCACAATAAGACACCACCTCTATTTTGGTGGTTGAAGATTTTCCATTACAAGTAACTCTATATATTGTTGTTTCTGTAGGAATATCATTGCCTATAAGATCTAATTTATTACCACTCTGAGTGGCAATGGTTTGCCAGTTTTGTCCGTCTGTGGATTTGTCAAATTTATATTGAGAGCCAATAGTTGGAGCATACAATGACAAACATTTAACATCATCCTTGTTGAACTTAGATACGTATGTATTAAGTCCTACGGTAAATTTAAATTTATAATTGTTATTATTATTGCTATAATAACAAACATTATCATAACAACCAGCATTACCGTTTTGGTCACCTGAAGCAGACAAATAGCACTCAAATACATAATTGCCAAACTCCAGTCCTTTAAGAATACTTATCGGAGACATTGGATGATACACCTCCCCTTCATCCGCTCTACTTCTCCAAATTTGTTTAGTATTTCCATCTTCTATTTTCTCCTCTAAATAACCGGATCTGGCTCCTGCTTGTTTAAATGCCGGAGGTGTGGTTCCTTCTTTATAGATTCTATAGTATAAATAAGTGCCGCAGATATTACCACCGCCATTTTTCCAAGTTCTACTCATAAAGGACACTAATTTAAGAGAATCAACTATATTGAAATTGAAATCATCACTGACGTTCTTGTCTAATTCGTATGACTGATTACTACCATTTACTTCAAATGTCAACATTGTGCCATTTGTATCCCAAAAATTACAGTTCTCACCGAACATAAACAATGAACTAATTGACATCACTGCCAAAAACATAGCTCTTTTAAAATTTAACAAAATAGTTTTCATAAGTATTTCAGTTTTTAGTCGTCGTCCGTTAGAATTTCACTACTTCCATAGTACCACGATGAGAATCTCCGTCCGGTGTACTTAAATTATAATAGTACACACCCGGTTCTGCAAGAACACCGTTCTTTGCCATATTTCCGTTAATAGTACCATCCCATCCGTCAGAACCCTCAAATACTTTTTCATTGAATCTATTGAATACAGTTATTCTGCAACCTCTTGCAAAATCATCATTTTTACCATTACCATCGTACGGCGATATAAGTGTAGGCCAAATAGCCCTTATGGTAACATCCTTGGTTATGGAGTTACATCTGCCAGTTGCAGTAACTACAAATTTAGTGTTAGTATAAACACGAGTCGTCACCTCTGAATCTGTAACTTCAATCGGCTTTGAATTTCTCCACCATTGGTATGACAATGCCTGCGTTTCCCTAGTAGCAACAGCTTCAAGCGTAAC
>JAZLHT010000140.1:0-3808 GCA_045616965.1 Candidatus Enterocola sp.
GAAACGGCTCACATATAACTGTAGGTAGAAATTACCCTCCCCGTGTAGACGGGGGGGTAATTTGCTTATTATCAAGAACTTACGGTGTAGCCGTAAGTGAGGGTCAAGGGGACAAGTAGAGTGGACAGTTGACAGTGGACAATGGACAGTTGACAAGGAGAGCAGCCCCATCCGTCATTCTGAGCGAAGCCGAAGGCGTAGCGAAGAATCTAGTAATCATTCTGAGATGCTTCGTTTCACTCAGGATGACGAAAAAAGTTAGGATGACGAAAAAAGTTAGGATGACGAAGAACTCCCCTCCCGTCATTCTGAGCGAAGCCGAAGGCGTAGCGAAGAATCTTTACAAGAGAAATGAGATTAACTAACATATCATTAACTAATTAAAAATCAAAATTTTCAACTATGAAAAATCAAAACTACAAGGCTCCCAAGATGGAGCAAGTAAAAATGGAGGCAGAGATGCCCGTAATGCAAACATCAACAGGAGGAACTGTAAAGGCTCCAAGTTTCATGTGGGATTACTGATTTACGGCAGTAATAAAGTGTTTAACAATTTTAATTAAAAAGAAAATGAAAAAATATGTACTTTTAGTGATAGCGCTAACCACAGTGTTGGTTGCGTTTACGGGTTGTAAAAAAGAGACAAGCGTTGCTTCAGAACCAGAAAGCCAGTCTGTGAAAGTTCCAATGACATTTAGTGCCTCTATCAACGCAGGACCTGGATTGCGTACGGAATTGGATGGTGAGACCCATAAGATTACAGTGTGGTCAGAGGGAGATAAGATAAAAATCGCCACAGAACAAACTTTCCGGGGCGAGGCAAATGAGTTTACCCTGACTGATGGAGCCGGTACTCCATACGGCACGTTTACAGGAGAGTGTGAAAAAGGTGAATTATATCTTGCTGCGTATCCTGCATCCCTTTTACTCGAAAAATTTATTTATAGTTTGCCTGGCACTCAAAAATATGTAGAAAACGGTTTCGCTCCCAATACAGTGCCGTTATTCTCCTATTCAGAAACAAAGGAATTGAACTTTATAAATGTTACAGGTATGTTGCGTTTGGGTGTTAAGCTAAAAAGCGGTAGTGACAACATAGTAGTTAAATCTATGATTTTAAAGGACAATCAAACTTATAAAAAACTTTGGGGACTTTATACTTATAACCGTACATTAGACGGTATTGAATATTTAAAAGATGGGGGTGGAGATAATACTATGACAATAGATTTGGGAAATGGTGTTGAGCTTAACTCAAATTCGTTCACCTACTTTTATTTCTGTTTGCCAACGGAAACATTGTTAGAAGGCTTCACTGTGGAGATGGAAGATGCAGATGGCAAGGTAGCCACCATAGATTATACTGGCACAGACAAGGCTATGGAACAAGGCAAAGGCAAGACATACGAAGCGGCAGGTGTTGAGTTTAAGATTCCAACCACTGGTTATGCAGAAGTTAGTTCCAGTGCTGGTATTACCGATGGTAAAGTTATGTGGGTACAACTTTGGGAAGGCGGTCCTAAATGGGCTGTGTACAACGTAGGTGCCACATCTGTAGGAGAGTACGGTGGCTACTACTATTGGGGTATGGCAATAGATCGTGACCCAGAGGGAAGATATTACGAAGGAGAGGGAAATATCCAAGGTGGAGACCATGACACAGCCAAGAATCTGTGGGGTAAGAACTGGCAGATGCCTACAGATAATGACCTTACAGATCTTTATGATAAGTGCAATGTGGAGTGGACGTCTGATTATAAGGGTACGGGCAAGGCTGGCAATGTGTTTACTGGTACGGGAAATTACAGTGGAAACTCCGTCTTTTTCCCCATTGCAGGCTTTTACGCTGGTGAAGTCGTATATGACGAAGTAGGCTACTATTGGAGTTCTATTTCTTATGAAGTTGACGGTGCAGAACGTATGTACTTCAACGAATGGAATCATGAAATAAGTGGTTACGATTGTACTGAGGGCTATTTAGTGCGTGCAATTTTAGCGGAGTAACCAAATCGCATACATTTGTCATTTTGAGTGGAGTGAAACGGAACGAAAAATCTCATAATCATTCTGAGATCCTTCGTTCCACTCAGGATGACGAAAAAAGTTAGGATGACGAAAAAATAAAAAACGAGATTAACCAAAATATTTATTAACTTTTAAAATCAAAATTTTCAACTATGAAAAAACAAAACTACAAGGCTCCCAAGTTGGAGCAAGTGAGAATGGAGGCAGAGATGCCCGTAATGGCTGGGTCTGGTGTAACACCAACCGTAGGCGGTACACTGACAGGTATTTCAGGCTGGAGTAATTAACAACCAAAAAAAGTAAGAAAATGAAGAAATTTACATATTTGGCTACCATGCTGTTGGTAATGGCAGGAGCCGTATCATGCAAGAAGAATGCAGAAGTTAAAGAGCCTGAGAAGGAGGTACAGCCTACAGGCATAATGCGTCCGGTTACAATATCTGCAGGTCAGGCTACAGAGAAAACCAGTGTATCTGACGGAGCACTCACTTGGTCTGTTGGAGATAAACTAAGCATAGTGCCTACTACAGGCAGTTTTGAAGCCGCAGCATTGGATATTATCAGTGGTGAGGGAAGTGCATCAGGCACATTCCAAGGAAACATTGATTCAGGTATAAAAGATGACACCCAACTGTACGGCTGGGCAGGCGGTAATTGGGCATACAACAGCGGTGCATTCACAATCAATATGCCATCTGCACAGACATACGTAGAGAACGGACTTGCAGAGAACGCATATCCGTCAATAGGTACAGGTACAATAAATGATGGACTAACACTTGACAATCCGTTTGGCGTACTTCGCATTACAATAAAGGGTTCGTCTGATGAGAAGTTAACCAAAGTGTCACTAAAATCTGATGTGTATAAGCTTGCAGGAAACTTCACTCTTACAGCAGGAACATGGGAGGTATCAGGCGGTACAGCTAACGAGATTGTGATGGATTGTTCAAATAAATCAGATGGCATAGAATTGTCCTCTGATGGTGTGCAACTTAATTTTGTAGTTCCTCCGTTTACATTTGCACCAGGAGAGCTAAGGGTTCAAACCACAGTTACAAAGGCTGGTGTGGCAGGCAAACTATACACAGAGACTAACCCAAGCGAGATTGCTATAAACGCAAACGATGTTGCAAAAATAGAACGTTCAATTGTTCTTGTGCAAGATGTGCAGGGCAATTGGTATGACGTGTGCAAGATAAATGGTGATTATTGGATGGCGGAAAATCTCCGTTGTAATGTTTATGACACCGATTCGGAGAAAGAAGGAACTATTCCATCGGGAATGACTGGTGCAACCCCACATTACACTGATGCGTCTGACAAGTCAAACTGGGTGGCGCAATCAACGTACGCTGACAACCTTACAGATGCACATGTTGCCAAATTTGGTTACCTGTATAATTGGGCGGCGGCGATAGGTATTGAAGATGGATATAATCCTCCAGCATCACTTACAGAAAGTCGTCAGGGTATCTGCCCTAACGGATGGCACGTACCGTCGTGTGCTGATTGGAGTGAGCTTACAAACTACATAGACGGTAATGACGGTATGTCTAATGCAGGAGCAAAGGTGAAGACAATATCAGGTTGGATAAATGGCGAAAGTTATGATACATACGGCTTTGCCGCTCTGCCAGCTGGTGGTGCAGCATCTCAAGGCATGATATGGGTAGGTAAAGAAGGGTATTTTCAAACGACCGAAAAAGATAGTTTTTATGCTTATAATAAAGTTAGATATCTTACTAGCAATCAGACGTGGATGTACCCAAGTGCTAGTGCC
>JAZLHT010000141.1:0-4351 GCA_045616965.1 Candidatus Enterocola sp.
AGAGGGAATGATACCATTATTATTCCACATCCTTTGTTAGACAATGTTTTTAATGACCTCAAATATGCAGACTTTTTGTGTAAATGATATTCTTTCTCTGTGGCAAACATCTTACACCAACCTTCTACTGATTCAGGCAAAGAGATTGTATCAGAATATTCATATAATCCACATCTTGTAGAAAATATTTGTTTTGGCAAAAAATGATTATCTAAACAAATTTGATATACGTCTTTAATGTAATAACCTGATTTAAACAATGATTCTAAAGCATACATATTCATACCAGACCTATTATTATCAGATGATATTTTTCTATATAGACAGGCTTCAGAAAATCCAACAATACAAATAGAACTATCTGGAACCATATTAGCAAAAACGGCAAAATCATACACTCCGGCACCATGTTCTGCAGAAGATAATATCGGCTCGTTTTTTAACACACATAAACGAGAAATATCTATTCCCTGATATGTTTGGGAATCCCCCCATATATAAGTATGACATTCTGTATTTTGTCGTTGTTCAATATGTTTTGAGTATACTACAAAAATTATTAAACATACAAAAAGTCCAGTGGTTATATACAATAGTATCTTGAGTAAGAATTTGTGCACTTTTATATAATTAAAATTGAAAATAGATGTATTCTGACACATATTTGCCATAATAAACAATTGTTAAAAATGTAGCAAGATAAATTAAAATCCTAAGTGCCTTGTTATGTACTAGTAAATGAATTCCGCCAAATGATATTTTGTTAATCCATTCTAATATCAGCATAAATGCAATACATATTGTTATTGGTATGTAGAACATGCGATTTTTTAGCCATGGCACACTAAACAAACTCAAATCACAAATTCCACCAATATACTCAAATGCCTGCCCAATGCTATCTGAACGGAAGAATATCCACCCTAGGCATATCAGCATAAATGTCAGCAGCATCTGCCCTATCTCCCTTATGTTTGGTAACTTCCTGCCTTCTGCCACGGTGTCTGTAAATCGTTTGTTCTTACCAAGCAATATCAACGGCACAAACAGCAACGCATGATAGAATCCCCAGAACACAAATGTCCAGTTTGCCCCATGCCAAAGGCCGCTTGTAAGGAATATGGCAAATGTATTTCTTATAACCTTAGCCTTCTTCGTTAGTTCAGGATGTTTTGAATCAGGCGATACATACGGCTTGCTCCCTCCAAGCGGTATGTAAAGGTATTGCACAAACCAAGTGTTGAGTGATATGTGCCATCTTCTCCAAAACTCCGCCACATCACGGCTGAAGTAAGGAACATTAAAGTTCTGCCTCAGTCTAATACCAAGTAGTTTAGCAACACCTATCGCCATATCGGAGTAACCGGAAAAGTCTCCGTATATCTGTATAGTGTAGAATATGGCACCAAGTAGCAATGTGCTACCCGATTGATGCTGATAGTCAGCAAATACCTGATTAACATAGATGGCACAGTTGTCTGCCACCACAACCTTTTTGAATAATCCCCACAATATCTGTCGCATTCCGTCAGTAGCCTGATTGTAGTCAAATGTACGCTTCTCATAATATTGCGGCAGTGTGTCAACTGAACGGCTGATGGGTCCTGCCAACACCTGAGGAAAGAAACCTACAAATGTAAAGAAAGACAACGCATCCTTTGTAGCCTCTATCTTGCCACGATACACATCTATGGTGTAACTCAATGCCTGAAATGTATAGAAACTTATTCCTACTGGTAATATGATTTTAAGCGTTGATGCTTGAAGATGAATATTAAATAGTTCAAAAAAGCCAATGAAACTATCTATAAAGAAGTTGAAATACTTAAAAAAACAGAGAATCAATAGGTTCAGGACAATGTTGAGACCACAAATGAATTTTACTCTGTTTTTACCCCCCCATCAGGGTTATTTTGCTGATTTTCAGTATATTGCAATCTATACTTGTCAATCAGCAATCCACTGCACCAAGTAGTCAGCGATGTAAAGAACAGCAACCCCAAGAACCTCCAATCCCACATTCCGTAGAACACATACGATGCTGCCAGCAGACATACATTCTGCCACTTGGCACTCCTGCTGAATAAAAACCAATACAGCAGAAATACCACTGTTAAAAATATCGCAAATTCTATGGAGTTAAATAACATGCCAAAATTATCTACATCACATTTAATGCTGCAAATTTACAAATTTTTATGTTTAAAATTCGGTTAATTGTTTAATTTTTTCGGTTAAATGTGGATTTAATGACAGAATGTCATACTCCAATTTTTTTTGGCACAAATGTTGCTTAGAATTAGTGGACAATGGACTGTTAAGTTAACAACACTAAATTGAAAGTTATGAAAAAGTTTGAACTTTTTGCACTGATGACTGTGGTGCAGTTTGCAACAGTAGCGTCAGCATTTACGCTGACTGGTAAGGTGTCTGATGGGACTAATCCGGTTCCATACACCAGTATTTATGTAAAGGAGAACCCGCAAAATGGGACAATCTCTGATTTTGACGGTGTATTTGACATTCCTGATTTTAATGAGGGTCAAAGCATCGTGGTATCTTTTATCGGGTACAGGACTATGGAATTAAAGTTTAAGAAGCAACCTAAAGATACCATAAATATAACGCTTGTGGAGCAGCCTATTCTGCTGGCAGAGACCTCTGTCAATGCCAAGAACAAGAAAATGAGCCACCGCAAGCAGATGAAGGCTATATTAAAGGAAGTGAAGGCTCAGATGGACAAGGATTTCCCCGATGATAACATTATGTATAATGTAGTGTCAGACTACGGCGTGTATAATGAGGAGGCTGCTATGGCTGTAGAAGATGTAGGTGCCGATATAGTTGAGGTTCCTGGTGCCGGCGATAAAGGCAAGGATTTGATTCAGTTAAGACTGAATTGGATTAACCGATACCGCGATGACCATATTCAGTCTAATTATGAGAAATTGGACTCCACCCTTAAGAAAAAGCAGAATGCAAAGCTTATTCACTATGCAGACTCAAGCCGTTGGGTTCACAAATTCTTATGGGGAAGCGGCGTTAAGTACTTGTTTAACAGAATGTCTGATACTCCGGGCAGATGGGATACACAGGAAGTTGATTCTGTTTTAGTGCTGACTTATACAGAGAGTCACAATATATTAGGTATTGCCAAAGGAGAGTTGGTGCTTAATTACATACTGAACCCCTACTCTTACAGGGTTTATAAGTTATCTCAATCTTTGGTTGTTGATTTAAACATTCCGTTTGGCTACAAACTTACAAAGGAGCAGCTTGCAATGCTTAACACTCTGATAATCAATAGTGATGCTCTCTCTAAATATCGGGTTAAGAAAGCCCATATAGATATTAAGAGGAACATTCTATACACAGAAAGCAATAACAGAATGGTGGTTCAGGAGAAGAATGTGCTTACAAACATTCACATTCAGGAGCGTAAAGGCAACCATATAAACTTTAAGCAGACAGGCTCTATTAAGGTTAATGACGTAAAAATAGGGGTGCCTCCGCTTACAAAGAATCAGATATACACCCCATATAAACTTACGCTGAAACCTAAACCATAATTTACAACCATTCAAAATATTTATAAATAGCATCGCTCTTACTGGCTGGAACACCACATTGCTTGGCAAAGTCCGGCCATTGTTTTGCTACACTACAAATTGAATCAATTATTTCTGATGCACCATTAATATTTATCTCTTCCGCAAGTTTCAATAAATCATTTCTTGTTATATCTGAAAACTTATTATTGACAGACATTTGATGTCTGCTTGTCCATAAACCGTTCGGATTGTATGCAAATCCAACATCGTAGGCAGGAGATAGTCTCCACTCCCCTTTTTCACTCATCAAGAATGATATGTTCTTAGTGTGGTCATCCTGGTTTCTAATAACAATATTCAGTACAAGACGTTTGAACATCTCACTCATCTCTGAATATGTCAAATGCAAGCCTCTCATTATCTGGAACGCTTGTTCATAGCTGTAGGTGCCACTTCTTCTGTAGTCATAATGGGCTATGCCACAAAGCGTTTGCATGTGTACTTTTTTACCATTCACTCTGTCAAAACGTTTTGTCATAAAGTGTGCACGTCCGTTTTCCTCAAGCATATAGCAATCAGATATGTCAATTCCACACTCCTTAGCCAGTTTATAGAAAGAGTACTCCACTCTGCCGTAATTGTTTGTTTCCCTTAACCCCGTTGAGCCGTTTACACCATCAAGTTTAATTAAGTAGTGTTCAAATCCCTCTGGGGCATCTGTCTGACCACTTCTTATCTCTCCAGTCTTACTGTTATATGCTATTACAGCCTTTGCCCTCTGTCCCCCTGCAGATGTTCCT
>JAZLHT010000142.1:0-6400 GCA_045616965.1 Candidatus Enterocola sp.
ATGATGAGAAGTCTGCCGATGAGGGTTGCCTTAGTCTGCCAGGGCTTTCAGAGAGCGTAAGGCGTTCCGTTTCCATTAAAATCCATTATTTTGACGAGAATTGGGTGGAGCATACAGACACTTTCTCTGATTTTCCTGCCAGAGCAATGCAGCATGAGTATGACCATCTGGAAGGGCATGTATATACAGACCGCATATCGCTTATACGCCGTCAGATGATATCAAAAAAACTGACGGCACTTACAAAGGGTAAGTTTGATTGCAGGTACAAATATAAATTATAGGGGCAGGAGGAATGTATGATGTATGAATGTTAGTACCCAATATTTTTAAGGAGAGTGAAGATTTGTGGATTCAAGTCATCTCTTTTTTCATTTTTTATAATAAAGTCCGCTTTTCTAAGTTTCTCAGAATCTGATATCTGACTACTCATTCTGCTTTGGGTTTCAGCATCAGACAGTCCGCCTCTTTTCTTTATACGCTCTATGCGTTCCTCTTCAGAAGCCACTACAAGCACAATTTTATCCACATTGCAGTCAAAACCAGTCTCATAAATAAGGGCACTCTCTACAGCAAGAAAATCATTGTCCTGTACATCTTTCCATTCCTTAAATGATTTTATGACAGCAGGGTGTACTATAGCATCAAGTTTATCACGCAGTGAGCTGTCTGAAAAAATCTTTTTTGCAATAAGTTCCTTATCTAAGGTAAAACGTGCCGTGGCTGTCGATTCTGTCTTGTTTTTCTTATCTTTGGTATCATCTAAATTTACAACCTCAATATACGCCTCTTTACCAAACAAATCTATTATGGCACTCTTGATGTGCACGTCTTTAACCATCAGGCGTTTAGCCTCGGCATCACAGTAAAAGACAGGAATGCCTGCAATCTCAAGGAGTCTGCATACATAACTTTTACCGCTACCTATACCACCTGTTATACCTAATATCATAATGTTTTAATCTTTGTGACGTGGGGATACCTTTTGTTCCGGCTTCACCGTAACCATGTTTCGTCGTCACTCGACATAACCCAAGTAAACTTGGTTCTGCCCTCGTTCCTATAAACAGTCCCCTGACCCTTGATCCTTGACCCTTTAATATATAATATATTCCACAGACTCCGGGGTTAGTTTGCAGTTTGTAACACCAGTAGGTGTCTTGACTATATTTATATATTGGGTTTTGGAATTGCTGCTGATTATGTCGTTGTAGTCAATGTTTATGGAGAAGCCGCTTGGACTGATTTTGCTATATTTGCTTTTCCCTATGGTGTATTTTACAGCAACTTCGTTAGGTATTGTTTTTACAGAGTAATGCGGCGGTACATTTATGACTTCTACAGGTACCGTGGTGGTCCCCTCAATGTATATCTCTATAGGAATGGTGACTTTTACCGATTTTGTATCTGATTTGAACCTATCGGGGAAAATAATTCCAACTTCGCTTACAAGTGTGTCATTTAAGTCGTGAGCGGTAAGTTTTTTAGTGTAAACGCAGTGTAAGGTGTCAAGTCTCTCTTGTGATGCGTAAATTTTAATTGAAGATGGTGATACTTTGCAAGAATCGCTCAAACAGAATTGACCGTCGCAAGTTATGTCCTTAACCAACACCACAGGCACTTTCTTTGATTTTAGCACACCTTTTTCAATAGTTATTTCGGTTGGATAGTAGTCAACTATTGTAGTGGAGCTTGAATAGCGTTCCTTTATCTGGTTGTCAAAAAGGCCAGATGCCGAATATACGGATTTTTTTGCGTTTATTATTTCAGGATGCTCGTCAAAGTCAAAGGATAAAGAGTCGTTTTTATTGAGCATTTTCAATATTGTCACCCCTTTTTCCTTAACTTTGACATCAATTTCTGTGATTAGGTCGGCTGAAAATTCGATTTCCGATGGTACGTTTATATAACGTATTTTCATCGGGACTGTGTATTCGTAAGTCTTGTTTAAAGAAATGGTGAACCAAAAGATAGTGGATATAACTACAAAAAACAGATATACAAGGATGTTCCAGGAAAAGATGAACGCCTTGAATTTTTCTAAATATGTGTTAAATATGTCTTTTGGAGTATTATTCACACTTATTTGCTTTTTCAAGAAATTTTGCGATTTTTATCTTCAGCAGCAGTGGCTGTATCCATCGCAGATGCATATACAGAACCTTTGTCAACTGTTATCTTAACCCCTTCGCATATTTCAAGAACTATGGTGGTGTCTTTAACCTCCTTGACTTTTCCGTAGATGCCGCCTGCGGTGATAACCTTGTCGCCAACGGCAATGCTGTCACGGAATTTCTTAATTTCTTTCTGCTTCTTCATTTGCGGACGTATCATAAAGAAATAGAACACCACAAAAATCAGCACTAACATAATAAGTGTGCTGTAAGTACTGCTACCGCTTGTTGCGGCTTGTAATAAAACCATGTTATACATATTAGTTATTTTTATTTGTTAATCTGTTTTTTCACTATCGCAACTTTTACAAGTTTCCCCTCTTTTTTTAGTTTTGAGGCTATGGTGTCTAAAATTCCGTTTAAAAATTCGTAACTCTTGCTGGTGCTATACAGTTTTGAAATTTCCATATACTCGTTAATGGTCACATTTACAGGTATAAGGGGGAAGTTAATCAACTCCGCTATTGCAACTATCATAGTGCAAACGTCCATAGCCGCCATACGGTCTTCGTCCCAATTTTTTGCATTTTCCGCAATCATTTTGGTATATTCGTCTTTACCCATGACAGCATAATCAAGAAGTGCATACGCATATTCACGGTCTGTATCATCGTGGAACATAGGCAGCAGTTCCTGATTCTCGTTATTGTCTTGAGAGAAATGCTTAATAGTCTTGTCTATGAAACTTAAAACAATCTCAATATCATCGTTCCAATATATGTCCATTTCCTCCAGCTGATCATAAAGCAAGTCACTTTCCGCCAACACCTTTTTGTAAATCTTGCGCCATACCATCTTGTCATCGTCATAGGTATTATGCTCTGCCGCCATGTACTCTTTGTACTCATCACTTGCAATGACAGCCTCATACATGGATTTTATAAAATCAGAATCCCTATCCCAGCGTAAACCGGTAGCATGTACATAATCCGCCAATTCCTTATTGACGGACAGTTGTTTGTAAAACTTGTTATTTATGAAACGCTTGTTAGGATTCTGTTCCTCTGCAGTGGGTCTTAATTTGTTTAAACCTATCTCTATGCGGTTTGTCGCATACTCAGTAATATCTATAGTCAGTAATAGTAACCAAAAATAGACCTCGTATGTTTTGTTAAGGCTTGTTTGTAATTGTTTTTTTGCAATCGTGGCGTCAATTTGCGGATTACTCTGCCATGCGTACATCAACTGCACAATTTTAGTTCTAATTAAGGCTCTGTTAATCATCGTTATGATTTTTGTTGCTGCAAAGTTATGTTTTTTTTTGTATCTATTATCATTAAACATTGTTTTTTTATACCATGATGTAAAATAATTGGCTTTTTATTTTGAATTGTCAATTTTTTTTTTGATTTTTGTAACGATTTTTTAATAAACTGATAGATGATTAATTTGTTTAACAGAACTCCAAAGGAAGAGCCAAGTAGGGTTCAGAGAGAAGACAGGGAAGACAAGGAGATTGTATTTTCCAAAGCCGTGAAAGCCGGCAAGAGAGTTTATTACTTAGATGTAAAGAAAGACCGTCGTGGCGATTTGTTCCTTTCTGTTACAGAGAGTAAGCGTAAATCCGTAACAGAAGACGGACAGTTCATCTTTGAAAAACACAAGATTTTCTTATACAAAGAGGATTTTGATAAGTTTGAAGAGGCAATGTCTGAAGTGTTGTCTTACATGCGTCAGGCTATGCCGGCTGTAGAACCGGCGGAAAGTGCAGAGGCTGAAGCAGAGGCCGTAGCAGAAGAGCTAAAGGCAGAAGAGTAAGAATCAGGATTTAAATGAAAGGCTTCCACAATAATTGCGGAAGCCTTTTTTTGCTTGTATGCAGTCTCCTTGAGACCGCTATGTGGATTAACCCTCTACTATAGACTCTGTAGGACAAGCGGCGGCACATGTGCCGCAATCAACGCACTTATCAGGGTCTATTTTGTAGATATCACCCTCAGAGATAGCCTCTTGAGGGCACTCGCCAATGCAAGTTCCACAAGCAATACATGTGTCTTTAATAACGTATGCCATAATGGTAATGTTTTTATAATTGGTGCAAAGATACAATTAAGTGAGCGAAGTTGCAAAAAAAAATCTCAGATTTTTCTTTTTGCTCTCAAATTTTGTAACTTTGTACCCATAAATCAAACAAGACATTTAGACCAAATAAAAAAAACAATCATTGTGAAAGCAGTACAACAACTCACATCAAACGAAGTAAGCAAATATCTTAAGACCACTTCTCAACTTAACGAAAAATAGTTGAAAATGTTGAGTTATTAAAAAAAAATAAGTATATTTGCAAATCAAAATATAAATCTTTAATGATAGGGGAGCGGATGCATCCCCTTTATAATGATGGCAAAAGCAGATGTTTTATTAGGGCTCCAATGGGGCGATGAGGGTAAGGGTAAAGTTATAGATGTGCTTACCCCTGATTATGATGTAGTTACAAGGTTTCAAGGTGGACCAAACGCAGGTCATACTCTTGAGTTTGACGGTCAGAAGTATGTGTTGCGTTCCATACCATCGGGTATATTCCAAGGTAATAAGATAAACATAATAGGTAATGGCGTAGTGCTTGACCCTGCTCTGTTTAAGGCGGAGGCTGAGGCACTTGCGGCATCGGGGCATGACCTTACAAAAAGGCTGTACATATCTAAAAAGGCTCACCTTATAATGCCTACACACCGCGTGCTTGATGCGGCTAATGAGGCTGCCAAGGGAGATTCCAAGGTGGGAACCACAGGTAAGGGCATAGGACCTACTTATACTGATAAAATAAGCCGTAACGGACTACGTGTAGGCGATATAAATAATAATTTTGCAGAGAAATACGCCAAGGCAAAGGCTCGCCACGATGCCATGCTTAAGGGCATGAATTTTGCCTACGATGTAACTGAGGCGGAAAAAGAGTGGCTTGAGGGCATTGAGTACCTTAAAAAGTTCACATTTATAGATAGTGAGCATTTTGTAAACGGACTGCTTGACGATGATAAGTCTATACTATGTGAGGGGGCACAAGGCACAATGCTTGATGTGGATTTTGGTTCATATCCGTTTGTAACATCATCTAACACAATATGTGCAGGTGCTTGCAGCGGACTTGGAATAGCACCTAACAAGATAGGTGATGTATATGGAATCTTTAAGGCATACTGCACCAGAGTGGGTGGAGGTCCGTTCCCTACAGAGTTGTTTGATAAGGTAGGGGAGACACTTTGTGAGAAAGGCCATGAGTTTGGGGCTGTTACAGGACGCCGCCGCCGTTGCGGTTGGATAGACCTGGTGGCACTTAAATATGCCGTTATGATAAACGGTGTTACCAAACTTATAATGATGAAGAGTGATGTTATGGACACATTCCCAACCATTAAGGCTTGCGTGGCTTATAAGATAGACGGTGAGGAGATAGATTACTTCCCATACGAGATTTGTGATAAGAAGATAGAGCCTGTATATACAGAACTTGACGGATGGCAGACAGATATGACCAAAACGGCGTCAGAAGATGAGTTCCCTGAGGAGTTCAACGCATATCTTGATTTTCTTGAGGATTTCTTGGGTGTGCCTATCAAGATAGTTTCTGTAGGACCGGACCGTCAGCAGACAATAATCCGCTACCAATAGGGATTACAAATTAAGTATAAGCGACGAGAACGCTATAAGTGCGGTAGAGAAGCACATAAAATTATCAAAAGAAGGCAGGGCAAGTCCCTGCTTTTTTGCTCTCTTAACCTCCAATATCTTAGCCCCTATGGCAAGTATATAGAAACCGAATCCGGCACAAGCCATGGCAAACGCACCGTCATAACCCTTAATGGTGAACATTATAAAAAGATAGAGCAGAAGGTTGCAGTACATACTTGCACCCGATGAGAGCCTTTTCTTAGATATAAGCCAGAACGCATTTATTAGGAAGAACGCCACAGAGGCATATATGCCTAACATAAACAGAAAATCGCCCCCAGGCATTTGAGTATAAATAAGAATCCAACCTACAATAGCAATCAGAGTGCAAACACAAGCCGCAATATTCAGTCTTTTCATAATCGTTAAATTTTGTGCAAAGGTACGATTAAGCGAGATAAAAACAAAATTTTATTTTGTTTTTACGAGCGTGAGTAACTTTCTTTGAGCGAAGCGAAAAAAAGGTACGAATTTTTTCGTACCTTTGTGCCCTCAAATAAATAATATATGCAAGATATTAGAAACATTGCCATTATTGCACACGTTGACCACGG
>JAZLHT010000143.1:0-2683 GCA_045616965.1 Candidatus Enterocola sp.
AGAATGTCTGCTGTTGCAGAGTCATTTTTCATATTTGAAGAGAATTCCATCTTATTGTTCAAAGCCTTGTCTGCAACATCTATAAGGCTCTCCATTTCAAATAGTTGGTCTTTATTTATAGCATAATCGGCGGCAGGTTCAAATTCAAGAGCACCCATACATCTCTTACCCATAAAACAGAGGCTCTCCAATGCATTGCCTGATGTGCGATTTGTAATTTTCAACCATTGCTCAAACAGTTTTCTGCCATACGTATCTGGCAGTGAATCGGACAGTAATCCTGGAAGACCTTTAAATGTCTCTTCCCCGATGTTACCAAACGAATATGAGACACCCCTTTTTACAGGCATCAGTAGCGGAGATGGTTCCATTCCACTTCCAATTATGTCATTAGAATATTCTAATGATACAATAGGGCTATGCCCTTCATACGCCGCTGTGGCAATATGTTTGCCGTACAACATTACTTTAATGGCTGTTATCATATCCTTATTTATTTGATGCGTGTTTGCGTTTATACTTTGCTGCCTTTTCCTGAGCCTCTAATATCTGATTGGGTGAAAGTTTTTCCTCTTCAATTAAAGAGTATAGTGAATCAAGCATACGTAACACTCTGAGAATTTGTATATAAGACATAATTGAGCCTATCTCACCACGCTCAATTTTCTGCACTGTAGATAGTGAAGTGCCTGCATCTGCGGCAAGTTTCTGCTGTGTAATATTCTGTCTTAGCCTTATCTCCTGAATCTTTTTACCCATTCTTTGAATAATGGCTTTGTCAGTCATAAAATACAAATTCTCATACATAAAACTTTAATTTTAAATTATCACACTGCAAATATACAACAAAAACTTTAATATTAAAGCATTTTTTATTGTTTTTTCTTAACAACAGCGGTGATATCAAGACCAAGGGTGTCAGCAACGGTCGTGAGACTTTTAAGAGATGGGTTACCATCACCGCGTTCAATGTCAACTATTGTGTTGATGCTGACACCAGAAAGATCTGCAAGCACTCCCTGTGTGATATTCAGTGACTTACGGCGTTCTTTTAATGTTTCTGATAGTATCGTTTTCATAAATTAACAATATGCTGTTATTTCTGGCAAAAATATATAACTTTTCTCGATAAAACAAGTGAAATTAACAATGTATTGGTAATTTAAAAAAAACATCGTGGTAGAAATTTTACCCCGATGCCTTCAGTGAGAATAAATTTAATTTTTATTCAGTTTTTCCATCAGTTTGAGTATCAAATAATTTTCCTTGTTTGTATAGTTCAAAAGCATTACTGCGGATTAACAAATCAGACAAACGGTATGCCTCATCTTCTGAAATTTGTCTGTTTTTTCGTGCTGTGGAATCCATTAGATTTACTCCAAATCCCTTCCAATAATAGTCCTCACATCCTATCAAATGCATTATTGTAGGATATATGTCCATCTGATAACAGGTATCTGTAATTTGAATATTGTGGTCAATTTTAGGAGAGTAAATTATTAGAGGAGTGAACGTATGCCCTGTTTGCATATCAATATTATTTGCTTTGGCATAGTCATCAATCTCTTTATCTGGACTTCTAAAAATTGTGTGATCTCCTGTAATTACCACTGTTGTATTTTTTAACATATCTTTTTCTTCAAGATGCTGAAAAACTCTACCAATGCAGGAATCAGTATAAGCCAGGCAATTAAGATAGTTGTTCATAGATGTCGGCATGTTTGTCAATAAACATTTTGGATGTTTATCACCATAAGAAAAAGGTGTGTGAGAAGAAATCGTAATTCCCAATGTGCAATAATTATATTGTACACTATCAATATAATTATGAACATTTAGGCAAACTTGTTCATCATTCCAGTCTCCTTCTTTTAATAATTTAAACTGAAATCCCTTATATACAGAACGCTGTCTGTAAATGCCAGGAGAAGGATTGATTATTGAAGAAGAAGCAAAACATTCTGCAATACCTGGATAAGTGTTAAATTCGTACAATAAGGTTGTCGCTCCATTAGAGATAGGCAATAACCCTGTCACACCAATCATTTGTCCGTCCATTGAATTCCCGTACTTTGTTTGACATCTTAAACGTTCCACAAAAAATGTATTGTTAGAATAAGATAGATTGTTCAAGAAAGGCATAAAATAGTGGTCATTTATTTTATTAATAGGCCACGACTCTAGACTTTCAATCAATATATATATAATATTTGATTGTGAAAAGAATTGATTGATTTTATTATTGTCAAGCTCATTAAATAAGACTTTAAATTGTTTTATTTGAGATTCAGATAATTGAATATTATTTCCAGCAGGTACTAATATTGCGTGTAAAAAACATGCTGGCAAAAGACTGATAATAGATTGTTCTTTTGTATATTCAAACGCAATTGTGTCGTAATTGAATACAATTAAATATCGTATATCACCAAATGGATAACAGAACTTTATTCGTTCATTATTTAGAGTATGACTTGTTGAATATGCATTTAAAATATTATCAGATATATCAATAATAAGAGATAACAAACATAATATTATGCTGATTAATGGATAACGACAACAAAATCTTCGTGAGAACATTGTTGTAAGCAATATGATATAAACGATAGAGATAAGTATTATACATATTATATCCCATCCACTATACAAATAAAGGGTATCCCAAAACCCATTTAGATTA
>JAZLHT010000144.1:0-2695 GCA_045616965.1 Candidatus Enterocola sp.
CATTATTGATACAGCCATAGCCCCATACATAGGGTCTGCAATAAGTGGGAACATACCTAAAATGGTGGTCAGCGATGCCATAATAACGGGCAGCACACGTGATACCGTAGCATTCACCGTAGCATCATACGGCGACTGATGTTCTTCATTTCTTAATCTGTTTATTTCGTCCAAAAGCACAATCTCATTCTTAATAAGCATGCCAATAAGACCAAGCAACCCTATCAGGCACATAAATGTCATTGGTTGTGAGAATATCAGCATTGCAGGCACTATTCCGCATATTGCAAAAGGCAGACAACAAAGTACAAGTCCAAGCGATTTCCAATTATTGAACAGTAACAGCAGCACAAATATAATTATGAATATGGTAATAGGAATGTTTTTAATTACATTGACAAATGACTCTTTTGTAATCTTTTCATCACCGCCCCATGTAATTGTGTAACCTTCAGGTACTTCCAACGCCTCTACCTCATCTCTTATTGATGACATCACAGTTGCAGGTGTGGAACTGTCGTCATCAAGAGGGTCGCATTCAACCTCTAACGTACGGCTTCCGTTAACACGGCGTACCACTTCCTCCTCCCAACCTACAGACACACTATCCACCACTTGGTCCAATGGTATGGTTCTGAATAGTTTACTGCTTATTTCATCCGGAGTGGAAGCACCTGTAAAGAGTCCCATAATGTCTGCCTTATCCACGCCTATGTTTGCCAATGTCCAAACAGGCATATCGCTTATATTATCTATTCTGCTTCCGTCTGCATTAACTACATTCATATTAACCAGCACCATTCTGTTGTTATCATTCAATACCCCGATGGTGGAGCCTTCTGTGGCTGATTTAAGTGCCTCTGACAGATTGCTTCTGGATATACCTGAACGCAGTCCGTTAGCCTTGTTATACGCCACGTCTAATTTTTTGTTTAGCGGAAACCAATTAGACTGCACAGAATAAGCATCTACATACTTGCACTTACGCATAATGTTCTCTATCTTGCCACCTATCTGCCTCAGTACTGCAGGGTCAGGACCTTGAACCACAGCCTCTACAGAGTGTGATGTAGCTATTGAGAAATTGTATTTTCTGAACCTTATGTAAGCATTCGGGTGAGCCTCACGCAGTATAGGTTTATATCTTCTAATAACCTCGTTCACCTTACGGAAATCACGGCAGTCAACTATAATCTCTCCGTAACTGTCGCCGCCGCTGTTCATTGGTCTTGTAAGAGAATAGTGTGCAGGGGCATTTCCCATACATGCCGATACTTTCTCAACATCACTGTCTGCCAGCATTTGAGATGTAATAGCCAGCAAATCACTTTTAACCTTATCAGGGCTGGTCTCTGTAGGTAACTGATACTCTATTATAAATTGTCTGTAGTCAAAATCACAGAAAAACAGTTGTCTCACTTTAGTGAAACCATATATTGAAAGGGCAAGTGCACCCAATGACACACATATAGTCAAAGTCCTGTGGTTCAATACTTTTATTATAGAACTACGGAAAAATATTTGTAATTTGGACTCTCCCTTACGCTCTGGTTTTTTACTGACCTCAGGTATCCACTTGTTGGCACAGAACGGAATCTGCACCATAGCCAATATCCAACTTGACAGAAGGCTGACACAAAGTACAAGGAACATATCGCGGCAGTACTCTCCTGAATTATCGGGTGAAAGATACACGCATAAGAATGTGGATGTGGCTATTATTGTAGCACCTAATAATGGCATCGCTGTATCTTTTACACCCCTGTACAGATATTTACTTCTTGGCAAACCCTTGCGTTTATCCTCAAGTATGCTGTCCATAATAACAATGGCGTTATCTACCAACATTCCCATTGCAACTATAAACGCACCAAGCGATATACGCTGTAAGGTACTGTCCATAAACATAAGTATTACAAACGACATGGCAACTGTCAGGAACAGACCTAACCCTATAATAAGTCCACTACGTAACCCCATTGCAAAAATCAGCACCACTATAACTATAAGTACAGACTCTAACAGATTAAGCATAAATGACTGTATGGCAGAACTTACCATATCGGGTTGGAAAAATATTTTCTCCATATTAAGCCCTACAGGCATTTCTGATAAGGTTTTTGCAACCTGCTTATCCACAGCCCTGCCCACATCGGGCACTACAGCCTCCTTCTCCATAGCGCAACAGATGGCAATGGCCGGCTTTCCGTTAACAAAGAAACCGTTGGTCTGCGGCTCTTTATAGTGGCGTACTATGGTGGCAATATCTCCTAAACGCACAGACTTGCCTTCGCCTGTACGTATTATCATATCCTTTATATCATTCTCATTTTCAAAGCTTCCCGATATTCTGAGTCTTACAAGCTCATCGCCTGCCTTAAACCTGCCTGCATCTATAATTCCGCTTCCCACATTCAGCGCCATCATAATCTGGGCTGGAAGCAGGCTGTTCTTTGCAAGCAAATCCTTATCTATGTCTATATCAATAACTTCATCTCTGCTACATACCACATTCACCCTCTTAATACCCTTGACACCCAATATATCCCTGCGTATTTTAGCCACATATCTGTCCATCTCCGCATAATCCATACCATCTGCCGTAAACGCATAGAAAATGCCATACACGTCCATCATATCATCTATGACTATAGGGTCATAACAACCTTGAGGCAATAGCATCTTTAGGTCAGAC
>JAZLHT010000145.1:0-6959 GCA_045616965.1 Candidatus Enterocola sp.
AGTGTACAGTTACCATTACTGGAGTATATACAGTAATAATAGATGGAATAACACATAAAATTAGAGTTGAATAATACATAAAAACATAAAGCCATGAAAAAGACATTATTAGTTGTAATTACAACACTTGCGGCACTATTGGCAATAACCGCAACAGCAGAGAGAAAAATTTGGTTGTACTCACATTCAGGTAACCACGTGAGCCTTCCAGTAACAGATTTAGACAGCATCAGTTTTGAAACCCCTACAGTTTTGGAACTGTCTGACTATATAAAAAAGTTTGACAGCAAGGGCGGCATCTTCACTCTTGCCATAACCACCAATCAGGCTTGGAAAGCGGAAGTGAATAATCCTATTGCAGTAACACTTTCAAAGGCTACAGGTACTGGAACCGATGAAATAACTGTGACCGCAATGGAGAACACAGGCACTAAGTCATACTCTGCCATAATTACCGTAACAGCGTTGAATGGTATGTACAAGCAGTTGATTCTGACAGTAGCAGGAACAGAGCAAGGCTCTCTAAAACTTGACCCTGAGATAAAAAATTTGGCAAGCACAGGTGGAAGATTTCCTCTTAACATACAGACAGACCAGGCTTGGACGGCAATGGTAAGTGACCCGTCTGCTCTGACACTTTCAAAATCATCGGGTGCAGGCAGTGCCACAATCAATGTATCTGCGACAGTAAATGCTGACACAACGCCTTACACAGAATATGTTACAGTGGAACTTGAAGATGGAACCAAGAAACAACTTACTGTCAATGTATCGGTAAATGATGAGTATGTTACGTCTGACATTAAAGGAACAATTATTGAAAAGAAAGGTGGCACTTTTGAGGCAAACATATCATCTAATACAATTTGGTATTTTGAGAGCAGTCAGCCTTGGCTTACAGTCACCCCAGCCTCAGGTAAGTTTAATGGAAAGGTGACTGTTAATGTAGAGGCTAACCCTAACAAAGATGACGAGTACGCAACATTGAATTTTACAGCCATAGGCGGAAAAACATCATCTGTTTCAGTGACAAGAGAAGGCGACAGAATTTCAGTTAGTCCAAATTCAAAGACACTACCACCTGCAGGCGGTACATATAAGATAGGTGTAACATCTAATACCGAGTGGACTGTAAGTGCAAATGAGTCCTGGGTTACATTTGATAAGACAAAAGGTACGCTCAATGATAGCATAGTTGTGACGGTTGAGGAAGGAGACAAAGATGCTGCAAGTGCAACAATAACAGTTACAACAACAAACGGCAAAACCGCAACCTGTACGATTATACATGAAAGCGACAAAATTTCAGTTAGTCCATCTTCAAAAACATTTCCACCAGCAGGTGGTACATTTGAGGTAGGTGTAACATCTAATACAGATTGGACAGCATCAGGCAGCAAAAGTTGGGCGACATTGTCGGTTTCTTCCGGTAACGGAAATGGAACAATCACAATAACTGTTTCAGAAAATACAAATCTCAAGGCTGACACTGTTGTAGTTACATTGACTACAGCATTGGGAAAATCTGCTTCCACATCAATAATAAGATTAGGAAGGGAGAAATGTAAGGCATCAGACTATCCACAGGTAACCATAGGCACCCAAACTTGGATGGCGGAGAACTACCGTTGCTCAAAATATGACACCCAGTCAGAGGCATACAACGCCTCTTGGCTTACCAACAACACCATTCCAACATCAGAGAGTTACACATACACCCCATACTACACCGATGCATCGGATAAGAGCAAGTGGGATAGTTATAGCAAACAGGATGGAGTGAATCTTACAGATGCACAAGTTGCTAAGTTAGGTTACCTCTACAACTGGGCTGCGGCTGTAGGCGTAGCAGACGGAGAGAAACAGACAACCGCATTCAGTGGCAATCGCCAGGGCATCTGCCCCAACGGTTGGCATGTTCCGTCAAGAGCGGAGTGGCAGACGCTTCAAGACTATATAGAAAAGACAGACGGGAAAGGAGAGTACACAGCGGGTAAGCATCTTAAAACCACCTCTGGTTGGTACAGCGGAGACAGTTACTACACGCCAGGATTAGATACCTATGGATTTGCAGCTCTGCCGGCGAGCTACGCACGTGAAAGTGGAGTGGACCTTGTTGGCCACGATGCCTATTTCTTGTCGACTACTCCTCATGATTATGGGCTTGGTAGCGAATACGTTCACAGTCGTAGACTCTATTCCATGTATGATGCATACGAGGAGAGTGTTGAATGCAGAAAGTACTTCGCATATAGCGTACGTTGCCTAAAGGATTAACTAAAAATCAACCTTAAAGGCACCTTCATGGTTATGAAACAGTTTTCCCCCCTGCCACCGCACCCCGTAGTGGCAGGGGTTCTCATTTAGCGACAATCTTACAACCCGTAGCAAAGATACCTATATTTATTAATAATTTATAAGTTATCGCAATGATTTTGTAATAATTTATAAGTTGTTAATAATTTTTATTGTATTTTTGCAGTGGTTTGCTCCCCTACTCTTAGGTTTTGAGTATCTTTGCAGTCCCTAATAGAATGCACATACTTGTGCATCGGGGTATAAAAAACAGAGAATAAATAACTTATATAACTTTTTAAAACTTTTTTATTATGAACGCTAAAAACGTATTAGAGAGCCTAAAGAGAAGATTTCCTAATGAACCGGAGTATCTTCAGGCAGTACAAGAGGTATTGGAGTCTATTGAGGATGTATATAATCAACATCCTGAGTTTGAGAAAGCTAATCTTATTGAGAGGCTTTGTATTCCAGACAGAATTTTTACATTCCGCGTATCTTGGGTAGATGACAAAGGTAATGTACAAACAAACATGGCTTACCGTGTTCAACACAATATGGCTATAGGTCCTTACAAGGGCGGTATCCGTTTCCACTCATCAGTTAACCCTTCTATCTTGAAATTCCTTGCTTTTGAGCAGACATTCAAGAACGCTCTTACAACACTTCCTATGGGTGGTGCAAAGGGTGGCTCTGATTTCTCTCCACGTGGCAAGTCAAGCAATGAGGTTATGCGTTTCTGCCAGGCTTATATGCTTGAGCTTTGGAAACACATTGGTCCCGATACTGACGTTCCTGCCGGTGATATAGGTGTAGGTGCACGTGAGGTTGGCTACATGTTTGGTATGTATCGCAAGCTTAGCGGTGAGTTTACAGGAACATTTACAGGCAAGGGGCTTGAGTTTGGCGGTTCTCTTATCCGTCCTGAGGCTACAGGTTACGGTAACGTATATTTCCTTTGCTCAATGCTAAAGACACGTAACATTGACATTAAGGGTAAGAAAGTTCTTGTATCAGGTTCAGGTAACGTTGCTACATATACTTGTCAGAAACTTATTCAACTTGGTGCCATACCAATGACTCTTTCTGATTCTAACGGTTATATCTATGACCCCGATGGTATCACTCAAGAGAAACTTGAATATGTTAAGGATTTGAAACAAGTACAACGTGGCCGTATCCGCGAGTATGCTGAGAAATATCCTACAGCAATATATCATGAGGGTATGCGTCCTTGGGGTGAGAAGGCAGACATAGTTATGCCATCTGCAACTCAGAACGAGATTAACGGCGATGATGCACAAAAGATTGTAAACAATGGCGTTATAGCTGTTGCAGAGGGTGCTAACATGCCTTCTACACCAGAGGCTATAGCAATATTCCAAAAGGCTAAATTGCTTTACTCTCCGGGTAAGGCTTCTAACGCCGGCGGTGTTGCAACATCGGGTCTTGAGATGAGCCAGAACTCTGAACGTCTGAGCTGGAGTGCAGAAGAGGTTGATTCCAAACTTAAAGGCATTATGGCTAACATCCACGAGAACTGCGTTAAGTACGGTACAGAACCTGACGGCTATATCAATTATGTTAAAGGTGCCAACATTGCAGGCTTTATGAAGGTTGCCAAGGCTATGATGGCTCAGGGAATAATCTAATTAGGGACAAGGGTCAAGGAACAAGGGTCAAGGAACAAGGGTCAAGGGACAAGGGTCAAGTGACCCAAAACTATTTAGTTCATGAATAAAATTATTAATAAGTCAAACTTTTCTGAAAACGTAGTACGTTTGGACATTGAGGCACCAATGATTGCAAAATCACGCAAGGCAGGTCACTTTGTCATTGTACGCGTTGATGAGAACGGAGAGCGCATTCCTCTTACAATAGCAGGAAGCGATATAGAGAAAGGCACCATCACTTTGGTAGTCCAAAAGATTGGTGTCTCCTCTACTAAACTTTGTGCCCTTAATGTAGGGGATTATGTGACTGATGTTGTAGGACCTCTTGGTAAGGCAACCCACATAGAGAAGTTTGGTACTGTTGTATGTGCTTGCGGCGGTGTAGGTACTGCCCCGATGCTACCTATTGCAGAGGCTATGAAAAAAGCAGGTAACAAGGTGATTTCAGTACTTGCGGCAAGAACAAAAGACCTTATAATTCTTGAAGAAGAGGTAAGAAAAGTGTCTGATGAGGTTGTAATTATGACCGATGACGGCTCATACGGCACTAAAGGTCTTGTTACCAATGGTGTTGAGAGCATCATTAACAGAGAGAAAGTTGACCTTTGCGTTACTATAGGTCCTGCAATTATGATGAAGTTTGTATCGTTGCTTACAGAAAAATACAATGTTCCTACAGTTGCTTCACTTAACACCATTATGGTGGACGGTACAGGCATGTGCGGAGCATGTAGAGTAAGCGTTGGCGGTGAAACCAAGTTTGTTTGCGTTGACGGTCCTGAATTTGACGCTCACAAGGTTAATTTTGACGAGATGATGTCACGTATGGGTGCATACAGAGAGCAGGAACAGGCAGCATTTGCCAAGTATAAGGAATCTATAAACGGTTAATATTATGGAACTTACTGATAGAAATGCAGAATGGCGTAATGAGTTGCGTCAGTCTATGAAAAACAAGGAGCGTACAGAGATTGCCCGTGTAAAGATGAATGAACTTGACGGTGAATACCGCAGTCATAACTCAGAGGAGGTTAATCAAGGTCTTACTAAGGAGCAGGCACTTCTTGAAGCCAAGCGTTGTCTTGACTGCCCTAACCCAAGTTGTATGACAGGCTGCCCTGTGAGCATTAACATACCTTCTTTCATAAAGAACATAGAGCGTGGCAATTTCTTAGGTGCCGCCAAGGTGCTTAAGATGACATCTGCCCTACCTGCTGTTTGCGGTAGAGTTTGTCCGCAAGAGAAACAGTGCGAGAGCCAATGTATCCATCTTAAGATGGGCAAACAGGCTGTAGCCATAGGTTATCTTGAGCGTTTTGCCGCTGACTATGAGCGTAACAGCGGAAACATCAGCCTTCCTGAACTTGAGCCTAAAAACGGCATTAAGGTGGGCGTTGTGGGTAGCGGACCTGCAGGTCTTAGCTTTGCCGGCGATATGGCAAAGAAAGGCTACGATGTTACAGTATTTGAAGCACTGCATGAGATTGGCGGTGTGCTTAAATACGGTATTCCGGAGTTCCGTCTGCCTAACTCAATAGTTGATATTGAAATAAGCAACCTTGAGAAAATGGGCGTTAAGTTCATTAAAGACTGCATAATTGGCAAAACATTGAGTTTTGATGACCTTAAAGAGCAGGGATTCAAGGGATTGTTTGTGGCATCGGGTGCAGGACTTCCTAACTTTATGAACATTAAGGGTGAGAACCTTATAGGTGTAATGTCATCAAATGAGTATCTTACACGTGTAAACCTTATGGGTGCCGCTAAAGATGAGTTTGACACACCTGTACTTAAAGGCAAGCGTGTGGCAGTAGTTGGTGGCGGTAACACCGCTATGGACTCTGTACGTACCGCTAAACGTCTTGGTGCTGAACTTGCTACAATAATTTACCGTAGAAGTGAGGACGAGATGCCAGCCCGTAAAGAGGAGGTTAAGCACGCTAAAGAAGAGGGTGTTGAATTCCGTACATTGCATAATCCTATAGAATACATAGGCGATGAGAAAGGACGTGTAAAACAAGTTCTTCTGCAAAAGATGACACTTGGTGAACCCGATGAGAAGGGCCGCCGCCGTCCTGTTGCCATTGAGGGTGCAACTGAACTTCTTGATGTAGATACAGTTATAGTAAGTGTAGGTGTATCACCTAACCCACTTATTCCACGTTCTATACAAGGATTGGATGTATCTCCTAAAGGCACTATTGTAGTTGGAGACAACATGCAAAGCTCTATACCTATGATATTTGCAGGTGGTGATATTGTACGTGGCGGAGCAACCGTTATTCTGGCTATGGGTGACGGACGTAAGGCTGCGGCGGAAATGGATAAATTTTTAAGTTAAGGAGTTGGGTCGCCACTTCGTGGCTAAGTTAAGGAGTAAAAAGACTCCTAAACTCCTAAACTCCTAAACTCCAAAACTAAATTATATGATTAAAATAGCAATTATAGGTTACGGTAACATCGGCAAGTTTGCTGTTGAGGCGGCACAGGCGGCTGAAGACATTGAACTTGCAGGTGTTGTACGCCGTGCATCAAGCGCAAATTCTACAGAGAAAGAGCTGGAAGGCATTAAGGTTGTTTCTGATATAGATGACCTTGGCAAGGTTGATGTGGCTGTAATCTGCGGTCCGTCTAAACTTGTGCCTGAGCTTGCAGAACCACTGCTAAAAAAGGGTATCTGCACCGTTGACAGTTTTGACATACACACAAGTGTATGGGAATCAAGATGCAGACTTGATGCGGCTGCCAAAGCAGGAGGTGCCGCCGCCATCTTATCGGCTGGCTGGGACCCTGGTACAGACTCTGTGATACGCACATTGCTTATGGCTATGGCACCAAAAGGTATAACATACACCAATTTTGGTCCTGGCATGAGTATGGGACACTCTGTAGTGGCTCGCTCAAAAGAGGGAGTCAAGAACGCACTTTCAATGACTATCCCTACAGCTACAGGCATACATCGCCGTATGGTTTATGTAGAACTTGAAAAGG
>JAZLHT010000146.1:0-4988 GCA_045616965.1 Candidatus Enterocola sp.
ATTGTCGCTATTGTAGTCCACGATGAGCCGGTCATCAATGAAACTATAGCACATAACAGACATGCCGATAGCAGGAAAATCCGGGCGTCAATCAATTTTACTCCATAATATATCATCGTGGGTACAATGCCACTAATCATCCAAGAAGCGGATAGCATTCCTATAGCAAGCAAAATAAATATACTTATAGAAGAAGTGTGTATATTCGCACTTATGGTATCTTCTATGCACTTCCAATCCTTTTTACATATCCATATACCAATCCCTACAGCAACAAAAGAGGCTATAATCAGGGCTATTTGAGAAGGCCCTGCAAGTGAGTCCTGTCCAAAAAACAAGATGTTTGTTGAAAGCAGCCCTATTAGCACAACAATTGGGATTGCACTAACCCAAAAAGGAGGAAGAGTCTTATTGTTCATTTAAATAAATATCTATCCTTTACTTTACAGAATCCCTCCATATATTTTTCCGGCAGAGGCTCCACAGACGGCGATTCCATAGTAAGGGGATTTATTGGCTTGTCATTCTTCCATACACGGAAATCAAGATGCGGACCTGTAGATGCTCCTGTGCTGCCTACATAACCAATCACCTGACCTTGTTTTACATGGTCGCCCACTTTCAGACCTTTTGCGTAACCGCTTAGATGTAGATAAGCGGTTGAATATACACTATTATGTTTAATTTTGATGGTATTACCACCCCCTCCCTTATAAGCCTTGAACACAACCTTCCCATCACCGATACTCCAAACCGGAGTCCCTTTGGGTGCGGCATAATCAACTCCTGTATGTGGACGTACTGTTTTGTATATCGGGTGCTTTCGCGTGTAGGTAAAAGTGGAGGAAATGCGTTTGAAGTTAAGAGGAGCCTTTAAAAATGCCTTTCTCAGGCTATGTCCGCTTGCGTCCCAATAACCATGAAAATCAAGGGTATCATATTTGAAAGCCAAGTAGTTGCTGTCATTGTGATGGAAACATGCAGCCTTTATCTCCCCTATGCCGATACAATCTCCATCTACATACTGTTCTGTATAATAAACCTTGAATCCGTCTCCTTTCTGTATGCCAAAGAAGTCAATAGTCCACGCATATATATCAGAAAGGTCGTTGGCAAGTGTTATGTTAAGATTGTTGCCTGTAATGGCGTTCCATAAAGATGATTCAATACGAGCCTCTGAAACACGTTCCTTAATCTCCACAGGTTTAAGGAAACGATATGCTCTAAGAGAGTCTCCAAGTTCTATTACAGTATAGTTTACAAGTGAATTTTGATATACAAAATATTTTGGGTTTTCAAGAGCATTATGTAGGGTATCGCTCTCATTTGAGAAATAAACGATATATCGGTTACCAGCCTTTACACGCTTTGCATTAAACAGAGAATCGGGTAGGAACTGAACCTTATACGCTACAGATGCATCTATTCCAAGATTGTCAAACAAAACAGATATGCTCTCTCCATTGCCCACAACACCCTCAACTTTCGTAAGACTATCGGTGCATATTCCATACTCTAATACAGACTCTTTTACTTGCAGAGGCACTGTAGCCTCATCGTTTTCTCCACTCTCGCCACATGCAGTCAGAAGTGCCGAGATTATTATTATGGTGATTGCACATCTAATTTTCAATATCATTGATTTCATGGTTCTCTAAATTTGCACGAAGGTACTAAAAAAAATTATAAATACAAATTTTAAAATTATTCAAATATTCAAGAAAATAATTTTACAGCTGGGAAATTTTATGTAAATTTGTAGTTATACTGAAAATTATTGCATAAATCATGATACGCAACGCACAGGAAAAGGACATTAAGAAAATCAGCGACCTGTTAGGGCAGGTGTTGCTTGTACATCACAATATGCGTCCGGATATTTTTAAGAAGGAGGGGGCAAAATATACAGAGGAGCAGTTAAGGGAGATTATAAATAACCCGTTAACGCCAACATTTGTTTACGCAGATGAGAATGATAATGTTTTAGGACATCTGTTCTGTCAGATAGAAAACAGAGAAGAGACATCAAATACAAACAAATATAAAACACTGTATATTGATGACATATGTATAGACGAAAGGTGCAGACACAGGTCAATTGGCACATCTTTGCTAAACTACGCTAAAGAATACGCTAAAAGCATTGGAGCTTATAATATTACATTACACATTTGGGAAGGAAACAATGATGCTATGACATTTTATAGCAAATTTGGTATGAAACCGCAATATACATCACTTGAAGTTATATTGTAACCTTAAACTCCCCTTTTACGTGGTTTATAAGTTTCTCCGCACCTCCGCCCGGAATTACATTGGCTACGGCATCAGAAAATGTGAACCAACGGGCTTCGTCCACCTCAGATGTAGATTTGCCGCTTAGGTCTTCAGAATCAACAGTAGTAAGGAAATTAACCATCAGAGTGTTGGTCTTGGCAAAATAGTAGGTATATAGGTATTTTACTGACGATGGTCTCATACCCATCTCCTCCATCATTTCACGTGGAAGTGCCTCTTCCACCGTCTCCCCGATGTTAATGTAACCAGCTAAAAAATTAAATTTCTCGCGTCCGTACTGCCTCATCATAAGCACCTTGGTCTTGTCTTTATTAAATATGGCAGTACATACAGCCACATTGAATTTAGGGAAACGGTACTCCTTACATATATCACAATATGGTACAAGTTCCACCTCTCCGTCACATGGTTTCAGAACCAACAGAGACCCACAAACACTACAATATTTTTCCTCATACATCATTTAATCTCGCCTGCGGCTCGTTAAAATATATTTCCTTTTTTACGGGGAGTACCCCGACCCCCCTCGCTTCGCGGAGAACTATCGTTCTCTGTCGCCTGCGGCTCCTCATACATCATACATCATACATCATCCTCTTGATAAATATCCCTCAGTCCTCTGCCTATATCATTATACTCAAAACCATGACCCACAACAAAACCACCTGTCATCTCAAAGCCGGCATAATCTGGTTCAATAGGAAATTTTCTGTTTTCTTTCATATCAATAAGCACCGCTATCTTACATGATTTTGCCCCCTTTGACAGCAAATATTCCTTAAATCTGGTCATCGTGTAGCCAGTGTCTATTATATCCTCAAGTACCACTATATCACGTCCTTTGACAGACGTTTTTAGAGGCATATCTTCTGTTATAGAACCTGTGCTTTCATTGCCACTGTAAGATGACCATTTTACAAACGCCATCTCATTTGCAATATCCATCTCCATCATAACAGTAAACGTAAACAACGCCCCACCGTTAAGCATACATATATAAAGAGTATCGGGCTTATTGTCTGCCTTAATCTGCTGAGCCAACTCCTTTATCCTACTGTCCACAACACTGCATTTCAATGTTTTTTTAAACCTATGTCCTTCTATTTCTATTGTTTCCATAATCCTTGTCCCCTACGCTTCGCTGAGAACTATCGTTCTCTGTCGCCTACGCTCCGTAATTAAGTCTTTCAATTTTGCAAGTATGCTTCTTGCTCTTCTTGTTGTAACTTACTCCTACAAACAACATATCTCCACGATAGTGTTGCAGCAGGTCATCGTACTCTTTATTCTTTATCTGGTTTATGGCACTGTCTGCACTGTCACTGCACTTTAACTCTATTATTAGTGCAGGGATATTTGGAACATACGGTATCAGTGCAAGGTCTGCATAGCCCTTGCCCGTAGGCAATTCCTTTATAACAGTGTATTTTAAGTTTGCATAGAAATATGCAAGTCCTATGGCACTCTGGAATGATGCCTCATTATTATAGGTAAGCGGATTTGTGGCTCTCTGGTGTGCCTTGTCCAACGCCGCAGCAACCACCTTCTCATTGCAGTTTATGGTCTCCTCTATAAGTTGTTTAGAGGCTTTTATCTGCTCAACAATTTCCGAATAACGTTCATCAGTCTCAATTGAGAACACCCATTGCTGGCGTATCTCTTCATTTGGTATATAACACAGATGTCTCTCATTATCGTAGGCAAGATAACCAAGGTGAATCAAGTATGTAAAGACATCATCCTTAAAATTGAAGTCGTTCATTGTATTTAAGTACTTCAGTACCTCAACCTCAACCTTACCGCCACCTATCATTGTAATCACATCATCTTTTATGCCCTTGAAATTCATCAGTATGTATAAACGCAGTGCATCAAATGAGCCTGTCTGTGTCCAGTAGCTACCAAACTTACGGCAGTTCATAGCCTCCACCACTGACTTGGGGCTAAATATCTCCTTAACATCGTTAAGGCTGTAACCGTCATACCATCTTCTGCACTCATCGTAGTCCATTCCATACTTTTTACACAAACATTCTGTCTCCTCTGCCGTAAAGCCCACAAATTCTGTAAGATTCCTTGGCTCCAACATTGAGTACTCTGTAAATAGGTTAAGTTTAGACTGGATTTTATCTCTGACTATAGGCAGGATTCCTGTAAGGTATGCAAGTTGGATGGCTGGGGCAAGGGTGGAGTTCTTAAACATACCGTTTAGGAATGTAAGATACTCTTTAAGCAGTGCATCCTCCTTCTCCCTTACAAGCACATCGTACTCATCTATTATTATAACAAACTTTGCTCCTGTAGCACCATAAACGCTTTCAAGTGCAGTAGGCAATGTGTAGTCCTCGGTAATCTCCACTGTAGGAAATTCTGCACGTAACTCTTTCTTTACCTTTTCTGAAAAAGCATATACAAGCGTACTCTTATCTCTAAGGTTATTATACTCCGCATTAAGGTCTATCTTTATTACATTAGTATTGTTAAGGTTGCTCTCAAAACTTGGGTCTTGGACTATTTTAAGATTCTTAAAAAGTTCCCTTGAATCACACCCCTTGCTGTAGTATGCCGCTATCATATTGCCAGCCATACTCTTTCCAAAACGGCGTGGACGGGATACGCAGACATACTTATCTGATGTACCTATCAACTTATTAAGTTTAGAGATTAGCATAGATTTGTCTATGTAAATC
>JAZLHT010000147.1:0-11702 GCA_045616965.1 Candidatus Enterocola sp.
AAAAACTGCTGTTTGTTAATAAGTTTTTACTCTTCTGTATGAAACAAAAGAGTATGGGTATGGATTTTTATCATCTGGCTGGAATTTTTCTCTTGAAACCTCCTTCCAAATAGTGGTGTCTATATGTGGAAAAAATACGTCAGCATCAAAGCGACTATCAATTTCAGTTACTTCCAAGCAATCTGCATTCGCAATAGACTGAGCATAAATGGAAGAGCCTCCTATTATAAAAACATTTTCTTCCGATTTACAAGAAGCGAACGCATCACTTAAAGATTCATACACATTACAATTCGCTAATTTAAGACCTTTTTGACGCGATATCACTATATTTCTCCTATTAGGCAACGCCCCATTAGGCAGCGAATCGTAAGTCTTTCTACCCATAATTACCGTATGACCAGTGGTTAATGCCTTAAAGTGCTTTAAATCAGCAGATAAATGGCATAGTAAATTACCATCCTTACCTATTCCTCCATTAAGGTCCTTTGCTACTATCAGTATTACCATAGTTGTAAATTAAACTGAAACTTTTCCGGCAATATGAGGATGCGGGTCATATCCCACAAGTTCAAAATCTTCAAATTTAAAATCAAAAATGCTTTTTACATCAGGATTTATTTTCATCTGAGGCAATTGCCTTGGCTCTCTTGTCAATTGTATTTTTACCTGCTCAAGATGATTCTTATATATATGAGCGTCTCCTAACGTATGCACAAAATCTCCTGCCTCCAGTCCGCAAACCTGCGACATCATCTGAAGAAGCAATGCGTAAGACGCTATGTTAAACGGCACGCCTAAAAAGATATCCGCACTACGCTGATAAAGTTGTAAGCTAAGCTTTCCGTCTGCCACATAAAATTGAAAGAAAGCGTGACATGGCGGAAGATTCATATTGTCCAAATCACCTACATTCCACGCACTTACAATAATTCTACGTGAGTCAGGATTGTTTTTTATTGTGTCAACAGCTTGCTGTATCTGGTCTATTGATCCTCCTTTATAATCAGGCCAAGAACGCCATTGATAGCCGTATATATGCCCCAATGATCCATCGGAGTCCGCCCACTCATTCCAAATCCTGACTCCATTATCTTGAAGGTACTTTACGTTGGTGTCTCCATTAAGAAACCATAACAACTCATAAATAATCGATTTCAAATGTAGTTTTTTAGTGGTAAGAAGTGGGAAACCATCTGCCATTGAGAATCTCATCTGATGACCGAATACGCTGATAGTGCCGGTTCCTGTACGATCTGTTTTCTCAACACCTTCTGTAAGCACCCTGTTTAGCAAGTCCAAATATTGTTTCATAACTAATACATTTTATAAGTTGTCTTTAGTACTTTAAACTCTGTTCTACGGTTGATTTGATTTGCTTTCTCTTGTTGTTCCGGAGTAAGGGTTTTAATAAATTCCTCTGTTAGCGGAACATTAATCTTCAAGAACCTATTTTGGCGAACCAATGTCTTATCGGGACGCACAGGAACAGTCTCTCCATAACCTACAGCCGAAATTCTATCTTTTTCAATTCCTTTACGCAGAAGATAATCAACCACACTGCCTGCACGTTCCTTAGATAGTTTAAGGTTTGCTTCGTCTCCTCCCACATAGTCTGTATGAGCCCCTATCTCAATGGTTATATTTGGGTTATCATTAAGCAGTTTGACAAGTCCGTCCAAACCATTATATGAATCCTCAGTTAATTTTGCAGAGCCGAATTCATAGAATATATTATCCATTTTAACTGGTTTTGAAATAGATGAAAGGGTGAAATCAATTGTAAAATTGGCACTCTTCTCTAAATTACCAACTTCTAATTCCTGTTTGGAATTCAGATATCCGCGACAAGTAGCAAGTAACAGATATTTTGCATTGGGGGTTATGTCCTGTATATAAGTGCCGTTCTTTTTAGGCTTTATGGTCTCAATAGTTCCGTTATCGCCTATCATCTTTATTACTGCGTCTCCCAACTCCTCACCCGATGTGCCTACAATCGCACCCTGCACTGCAAACGTGTGGTGTGGAACCTCAAACTTATATATATGGTCATAATTCTTTCTGTCGTCTCTATTTGATGAAAAATAGCCCCAATCACCGTCTGAAGATACAGTTATACCAAATTCATCACTTTTTGAATTTATCGGCTGCATAAGATTTTTAACATCCCATTCAGGCAACGCATCTGCTTCCTCATCCTCCTTGACTACAACGTTATTTGCAGCCATAGGCATCTGCTTTGCGGAAAATATATCCAAACCTCCAAAGCCCTCATGCCCGTTGCTTGAAAAATAAAAAGTTCCGTCAGGAGCAAAATATGGAAACATCTCATCTCCTGCTGTATTTATTGTAGGACCTAAATTTTGAGGCTCACTCCAACCATCAGTTGTCATACGTGTACGCCAAATATCCTTACCTCCTAGTGTGCCACTCATATCACTTACAAAATACAGCCATTCGCCATCATTATCAATTGCAGGATGAGCTACCGTAACACTTGAGTCAGCCAATACCTTAACAAGTTGCGGTTCGCTCCATGCAGCACCGGTACGTTGTGCAGAATATATGGCGGCACCCAAAGTTTCTCCTTTTACAACCTTGCTTAAAGTATAATACATTGTCTGAAAATCAGATGAGAAACTCACAGTACCTTGATCAAATTCGGTGTTAATGTCGTCCACTATGGACGGACTATCCCAAACTCCGTTTACATTTGTTTTAGAGGAGTACAACTGATTGTTCCTCTGTCCTGTTATCTGACTGTTTTTGTTCTTCTTTTTAGCACCTTTCGCCACTCTTGTTGAATTAAAATAGAGCACATCATTGCTTGCACTTGCAAAAGCGGGGCAAAACTCAGAATACTTTGAATTAAAAACCTTATCTCTAGTAACAACAAAACTTATCGGTTTTTTCCATTCCTCCATAGCCTTTCTGCAAGATTCAATTCCGCTGCTTATTATCACGGAAGAACCAGTTATTTCGGCCTGTTTCTCATACATTTTCACCGCCTCTTTGTATTTGCCGTTTGAACGCAACACTTCTGCGTAAAAATAGAATACAAGACTATCCTTGTTACCATATTTGACAGCATTCTTATACGCAGATTCAGCTCTTCTATTATTATCAATAATACGATATGCGTTACCCATTTTGTAGGCAACAGAACCCTTTAACGCCCTTTTTTTAGAAGAGACATGAGGATATATGGCTCTATACATCTCTGCGCTGCGGTAATACTCGCCCAAAGCAAACTTCTTGTCTGCCTTTTGAATGCGTCTGTTCAAACTACACGACGCACATACAAGAGCCATGGCAACAATTATAAAAAATTTTTCTCTCATTTCACTCTCTTGGCAGATGCCGCCACTATTTTATATCCCTTACCATGTATGTTTATTATCTGTACAGTCTTGTCTTTCGCAAACAGTTTTCTAAGTTTGGCAATATACACATCCATACTGCGGGCATTAAAGTAATTATCATCTATCCAAATTGTTCTCAAAGTAATATTTCGCTCCAATACTTCGTTCATATGCATGCATAGTAAAGATAACAAATCAGACTCTTTCGTAGTAAGTTTTACAACTTCGCCGTCATCAGCAAATGAGAGTTGCTGTTTTTGAGAATCAAAAGTGTATTTCCCCAAAATATATGTTCCCTTTTCTGATTGGCGTTTGATTTTGACCCTACGTAACACAGCTTCCATTCTACATAACAACTCTTCCATACTGAAAGGCTTGGTTATATAGTCATCGCAACCATGACGGAAACCCTCAATGATGTCATCCTTCAAATTCTTGGCTGTCAATAGAATAATCGGCACATCACTACTAACTGCCCTTATTTCAGAGGCTAATGTAAGACCGTCTTTTTTAGGCATCATGACATCCAATAAACAAATATCGTATTGGTTTTGCGTGAATGCCACATAACCCGACTCTCCGTCAACGCATAAATCTGTGTTAAAATTTTTAACCTTAAGATAGTCACGCAACAGCATACCGAAACTCTCGTCATCTTCACATAGAAGAACATTTATGTTTTCTCCAATCATAATTTAGTTGGTATATTGATTATAAATTTTGTTCCCACACCTAATGTACTTTCCAAATCTATAGTACCTCCATGCAATGCAATCATCTTCTTGACATAAGCTAATCCCAAACCAAATCCCTTGACATTGTGAATATTACCTGTTGGTACCCGTTGGAACTTTTCAAATATTTTATTTTGATATTCCTTAGGTATTCCTATTCCGTTATCCTCTACAGAAATTGACAGAGTATGCCTCCTATTTTCATTATCCCAAGTTCTTATTATAAGCTTTATGGGCTCTCCTTGTTTTGAATACTTTACAGCATTGTCCAACAAGTTGTACACCACATTTGTAAAATGAATTTCATCTACATCTGCTGTATGATTCACCGCATCTAATGCTGTAATCAACCCTCCTCCGCTATTTGTAACTTTTATTTCAAAATTCTTTACCACACCTTCTATTATTGTGTGAATATCCATCGGCTTAAATTTAAGTATTGACTCTTTGTTTTCTAACAAAGATATCTGCAACACCTTCTCTACCTGAAAACTCAATCTTTTTGTCTCCTCTGTAATTACTGAAGTAAGATGTTTGCGCATATCGTTTGACTTAGCAACCGAATCATCATTTAACATTTGTGACGCTAAACATATACTTGATATCGGGGTTTTAAGTTCATGTGTCATATTGTGCATAAACTCAGTCTTATTATCTGACAGCCTTCTTTGCCTTACCATAAGCACTATTGCAGAGATAAACACTCCAAACAACATTAAGGTTGATAGAATTGAGAATATAGATATAGGTGCTATTGAATGCATTATATATTGCGTTCTCTTCGGAAATCTGACTCTCATAAAATTCATCCTACTATCGCTATCCTCGGTAAATAACCTTTGAGAGTAGTACTCCTTATCCTCAATTATGGTATCGGACTCCATTTCTGTATCAGACCCGAAAACATTCCCTTCAAAATCTATAAAAGATATTAAAAATGGTGTGTATATTGCATTATTGTCTAATTCCTGTGTAAGAAGATCCTCTACATGCAACACATCAATCCTTTCTTCAAGACGCCTGTAAGGAGCCTCATTAAACCATTTCATAGCCACATTGGTAAGAATTATCTTTTTACGGGCAAATTCCTCATTAAGAATCTTCTGTTGGTTTTTTGAAATGCTTTGCACCGTCGTTATAACGGGAAATGAATCAGATTCGCTTACAGATGCATGTTGTATCTCCCTCGACAATACACTTCTATCTTTTTCAAACGCTTCATTTAAATACGACAATGCCTCCTCCTGCTCCAAAGTCTTGCATACACTATACATGGAACGCTTTACTGCATCATCAAAGTTCTTCTCTCTCATTGCTAATATTTGCGTGGAATATTGTAGTTGAACACTTAGTAAGCCTACAAATGTCAACATCATAAATACAGCAAGGATTATTATGTTCTTTCTTTTCACTTGTTAGTCTGATATCAGACCGCAAATTTAAGAATTTTTAACATTAAATGTTAATTTTTTTTAAAGTTTTGCTGATTTTTCTTAAAATCTTTTAAATTTCCGCCAAAAATGTTAAAAGATCTAAGCTCACATTCTATTTCTCCGTTAAAAAGTTTAACCTTTTTTGACGGCTTCAACCCAATCTTATTAAAACCAGCCAAATTGCTTGATATAATATGACACCAAGTGGAGGCATATTTGTGTTTAAGTGTCGTTCCTATCTCTCCATATAAAGTCTCAATGTCTCTATCATTCAAACGTTCACCGTATGGAGGATTTGTTACAATGCAAAGAGGAGACGAAGGTGGTGTGCGGTCAATGAAATCACATCTTGTTAAGTCTATGTATTTACTTACCGATGCGGCGGCAATATTGTTTTTTGCCACTGTAACAGCCCAGTTGTTTATATCTGACGCATATATCTTATGCTTGAATTCCCGCTCCGCCGAATCATCATTGTAGAGTTCGTCAAACAAATCAGGGTCAAAGTCTTTCCAATCCTCAAAAGCAAAGTGCTTTCTAAAAATTCCCGGAGCAATATTAAGTGCAATAAGTGCTGCCTCTATTGCTATAGTGCCACTGCCGCACATTGGATCCATAAAATTGGTATCTCCATTCCAACCACTCATAAGAATCATACCTGCCGCCAACACCTCGTTTATGGGTGCTGTTGTCTGAGCCACTCTATACCCCCTTTTATATAAGGGTTCTCCACTACTGTCAAGACTGACGGTGCATTTGTCGCCCGCAATATGCAGATTTATGAAAATCGACGGATTTGACACCGATATATTAGGGCGCTTTCCATATTTTTCCATAAAATAATCGGCTATACCGTCTTTTGCCCTATATACGGCAAACCTGGAATTTTTTATAAGGTCTGAGTATACTGTCTGTTCAATAAGAAAAGTTTTGTCTATGGAAAAAATCCTATCCCACTCTATTTTCTTTACACCTTCATAAACATCATCTGCGTTTTTTATGGGAAAAACCGCTATAGGCATTAAAATCCTTAACGCTGTGCGCAACGAAAGATTTGCCTTATAAAGCATTCTCTTATCACCGGAAAAGGAGACCGATCTTCTCCCTTTCTCCACTTTTGCCGCACCCAAATCTTTTAACTCTTTTGCCAAAACATTCTCTAGCCCGGCAAATGTCTTAACCACATACTCCATATCAGGAATTCTGATTTAATATCATTATTGCTTTATCTCTGACTGAATATGGCAATTCTATTCCTCTTAATTGCAGGCTTTTAAGCCAACCTGCCACATCCTTTTCCTTCATTGTCATCAGCACATCATCAAACTCCGCTACCGCCTCTTCTGAATAATCATCGGGTGAAACACCTTTGTAGGCATCAAGTTCTTCATCGTCATAGTAATCAGGTCTGAACTGTGGGTTGTATTTGCCTGTTTTCTCACATATCTCATGAGCACCGCAACACTCACTATCTGCTGATTCTGACTTAGCAGTATTTTTATGGGCATTTCTTCCTGTATATTTCTTAAGTAGTAATATCAATCCACCCAAGCATACAAACACTATAAGCAAAACTATCGTTCTCATTTTATTTTATTTCATACATCATACATTATACATCATACATCATTTCTCATAAGTTATAACAACCCCGCCTCATATAAAGTAATCACCCTTTCAATAATCTTATCTTTTTCACTTTTAGCCAAATTAAAATCATCTTTAAGGTCAGCCCCTAATAATTTGGCGAAAACCTGCCACCACCAGGCCGTAAACCCACCTCTAATCTCCTTTATTATGGCATAACTTGTCTTACCCATTTCACGGTCTATGAGTTTAATCATCATTTTACCTTGAGAGAGAGTAAATTCACGCATTGTGGGTTCATATTTTTTTAGCAGCTGTTTTTCATATTTTTTTGTGAACTTTTTACGCAATTTCTCATCTTGTATAGTATCAAATTTTGCGTTCACCATGCTATATTCATGAGCAACCACTTTTACGTATGGATATACTTTTTTGATATCTCTTACGGTTTTCCAATAGAATTTCTCCTGTTTTTTTGTTTTAAGTTGTGGATATACGGGAACCTCACTTAGATTTACCGCAGGTATAGTATCTCCATTATATAGAGCAAAACCTACAATATATCCATTTAGTTTTTCGCTATAGAAAGGAACAGATGCATTACCGGATGATAATAACGCCACAACCATAAATAATATGGCAACTAATCTTTTTTTCATATATTTTTTGCAAATTTAGTTTTATTATTCTTAACTTTGCCTAAATTTTGAATAAAAATTTAAATTCTCCGTTTTTTATGCTTTGTTTTTCATTCTCTCTGATGCTTTTATAGCAAAAGATGAAGAACAAATTAAGCGTTTTGGTTCTATTTATTCTGTTTTCTGCAGACACCTATGCTCAAACAGACTTTGAATCTGTAAGTGTACCCCATATTGACTTGCCATACAATAGATCAGATGCAGTAAATTCACTTACAGAACATTTTAGTATGGGAACTACCTATACTAACAACTTTTTTCTTTCTCAAGTTGGACTTGCCAAACTTAAAATGGTTTATCCTACAAAACAGATAACCACATCTTTAAGCACATCTTTTTACGGATACTCTGAATTTTATGAAATAAATTTCTCATTAGGGTTTTCTCATTACTTTAAGCCATATATAGCCATTGGATTAGAGGCGTTTTTCCGCGGATACAGATTTAGTGGCGATACAGGTTTTAAGGCAACCGGTGGTTTAAACGTAAGCCTTCTGGCATTCCCTACAAAAAAAATATCAATAGGACTTTATGCGGAAAACATAAGTTTCTCCCCTATAAAATCAAAAGACACAATTTACAGACTTCCAACGGCATTTTATGTGGCATTCTCATATTTTTTCACACAAGACATTATGCTTGCCGTAGAAGGTGTCAAAGAACTAAAAAGTCCGTTTTTGATACGCCTTGATTTTGAATACCGCCCGGTACGGCAGTTCATACTCCGATGTGGAGCTTCCTACCAGACTTCTGCCTCAGCCAACATCGGGTTTGGACTTAGATTTGGAAAATTTCTTCTGGATGCAAATGTAAAATATAACGTTAGAGTCAGCTGGGGCTGCCAGGTGGGAATAGGCATACAAATGTGTGACGCAAAACCTAAAAATGAAAAGCGTAATTATTAAAATATTAACGGTATGCATCCCTCTTTTTTGCTCCGTTATCTTGGAAGCTCAAGAGAATTTTGACCTCAATATGGATATTGACTTTTACAATTATGACTCCGATGCAGAGTTTATGAGCGATGCAACCGCTGAGGTGGAGGATATGAAAGTACGCTTGGCGGAACTGTCTGCCAACCCTATGAACATTAACGCAGCCACCAGAAAGGAACTGGAGGATTTGCCTTTCCTGAACTTCTCTCAAGTAGAGAATCTGCTTGAATACATATATGATTACGGACAACTTAAAACCATCTATGAACTGAACCTTATAGATGGTTTTGACAGAGAGACCGTAAGGCTGTGCTTACCTTTCTTTAAAGTGGAGCCTGTAGAGCAAAAAAACTATCTCTCATTTAAAAAAGTCAATAAATACGGAAAATCAAACCTATCTGTGCAGTCTGGCGGAACCATGCAGAAAAAAGACGGTTATATTAAGAATAAATATCTTGGATATCCGTATTCACTAAATCTTAAATACTATTTTAAACATAAGGATTTTAGCGTTGGACTTCTTGGATCCAAATCAGAGGGAGAACCATTTGATTTCAAATATAACAAAGGTTTTGATTTTTATAGTGCTCATTTGGCTTTTCTAAACATTAGTGAACACCTGAAAGGGATAATTTTAGGTGACTACAGACTCTCATTCGGTCAAGGTTTGGTTTTTAAATCAAATAAAGTTTTTAATTCTGCATCTGTAAGTAACGGAATTGTTATGTCTGATAATATAAAACCATCTTATAGTACATCAGAAACGGGATATTTTAGGGGAGCAGCCATACAGATTGGTGGAAAGACGGCAAATTTAAGTCTCTTTACATCACATACGCAATATAATAAAAACGAGGGCTACCACAGAACCGAGTCTGATTTTGAAAAAAGATATTCCAATCCGTCATACATTTTAGGCGGTAACCTTAGTTTTAGCGGCAGATATGTAAAAATAGGGTGCTCCGGATATTACGATTTTGCAGATAAAATGTTTAATATAGGGTTGGATTACATGTTCAGGATAAAGCGTCTTATATTTACAGGTGAATTTGCCTTGGATAAAAATATGCATTTTGCAACCATCCATTCTTTAAGCGCCCAATGTAGTGATAACTTGTCAATGTCTCTTCTTATACGCTATTATGGCAAGGATTTTAATACAAAATATGGAAACGCCTACAGCCGTAATTCTTTAAAGGATGAGACTGGCGTTATGTTTACATTGGAGTTTCTGCCTTTTAGAAATTGGAAATGGCTTTTTTCTGCTGACATGTTCAGTATAGATTTTTTAAAATCAACTATAAATAAACCTTCTGCAGGTTTTAATTTTAATTTTAAGTCAACATATTCCCCATCGGGTAATAACATTGGGTATATAAAGTATAGTGTATTAAGTAAAGAGACTAATCTTACAGGAGATGATAAAATAAAAAAGACGGGGGTTTATTATAAACATAATATTATTATGAACTACAATGTAACATTTAAGGAACAGATAAATTTCAGAGCCACTATTGCCTCATCAATATATACATTGGATTCTTTAAACAATAATAAACACACATCATACGGTTTCCTATTAAGTGCCGGTAGTGGCTGGCAAATGAAAAACAGGATTTTCGGCTTTAATATAGGCACTTCTTTTTTTGATATTCCGCAATATAATAACAGAATTTATAATTATGAACCAAGTAACCCTTTTAATTTCTCCTCTATTCAATATTACGGTATAGGCTGCAGATTTTATCTTTTATTTAAAATAAATCCTATAAAAAATCTTAATATTTCTGTCAAAATAAACCATACATATTATGTTGACAGACAAGAAACAGGAAGCGGGAACGAGCGTATGTCAGGTCCCCGTAAAACTGAAATAAAATTTACCCTAAACTATAAATTCTAACTTAATTTCAACATAGCTTTTATTGGTTTTAATGCCTTTTTACTTAATTGCTCTTCTATTTCTATTTCAGGTTTTTCATTTTTAAGACAATCATAAAGTTTTTCAAGTGTACACATACGCATATAATCACACTTGTTACACTTTATATTATCATCTTCTACAGGTGCCGATATAAACTGTTTATTAGGATATTTTATTTTTAATTGATGCAGTATGCCACATTCCGTAACTATAATAAACCTGTTAGATTCACTTTTTCCTGCATAATTCAAAATTGCAAGCGTACTTCCTGCAAAATCAGATATTTCTACTATTTCTGATGGACATTCAGGATGAACCAATATCTCCGCATCAGGGTATTGTCTTTTTATTTCCATTATTTTACTGTATGAAAAACGTTGATGAACATGACATCCACCATCCCATAATAACATGTTTCTTCCTGTAATCTTATTTATATAACCACCTAAGTTTTTATCGGGTCCGAATATTATTTTTTCTTCTTTTGGCAAAGAATCCACTATTTTCTTTGCATTTGATGATGTTACAACTATATCTGTCAACGCTTTAACTTTTGCCGATGTATTCACGTATGATATTACCTTATAACCGGGGTGTTTCTTTATAAACTTTTCCAAATCTTCTGCACTACAACTGTCTGCAAGAGAACAACCTGCATTTATATCAGGCATTAACACTTTTTTATCGGGAGAGAGTATTTTAGCTGTTTCTCCCATAAAATTAACTCCGCATACTACAATTATGTTTTCCTTTACTGTTGTTGCTATTTTGGCAAGAGCAAGACTGTCACCTATAAAATCCGCTACATCTTGAATATCATCGTCTTGATAATAGTGTGCCATTATACACGCATTCTTCTCTTTTTTTAACTTTAAGATTTCCTGTTTTAAGTTATTATTATTCATTTTATTTTTTTGTTTTAAAATTGAATGATTATAATATTGTTGTTAATTGTGTTTAAAAAAATCATCAAAAATCCATTGTTATTATAAAAAACATGTATTATTAACCGTTATGAACATTTTATTA
>JAZLHT010000148.1:0-9380 GCA_045616965.1 Candidatus Enterocola sp.
TTCATAGAATCAGATTTTAGTAAAAAGCAAATTGAGATAATGAAACTATCAAAATCCGAACTTTCAAAAAGACTATTCACCGAGCTTTCCAGAGGATATTCTTTAGAATCTTTAATGGATTTCAACATTTACAAACTAATAACTACAGGGGAGAAATATGATGCAGATTCAATCCATAATGCTTGTGTAAATTATATTAGAAATGCGAATTGGGACAAGGACTTATTCCCAATAACAGTAACAACAATAAGTAAACCGAGAAAATTGTTTTTTAATATTGATTATAGGAATGCGCTGCTCACTAAGCTTTCAGACAAAGGGATAAAGTACTTTACCAAATTTGACTCTGCTCAGAAGAACAACCAGGCAACAAAGACAGAGACGCTTGTGATGGACTCTATACTTGAAAAATACAAAGGACAAAAATGTTGCATTATTTTGTGGGGTGTATCCTGCGGAGCTTGTGAAGCTGAATTGACTGAATTATCAACCGTTAGAAGTGATTATCCCGATGTAAAATTCATCTATATCACCACACCATATTGGTCTGAGCAAAAAAAATATTGTAAGTACAAAATAAATTTACCAGGTGATCACTATTATGTGGACGAAGCATCCTGGGAGAGTATTTTAAAACAATATAATGCAATAGGAATACCAGTTACGTTATTTGTTCCATCTTTTGGGCCTGTCACAAAACACATTGGAAGCCTGGATGCTCCAACAATCAGAAAATTATTAGACGAATTGTATAAGTTGAAATAATTCTTTCTAACTGTAAAAGAAGAAACAATGAAAATCATACAAACTTTGTATATTGACAATAATCAAAATCCATACCATTGCAGTATGGGCTGGGTCGATCCAGAATTCAATTTAATGTCTTGGGCATTAAGTTGTTTACAACTCAGAAAAACATATGGAGAAGTCTGTCTATATGCTAATGAGTTAGGTGCAAATTTGCTTATTGAAGATTTACACTTGCCCTACTCACAAGTAGAAATCTTTCCAAAAGAATATAAACTACCGCATAAGCTGCTGTGGGCACTTCCCAAATTGTGGACATATAGCTTACAAAACCAACCATTTATACATTTTGATGGAGATGTTTATTTGTTTGACAAACTGCCAGATAAAATGTTAACTACGGACATCTGTGGACAAAACATTGAAGTTGCAACTGATTATTATTTGGAAATGCAAGAGGAAATTCAAAGTAAGTTTCAGTATATTCCACCTATTGTTATAAAAGATTTTAATTCTCCGAATCCTATACATGCTATAAACGCAGGTATACTCGGTGGCAATGATATAGCATTGTTTAAGGAATATACAACTGAAGCCTTTAAATATATAAACAACAACATCTCTTGTTTTAATAAAATTAATGTAGATCACTTTAACGTGTTTTTTGAGCAACACCTTTTATATATTTTGTCCAAGAAGAAGAATGCATCAATGTCATTTATTTATGATTATATTATTAATGATAGAGGATATTCTTATGTCGGAAATGTTTTTGAAGCTCCAAAAATGAGGAAATACATTCACTTATTAGGGCACTTTAAAAAGGACAAGTTCACCTGCATTCAAATGGCTAACAAATTAAGAGAATTATACCCCTTATATTATAATAGGATAATTGAGTTGTTTGATAAACGAAATATTAGAATAGATTGGATTTCAAATGGAGGACACAAGACATTAAAAGTCAACTTTAACAATTTAGATACATATTACGGACAGATAGAGCTCTCAAACAAATCTGAAAGTAACTCCATTCGGCCAGACATGACTAAATTAAAGGAAGAAATAGAATGTCATGTTACTAAATATTCCACAGAATTGATTCAACAAAGGGATACGGATTACATAACCAATTATGAAAGTATTTTTTTCAGTCAGTCAAACAACACAAAGATTAAGACAAGTGAATATTGTAAAATTATTGAAACTGAATTTGATTGGGGTGGATTGGTAAACTTTAATGAACGCGTTGGAGTAGAATATTATGAAAACTGGCAATTCACAAAAGGTCATTTTTACAATCTTTTAATTCCAGAGATTTCAGCAACTGGATTTTCATTGCATGATATTGAAGATATTGACATGCTGATTTTAATAGAATTGCAAAATGAAACAAGCCTGAAAAACTTGTATTCAAAAATGAAACGATACATAAATGAAGATATTAGTAATGATAATCTACAAACTTATTATAATTTGATAGACAAATCAATTAAAAGATTAGCGTTATACAAGGCAATCGAATATATATGTTAATGCCTCAGTGCACGGAGGGTTCGCCGTTAATATAGTTATAACATTTACAAATTGCGGACGTTTGTAACAAAATTAAACATTAAAAAAAATGAAAAAAATTAAATTTAGTATTGATGACATTAAATGTAAATTATCAAGAATTCAGATGAAGGATGTCTTAGGCGGAAGCGGATTCCCAGATGCTTTATGTGAAGTAGTCTGTTCTGACGATAGAGTGGTAGGCACCAATCAATGTTCTCCTGTTTATTCTGGTATATGCGGATCTGCTAGCATAATATCTTGTACGTGCAAATGAAAAGGATAATCAATCTTATGGTATTATTAGGCGTGTGCATTACGTATGCACATGCCTATAAAACAGTCATTACTATTGTGTCAAATGATTCTGTTTTTAACAACATCTCTTTTCAACGTGTATTCTGTGGCAATGTATCAAATGCATTTTGTAAAAGGAGTGAGCCACTGGTCATTGGCACTGGCAGACAAGTTGAATTCAACTCTATAAAAACAGAGAACATACTTATACTTTCTTTGGGCGGAATAGCATGTTATCAAGAGGTGTTGGTTACGCCTGGCGATAGCGTATCACTATTTCCCGAGTACATTGGAATGGATAAATATGGTTATAAGAAATACAGGCTCAATGCAAAAGGTACATACGCAAAAAACTACAATTATTATAATGAAATAATGGATTGTCCGTTTGACGATGTTGACTCTATAAAAAGATATAAGTTGACGAATCTGGAAAAATTCAAAAAAAACATATCTTCTCAACGGTATAATCTGCTTTATGCTGAAATAATCAACGAAAACAGTGTCAAACTGTTACAAGAAGCATCAAGCAAAATCGCCAAAGACAAGCAATTCTACATCAATCTCCCCATTGAAAGAAATTTGATGTCCAATGGCTACTTTTTTGCAACATACCTAAAACTAAACTACAGTTCAGAAGACATATATGCCTTTTACAAGGCAATTAACACATTTAGCGACCCTGCACTTAAAGAATATCTTTATGCTCAGTTCTTTAGTAAATGGCTTCAATGTGCAGAACAAAATACAACATTTTTAAGCAAGGCATACAAAAGTGTTATTCCAACCATTAAAAATCAATACTATATTGATAATATAAACGCACATTACAATCTGTCAAAATATAATGGAACACAAATTCCGGAAAAAATACTGGACGGAGTCCTATTACAGGATTACACATCGGGAAAAACTATTTCTGTCAGAAAACTGATAGAGAAATATAAAGGGCAGAAACTCTATTTTGATTTTTGGGCAAGTTGGTGTAGCGGATGCATCTGGGACATAAGAAATTCGGCTCAAGCAAAAGAGATGCTAAACAATTCAAACATTACCCTTATTCAAATTTCCATTGATACTGATGAGACAAAATGGCGTAAAGCGGTAAAGAATGAGAATTTTGATGCTTCAAAGAATTTCAGATTAATCAACTACAATCAGTCACCTATAAAAACTTATTTAAACATAGGAATACCAATGTATGCCTATATCAACTCTAATGGCAGCATAATCTCCATTATTGCCCCCAGAATCAATGACATATATATTGAGTCTCTTAGACAAATAATATTAATGCCTCAGTGCACGGAGAGTTCGCCTAACGTAAAATAAAATATGAAGAAAACCTTAATGGATCAACAGTCTTTGTCACGCCATGTGACGCCGTCTCTTATCAATTTAAATATTCGGGTTCTGATATAAACTACTATAGTGATTATCCAAAAAAATATTACACGCTGATTTTCTCGGGTGACAATCAAGACAATTATAATTTTTTATGCGGAGACACAACTATAATACCACTTGCAGCACTTATGTTTCCCCACTACCATCAATATGATGCAATGGACTGCGGTCCAACGTGCCTAAGAATGATAGCCGCTTACTATGGGCGGCTCTTTTCCGCACAGGGATTGCGTGAGAAATCAAACATCACACATGAAGGCGTATCAATGCTCGGCATTAGTGAGGCTGCGGAAAGTATTGGGTTCAGGACTATTGGCGCAAAAATATCTTTTGAAACCTTATGTCAAGCACCAACGCCATGTATTGTGTTTTGGAATCACAATCATTTTGTTGTGGTTTACAACATTAAAACCAGAGGGAGGAAAACTTGGGTTTATGTTTCAGACCCGGCATCGGGGAAAATAAAATATTCAAAAGAGGAATTCTGCAATTGTTGGGAGAATGACGTTACAAATGGCATTAATACAGGTGTTGTTCTTTTATTAGAACCCACCCCTGATTTCTATAACAGGGATACTGAAGAGGATGATGGAAAAAGAAGTCTATCTTACGTTTTCAAATATCTGCGTCCGTATAAAAATCTTGTTGTACAACTATGTCTCAGCCTTGCTGTTGGTAGCATTCTGCAACTGGTAATCCCATTCCTGACACAGTCAATTGTTGATTTTGGAATATCAACACAGGATATTGGTTACATATATCTTGTACTTATTGCACAGTTGATTTTAACGATAAGCAGTTGCTCTGTCGAATTCATCAGGGGATGGATTCTTCTGCATATAGGTACAAGAGTGAATATCTCAATGGTGTCAGACTTCTTAATTAAACTTATGAAACTGCCAATGGGATATTTTGACACCAAGATGACAGGTGACATAATGCAACGCATAGGTGATCAGACAAGAATTCAGGATTTGCTTACAAACTCAAGTTTAAGCATTCTATTTTCAATGTTCAACCTGGTTTTGTTTTCAATTGTACTGTTATTCTATAGCGCAACAATATTTTTGATTTTTGCAGTTGGCAGCACGCTCTATTTTGCTTGGGTATGGTTGTTTATGAAACGAAGAGCCGAACTTGATACAAAGAACTTCTACCAACAATCTGCTAATCAGAGCAATATGATAGAACTGATTAACGGAATGCAAGAAATAAAGCTCAATGCGAGTGAACAATCCAAAAGGTGGCAATGGGAACGGGTTCAGGCAAAACTGTTTAGATTAAGGGTTAAAAGTTTGGCACTCAGTCAGTATCAGGACTCTGGCACCGTGTTGATAAATCAAGCAAAGAACCTTGTAATATCCGCCATAGTGGCAAAACTGGTAATTGACGGACAGCTTACATTAGGTATGATGACTGCCATTCAATACATATTAGGTCAAATCAATGGTCCTATTGACCAACTAATTGATTTTTCAAGACAAGTTCAAGATGCCAAATTGAGTTTTGACCGTTTGAGTGAAGTTCAGTTTCAGAAAAATGAAGACTCAGGCAATACACTTCAAGTAAACGAAGTGCCCTCTGATAAAGACCTTAATTTTGAGAACATTTCATTCAGATATGACAAAACATCCATTGGTAGTTGGACCATTAACGGCATAAATCTAAAAATACCGGCAGGAAAAATAACCGCTATTGTGGGCAGTAGCGGTAGTGGCAAGACCACCCTTCTCAAATTGCTTTTGCAATATTATCCTATTGACAAGGGTTCAATAAAACTTGGTGGCAATGACATAAACGTATATAATATCAGACAGTGGCGGAAATCGTGTGGAGTTGTAATGCAAGAAGGATTCATATTTTCTGATACCATTGCTAACAACATTGCTCCAAGCGGAGAACAAATTGATAAGGAGCGGTTGTATATGGCGGCAAAAATGGCAAACATTAGTGATTTCATAGAATCACTACCTCTATCATATAACACCAAAATAGGTAGTGATGGGCATGGCTTAAGTCAAGGACAGCGACAACGTATATTAATAGCAAGAGCCATATACAAAGACCCTAAGTTTGTATTCTTTGATGAAGCCACAAACTCTCTTGATGCAAACAATGAGAGAGAAATTCTAAACAATCTGCAAACATTCTTCAAAGGCAGGACATCAATAATTGTAGCGCACAGATTAAGCACTGTGCGTAACGCTGATCAGATAGTTGTACTGGAGAATGGCAAAATTGCTGAAATTGGAACACACGATGAATTGAGTGCGGAAAAAGGTGCATATTATAGATTGGTAAAAAACCAACTGGAATTATAGGATGGCGGAAAATCAGGAGCAAAATAAAGAGAAAAACATAGAGATTAAAAGTGAGGAGATACAAGAAATTCTTACTAAACCTCCTCATAAAATAATCAGATACGGAATTTATACCTTATCTGTAATAATATTACTACTTGTAATTGGCAGTTGCATATTTTCATATCCCGACACAATTACAGGAGAAATAACGGTTACATCAACTAATCCTCCCATATGGAGTATTGCCCAAACAAGCGAGAGAATCAAGAAAATCTATGTTCATAACGGAGATAGTGTTAAAAACGGAGATATTCTTGCCGTTATGGAAAATTCCGCCAATATTGAAGATATAATAACAATTGAAAGGCTATTGAAAGAGGTGACATTCAACCCTGAAATTATTATTCCAGAGGCATTGTTATGTGATTCATTCTGTTTAGGAAACGTACAGCCGGCATACTCTGACTTTGTACAAAAGACGGTTCTATATAAAAACTTCATCTCTCTGAATCTGATTGAACAAGAGTCTGCAACTCTTCAAAAGCAAAAAGCGGGGAAAATTGAATATATAAATCATTTGAAAGAACAACTTGATTTAAAATCAAAACATCTTGCACTGGCGGTCAGTGAGTATAACAGAGAAAAATATCTGTTTGAAAAGGAGTTGATCTCTGAATTTGACATGGAAAAAGCTGAAAGTGCTTTATTGGAAGAGAAAGAGTCTCAGCAACTGTTAAAAACCTCTATTTCATTAGAAAAAGTGGAATTATCAAAACTGCAGGAGAGTAGCAATAAACTATCATTCCAATATGCCCAGGAACGTAATCAGTTACAGCAACAATTAATGTCCGCATACAGAGAATTAAACAACTCCATTAATGAATGGAGGCGTGATTTTGCCTTTGAAGCCTCAGATAATGGCGTTGTGACATTTCACTCTATATGGAACGAGAATCAGTTTGTGAAGGCTGGAGACGCTGTATTTGCTGTTGTTCCCAGCGAATCCAGTTCGTTTATAGGAAAACTGAAAGTACCCTTAGCTGGGGCTGGGAAAATTCATGCAGGGCAAATGGTTCTTATACAAAGTGATGCATTCCCCTACTTGGAATATGGATATATGCAAGGCACGGTCAACTCCATATCACTTATTCCTGAAGATAACAACTATACTGTGGAAGTATCATTTCCTGAGCAACTTTTCTTCACATCCGGGAAACCGGTCTTTTTTACAGGAGAGATTGTTGGTACCGCCAAAATTATAACGGAGAAAAGAGCCTTAATCACCCGAATCATATTTCCAATTTATTATATGTTTGAGGCATATTTATAAACATAAACCGATAAACTTATCAACGATTTAAAGGCATGGAGAACTCACAACCACAATATAATTGGTTGTAAAATTGATTCTCGGCAAGGAGTATGCGGCGACGCTCTTGTAGTCCGTCTTTCCGCCAATTCTTGGACCAGAACTTTAAATCAGAATATGAGGCGACTGCTTTTAAGCCAGCCGCCTCTATTTGTTCTATACTTTTCCATCTTGATGAGGCTAATGTGGTTGCTATAAGATTAAAACCTCTCTCCGCAGCCACCTCTGCTGTACGTTTAAGACGCATAGTAAAGCATAACAGGCAACGCTGTCCACGCTCCTTATCAGACTCGTGTCCGCATACGCATTTGAGCCACTCATCGTGGTCATAATCACCGTCTATATACTCTACACCCAATTTAGCGGCATACCTAATCAATTCACTCTTACGCTTATTGTACTCCTCTATGGGGTATATGTTGGGATTATAGAAGAACAAGGTGGGCTTGTAACCATTACTTAGAAGCCACTCCAATATGGGTGCACTGCATGGAGCGCAGCAACAATGCAGCAGCAACTCTGATGGCAGTATTTGGTCCTGACTAATCATATACAATGCGAATTTAATGTTTTTTTTCACAATTTGCAAGATTTATTTGGTAGTGTCAAAAAAACATTATACTTTTGTACGGTTTTTGTTCAATCGTTCATTTTTTATATGAAACTAAACACAAGAAACAGTCTGCTCCTGAGTGCTATTGAATTGTTTAAAACATACGGATTCAATAAGACATCGATGGAAGAGATTGCCAAATTAGCACACAAGTCAAAGGGTACTCTGTATAACCATTTCTCTGATAAGGAATCAATTATGTTAAGCGTAATAGAAGATGAGATAAAGGAGATAAAAAACATACTAGAGCCACTGCTTTGTGCTACAAAAAACATAGAGCAATTCAAGCAGTATATGAAAATAAGAATGGAGAGTATAGGTCATTACCCTCTATTCTGCAACACTCTTCTTTCTGAAAACGCCTCAAGCGACTACTATTTTCTTAAACCCATAAGAGATGAGTTTGACAAATGGGAATACAATGCCATAAAAAATTATATAATGGCATTCCAACCTAAATTGATAGATGCAGACGCTTTGGCAGGTATGTCCTGTATGATTTTAAAAAGCCTGGAAGTTCAATTTTTTATAGCAGGCAAATACAAGGACTTTGCCTCCACATACGATATAATGACCAATCTTTTGGCAGACGGGGTCTCTCTTCAACTTGAAAACAAAAATTAAACAATATGAACAGAACCGCATACATAATAATTTCCATACTTACAGCATTGATGTTATCATCGTGTAACGGAATAACACGCAAAGGGGAGAAAACATTGGAGCCTATTGCAGTAACGGTAGTGGTTGTACACGACACCATAGAATCTGCACAGGCACAAAGTTATTCCGGAAAATTGGCAGAGAACCAATCAGCCCTGCTTAGTTTTCAGACAGGAGGAAAGCTTAAAAGGGTGTATGTTACAGAGGGACAGCGAGTAAAGAAAGGGCAAATTTTAGCAGAGGTTGATAACACACAAGCCAACAATGCACTTAAAGCGGCAGAAGCCACTCTAAAGCAAGCCAATGATGCCTACAACAGGCTAAAAACGGTACACGACAGTGGCTCTATAAGTGAGGTGAAATGGATAGAGATGGAGACTAAATTAGAGCAAGCGGGATCTACGGCAGAGATGGCTCGTAAGAATGT
>JAZLHT010000149.1:0-8492 GCA_045616965.1 Candidatus Enterocola sp.
TGCGAATTGTGCAAAATCACCTAATTTACTTACTAACAACTCTTGATTCACGCTATCTGACTGCTGGCTTATCTGCTGACTCTCTGCTGCTTGCAATTCCGCTTCTGCCAATGCCTGCTGTGCTGCCTGTTCTGTACGGATTGAATCCTGAATCTGACGCTGACGTTCCAACTCCTCCTCAGACGGACGGTTAAGGTAGGAGAAGCCTACCATTATGCCTATTATCAATAGGAACCCGATTAGTGTGTGTTTATCCATCAATGCTTAATGTTATTGTTAAAGAAAAAAGAATCTATTACTTGTTTTAGCTCATCTTGTGTGCGGTAACCCATTGTGACAGTGTATTTTCCATCGGGATTAATAAAGTATAGCGTTGGAATGGACTGTACACCGAATATGCGTGCCAACTCCTCCTCCTGCTCTATGTTAATTTTATAGATAAGAACCTTACCTTTATAGTCTTTCTGTAGTTGTATAAGTTCAGGTGCAAGCATCTTGCATGGACGGCACCAGTCTGCATAAAAATCAAGTATTACAGGTACTTTTGATTTCATAACCAAGGCTTGGGAGTTCTTTGTGTAATCCCAAATCTTATTCTTAAAATCCTGTGTACTAAGATGTTCCTGTGCCACGATGGGGAGTACCATCATGCTTACAGCCACTAATGTCAATGCTTTGAGTTTCATAATATATATTGGTTATTTAGTTTTGCGGTGAATTTTCCGTCTTCTTCTCGTCATCCTGAGCGTTAGCGAAGGATCTCATAAACATCAGTAGATCCTTCGTTCCGCTACGCTTCACTCAGGATGACGTGAAAAGTGTTGTCATCACTGTCAACTGTCCACTGTCAACTGTCCACAGTCCACTCCTTAACTCCTCTTACTCCTTAACTCTCATACTCCCTAACTCCTTCAACACCCCAGACAATTTAACTGCCTCTTTTATGGCAGTGCGGTCCATCGGGTCTAAAAAATAGGTGTATGTATTAGCCTTCTTACCTTTCTTAGTCTCAATGGAATCAGCAATCAAAGTAACTTTTAGCTGATTATCAGCATTTTCCGCTATAAAAGACGGCAAATCGCCCATATTGTAATCAAGCAGTGTAACATACTCCCATCGGGTTTCATAATCATCAAACCTGTTATTATATGGACTGTCTAAATCTATAGACGCTGTTTCTACAAAAAGGTTTTCTTTATTAGATACCTTAACCTGTTTATGATTAAGTTTACGCCCTGAATACACGCTGATAATACTTAAATCGCCATTATCCTTAACCTCCGCTATAAGAGAGGTTCTTGGGGCACCTGCACATTGGTTTTTATGCGTATATTTGGTATAGTTATGGTATGCCGTATCGGACGTAATCCTGAAATTCTTTACAAGAGATTCAAATTCAGCCTCTTTATATGGTCTAAGACTGTCAAAATAGGCTTTTGTACGCTCTTCTTCAGCCGCTTTTATCTGTCTCATAAGACTATCGGCACGCTTACGCACGTCAACCTTTAGCCTATACTCAGTATGTATGCTGTCTATCAGTATTTTACTGCGGTTATAATTACCGTCAGCAAAGCACTTCTCCGCCTCTGCATATAGTGTTTCAGCACCATTTTCCTCTTGCTGACCGCCATTACACGATGTCAAAGCAATGCAAAAAAACAATATGACTCCTAATTTTTTCATTAGGGGGCAAAGATAGTAAAAAAATTCATTATTTCAGCCCTTTTTCTGCAGCAAGTTTGAACATTAAGGCTTTGGCAGCCTCATATTCATTAGGAATGGTGCCATCAAGTATGGCATCCTTTATGGCAGATTTAATTTCTCCCACTACGCTGCATGGTGGCAAATTAAAGGTTTTCATTATCTCATCGCCCGATACAGGCGGTTGGAAATTACGTATATGGTCTTTCTCCTCTATATCTTTCATCTTTTGCTTTACAAGCTCCAGATTCTCTATATAGCGTTTTACTTTAGCCTCATTACGTGATGTAATATCGGCGTGGCATAGTGTCATAAGGTCATCTACATCATCGCCAGCCTCAAACAGCAGACGACGTACGGCACTGTCTGTAACCTCATCTTCAACCAAAGCAATAGGTCTCATGTGCAGTTCCACCATCTTCTGAATAAATTTCATACGCTCATTAAGTGGAAATTTAATGCGTTTGAATATGCCAGGTATCATCTTCATTCCCACATAGTTATGGTTATGGAATGTCCACCCTACACGATTATCAAATCGTTTGGTTGATATTTTGCCTATATCGTGGAACAAGGCTGCATACCTAAGGTCGAGTGAACCACCTGCAAACGCCACATTATCAACAACCTGTAGCGTATGGTAAAATATATCCTTATGTCCCTTGCCCGCTATGGTCTCTATGCCTTTCATATTGCTTATTTCGGGCAGAAAACGTTGCATCAAGCCTGTATCATCAAGCATAATAAGTCCGGTAGATGGGCGTGAACTCATCATAATCTTGTCCAACTCCTGCACAATACGCTCTTTTGATATAATATCAAGCCTCTCTGCGTTACGTGAGAGAGCATCGTATGTATCTTGCTCAATATAGAACTCCAACTGTGTTGCGAAGCGTATGCAACGCATCATACGGAGAGGGTCGTCGCTAAAGGTGACATCGGGATTTAATGGTGTACGGATAATTTTCTGCTCCAAGTCCTTTTGTCCGTTAAAAGGGTCTAAAATCTTGCCGTAATTATTGGAATTGAGGCATATTGCCATAGCGTTTATTGTAAAGTCACGGCGGTTCTGGTCATCTTCAAGCGTACCGTCCTCAACAATGGGCTTGCGGCTCTCTCTGTGGTAAGATTCACGCCTTGCCCCCACAAACTCCAACTCTATATCCTTATACTTTATCTGAGCCGTTCCAAAGTTCTTAAAAACACTTAGATACGCCTTTTTACCCAATGCCTCCTGCACTTTCTCCGCTATCTCTATACCACTGCCTATAACCACTATATCAATATCATTGTTAGGGCGTTTAAGAAAATAATCTCTTACATACCCCCCTATTACATAGCACTCCACCCCTACACTGTCAGCACAGGCAGAGACGGTCTTGAATATTGGATGTTCCCAAGTCATCATATACATTGTTTAATATTCATACATACTTCCATACCAAGCACATCTGCTATTTTCTCAATTACTTTTAAAGACGGATTGCCAACACCTCGCTCTATATTCTTTATTGTAGTAATACCCACACTAGAAATTTCTGCTAAATCTGACTGTGAGATTTTAAGGTCACGCCTGCGTTGTTTCATTACATCTGCAATGTCCATAGTACAATATATTATACTTTTGACCGCAAAGATAGCAAATTTCATTCAAAACAACAACAAAAGTACAATAAAATATACTTTTTGGTATAAACTACTTATGAGAATATTTAACCGCATCTTCCGCTGCTGCTAAAATAGCGGTGTCAGATGATTTATAAGAATAACTATCGCATGTTGGCTTGATAATATCATCGTCTAAAGCAATAGCAAGTTTGGCTATAGTTGCAACGGTTAAATTGTGTGTACCACTAAGCCAACGGCTAACTTCCGTTTCTGTTTTACCAAGTTTTTGTGCAAGTTCCTTCTGACTCATTTTTTTCTGCTCTAACAAATAATATACTCTATTTGCTATACCAACACATAAATCCACTTGCTTTTGAATATCAGGTGTCACAAACCTATTGCGGCATTCCTCCATTAAACGGTTCTTTTTCATAATGGCACTATTTTATATAAAAAGATAAATCTCCTTCAAGATGACTTCCTTTGACAACTATCAATTTCTTATTCTCTCTTACCTTAATTTCAAAATCTATTTTTTGCAATGTATCTACACAACTATTCAAATAATCATCCTCATTATAAGTTTCTGAATTTTTAATTCCTCCATTACCTAAAATCACAACTTTCTTGCTCACAACGATGCAATAAACCCTAAGTTTTGATGAATCTAAATATTTAGCAGGCAAAGCACGTACTCTATCTTTTGGTGTACCCTCATACCTAAAGTACCTATCTTCTGCAAAATTTTCTTTTATAACATTTATTCTAGCAAATATCACACCCAAATCTGTTGAAAACTCTTCTTTGTCTTTATATTCAAGTATAAATTTTTCAAATTCAGTATATATCTCACCTTCAAAACGAGGTGAATATAAACTTACATTTTCTCCATCTTCAAGCAATTCCAATAATAGATTCTGTCTCATATCTTGTTTAATTTTTTCTGCAAAAATAAACATATAAGTTGATTTTTGCAAATATTTTTCAAATATTTTTTTAAAAATTTTAATGATTTAGATTTTGCATACAATAAATTTTCTTTAACTTTGTACCCGATGTCCACGCTGTGGCTCTGATAAGAGTATTATGGGTGGGCAGACATAAAAGACGTTTATTAGCGTTTTGTTCTTGACGCGTAGAAATCTCGCAAATTTCAAATGTTAAAGTCAAGGATGAAGCAATAGTAGATGCTCTGCGGGTGTGTAACACATATTGCACTAGCAATATTTTACATACAGCGTGGACTTCTGCGTTGCTCGTTCAACTTTAACAGGCAATGCGAGAGCCTCTATGCGTGGAACAGCAACAAAGTTGGTCCACGTTTTTTATGTCATATTCTATGGCAATTAACAGTATTTCTATATTTAACTAAATACAATCTTTTATGAAAACAAAAATTTTTACTCTTTTAGTTGCAACAATGTTTGCAACACAGTGTTTGTATGCCTACGATGCCTTAATTGATGGCATTGCGTATAATTTGAACGAGGCTGAACTTACAGCGGAAGTTACCTCTTATGGTCTTCTTTATGACAAATATTATGGGGACATTATAATTCCAGCGACAATTAATTATTCAGGCAAAAATTATAGCGTTACAAGTATTGGATATGACGCCTTTATGCATAGTTCCGGACTCACATCCGTAACAATACCTAACAGTGTCACAAGCATTGGAGGATATGCTTTTTGGGACTCAGGATTAACATCTATTAACATTCCTAATAGCGTTACAAGTATTGAGGAAAGTGTTTTTGATGATTGTACAGGTCTTAAATCAGTAACTATTCCTAACAGCATTACTAGCATTGGGAGACGTGCTTTTTGGAATTGCATAGGACTTACATCAATAACTATCCCTAGCAGCGTTACAAACATTGGAGATTATGCTTTTTCTAGATGCATAGGACTGACATCCCTAACTATTCCTAACAGTGTCACAAGCATTGGAAATAATGCCTTTGCGTGTGGCGGTCTTATTAGTATCTCAGCTCCTGCAGCATTTTTCAATTCTGAAGAAGCAGATTGGTCTTACTTTACAAAAATTGCCAAAACCATCACTATAACAAGTGGGGAGTTGACAGATGACCATTTTGTAGTAATCAACCGCAATTACAAAACCCTTAAAACTCTTGACATAGAAAACACAAACAACACAGAACTGGCAGATGAAGCATTCAAAGGTTGCTATAACTTGGAAACTATAAAACTACCAAAAAACCTCACAAAAATAAACTATATGTCTATGGCTGAGTGTATGGCATTAAAAGAGGTAAACATACCATCGTCCGTTACAGAGATTGGTGACCGGGCTTTTGAAAATTGCCGTAGTATGAAAACTATTACCTTTGGTAACGGCAGTGCTATGAAAACGGCAGAAGAGAGCCAACTGCAACGCATAGGCAACTGGTCTTTCTATAACTGCCACGAGTTGCAGAACCTTGAAATTCCGGAGGGAGTGACTGAGATTGGTCTTGCAGCATTCTATGGTTGTACATATTTGCAAAACATTACCCTACCAAGCACTCTTAGAACCATAGGTGACAACACTTTTGCCAAATGTGAGAATCTTGCCGGTTTGAGATGTGCGGCGGAAGTACCACCTATCATAGATGCCAAGACTTTTGAGTATGTTGACCGCACTATTCCTGTCATCGTTCCGCAAGGCTCATTAAAAGCATATAAAGAAGATATGTACTGGAGTGAGTTTGTTAACTTAAAAGAGGAAACCACCGATGCAAAAGAGATTCCTGCTGAGTTTGAGAATATAAGCATCGTGGATGGAACTGTAACATACTCCGGTACAGAACCGCTTAGCATTCATAATCTTAACGGTCAGGACGTTACAAACCTTAATGGGTCACTAAACGGAATCCATATTATTACCATAGGTACTGCATCGCAGAACATGCTGATAAAGTAATAACCTACTCCCCTATTAAATATCACCTCCGGAATGCAAATCACAGCATTTTGGAGGTGATTTTTTACAAGAATGGAGTCATATACATAGGTACATACAGAATATCACCTTCTTTTTTAAAATCCTTGTTATGTAAAATATACTTTTTCAATATTCTATCATGATACTTTTTGCAGAACTCGTCCATTGATACATGTGAACTTGATATTGACGACTTGACCTCTATAGGACACACCTTGTTTGACCTGGACAGCAAGAAATCAATTTCATAATTGTGCTTTCCAGATTTTGTTTTAAATGTATGATAATACAATTTATTGCCATTTGCCACCAACATTTGAGCCACTAGGTTTTCATAAACGTAACCTAAATTTGCAGATAAAGTCCCTCTTAATAATTTTTCATATATAACATTTTCTGTGAATTTTTTGTCCCAAAAAGCCAATGTTACAAACAAACCGGTATCAGAAGCAAACATCTTAAATCGTTCAAGTGCTATATGTTGTGCCATACCAGCATTAGGGTCTGTGGTTAAATAAGACATATTTACCGTCATTGAATCCTTAAGAATAAGCAGATTGTCCATCTGTCTATCCAATCGACTACCATGAATTACACTACTGACATTATATCTTAAAGAGTTGTTGTCAAGCTGTGCAGGAATAGCATGATATAGTAGAGATGCGTTCCCTGTTGAATCCAATTTATAAAAATCATCATCATACAAATCTATAATTGAACGTTTTTTCTTATCTACAAGTTCCAAATTCTTTGTCTGTATATATTCATTAACCGCCTGTGGCATTCCTCCTACAAGCATATATAGCCTTAAATCCTTTATCAAATGCCTATTCAGGTCATCTCCTATTTTTTGTGTTGTATTAAATACATCTTTAAGTAACGGAATAGTGGAGGTATCCTCCAATGCCCATCTGAATTCCTCATAGTCAAGAGGATACATTTCAAGTCTTGTCTCTTCACTTGGAATTAGTATGTTTTCTGTAAATTTCTTTATGCTAAGCAAAGAACCGGTTTCTATATAATCATATCTTCCATCTTTTACTAAATGCTTTATTGCCTGACGTGCAAGCGGTTGCAGTTGTATCTCATCAAACACAACTACAGACTTGCCTTTGTGAAGGGTTACATGGCACTCCAATTGAAGTTTTGTAAAAAACATATCCAAGTCAGATATGTCATTAAACAAATTATAAATAAGTTTTGACGTGTTTGAAAAATCTATTATAAGATAACTTTCATACTCACGTTTAGCAAATTCCTCCACTATTGTTGATTTTCCCACACGCCTTGCACCTTTAATCAGTAGTGCGGTTGTACCTTTTTGCTCTGTTTTCCAACGGAGCATTTCTTCGTAAATTTTGCGTTTAAAAACCATAATTTACCTATAATTTAATATTTAATGCAAAGATATGGATTATTTTATTAAATATCAAATATTTATAGTCTTTTTTGTCCAAAATCTCAATGGTTATAGAGTCAAATATGTCCAAAATCTCACTCGAAATTGAACGTAATAGACAGCATGCGGGCGGTGAGGCGTTTGACGGATTGGGTGCAGATGAAATCTGCGGTGCCTTCCATTTCAGGGTGATTGCGGTTAAGTTCATCAAGTAATCCAAAGCCGAACTTGATTTCAGGGCACAGTTTGAAGTATTGCAGATATATGTCAAAACCTATACCAAAGGCTATCTGTACATCAAATGACTTTAGCAGAATGGGTACATCGGGGTCTAAATTCATATTAAACATAGGACCGCCACCGGCTATAAGGTACGGACGTAAATTACCGTAACGCTTGGAACTAAACTTAAGATAAAACGGAATATCCATTGTAACTCCGTTTACAGAGGTGCTTTTTCTATCCATCAACTCCCCTGCCGCATTATATGCTGTGTATTGAAAATTACGTTTTCCTAATCCAAGATATGGTGTAAACCTGAGATTCAAATAATTACACAATCTTAAGTCTATTATCATACCAACTAAAAACGCCGGTTGCAACCCACCCGATGCGGCATACCATGTGTTTCCATTCTCATCTACATATCCATTGGGCTCCACGCGGAAATCGTTAAATCCCAAACCAAGTATAAAGCCAAAATGCCAACGGTTATAATCCACCTTGGTAAGACGCTGAACTATATTACGGTCATACTGGGCACTCGCCGATACTGCAAATGCACAAGATAAAAGCAATATGAATAATAGTCGTTTAATGGTGATTCGGTGATTTGGTGAT
>JAZLHT010000150.1:0-5908 GCA_045616965.1 Candidatus Enterocola sp.
GACGATTCTTTCAGAGCCTCCAAGGCAACCTTGGCCTTGAACTCCGGGGTAAATTTTCTTCGTGTTGTCTTTCCCATATCGGTACAAAGTTAATGTCATTTTTTGACTTAACTCCCTGTCCGAAATTTGGGGGACATTATACCAAATATGATAATTATGATGCTATTGAAGTTTCAAAGGTTGAAAACATACCAATAAATTATAATGGTGTAATGGGAGTTCCAATTACATTTCTTGGCAAACACAATCCAGAACAATTTGAGATATTAGGAGCAATGACCACAACAAAAGTTGAAGGTTACAACTATGGATATCCATATGTAAATGGACAGAAAATATATGCACGAATATTAATCCGCAAAAAACAATAAAATTATGGAAATAGAACTGACTCCAATCCGCATTGGCGATTTGTACAATGGCTTTAGCAATAGCGAAGAAGAGGGTGTATTCGGTTACGGCGGTAAATTGAACATCCGTCCCAAATACCAACGTGAGTTTATATATAATGACAAACAGCAAAAGGCCGTAATTGAAAGCATACGCAAAGGATTTCCTCTCAACGTGATGTATTGGGTTGAGAACCAGGACGGCACTTATGAACTGCTTGATGGTCAGCAACGCACAATGAGTATCTGTGAATTTCTGAGCGGTAACTTTTTTGTCGATTGGAACGGGACATTAAAAGGTGGACAGAATCTCACCCCTAATGAGCTTGTAGAATTCAACAATTACCAACTCATGGTGTACATTTGCCGTAACGGTAGTGACAGCGAAAAACTGGACTGGTTCCGTACTATCAACATTGCCGGTGAAAAACTGACCGAGCAGGAAATACGCAATGCAATTTTTTCCGGTTCATTTGTCACTGAGGCTAAAAAGAAATTCAGCAAAACCGGTTGCGTTGCTTACCGTTTGGGAAGTGACTATATGAGCGGTTCACCAATACGACAGGTTTATTTGGAAACAGTAATCTCCTGGTTTAACAATGGCAATATTGATACATATATGGCCACACACCAGCATGACACTAATGCCGATGAACTCTGGCTCTATTATCAAAACGTAATAAATTGGGTCAAGGCAAAATTTCCAAAAAAACGCAAAGAGATGAAAGGTGTTGCTTGGGGCGAACTCTACAACAAGTTTAAAGACGCGAGATTGGATGCTACCGAACTGGAAAAAGAAGTTTCCCGTTTAATGAAAGACAGCGATGTTCAGAATAAATCGGGAATATACTGGTACGTGATTGATGGTGATGAACACCATTTGGGAATACGTGCTTTTGATGACAATACAAAGCGTGAAGTATATGAACACCAGAATGGTATCTGCAAAATTTGCGGCAAACATTTTGAAATAGAAGAAATGGAAGCTGACCACATTACCCCATGGAAAGAAGGCGGACGCACCATAGCAAATAACTGCCAAATGCTATGCCGTACTTGCAACCGTCGCAAAAGCGACAAATAAGTCCATAACCGGTTTTTCTACATAATAAAGCAGAGGGTGAAGTATTGTCACTCTCTGCTTATTAGAGAATCATTCCCATTTAACATTAGGGTCTGCTTTTTTTATTATATTACCATACTTTTTGATTAAATACTTGGACATCAGATGAGTTTGTTTACTATTGTCACGATCCATTTTATTCGTTAATGGATTGAATTTCCAATATTGGACATGCGCAGTGCCTACAGGTACATAAAATCCTTTTTCTTTATGATTATGTCCCCAATCAATATCCATATATGAATTTTTGCCTTTAAAAATCCTTAATCCACTAATATGTCCATTTGTGTCTATTCGAAAATACATAGTATTTGGAGTATTGGAAAAAGTAGGTAATGCTTTATTGGGTTGTTTGGTATGTTGTAATACTTTCACACCCAAAACTGTAGTTACGGGTTCCCATTCAAAAATCACAACTGGATTTTTGGACGACACTATATTCCAATTTCTACTACTGCCCATAGTTTCTAAACAATTTGAAATGTATAGGAAAACCATCCTTCTCAATTATATCCAAAATTGACGGATTTTGTAGAGAATCAGTTGCATCATAATCCAAATACTCTCCTGTATCAGACAAACGTAATTTAATCTTGTCTATCATATCCAGACAAAATTCGCACCCTTCATCTCCAAATACTCTACCTACGTAAAAAGTATTCAAGTATCTTTTGAATAGACACACTTTCCCGTTGTCAAATATGATATGATCTTCATATTCATATTCAACTTGTTCTTTTGTCATGTTGGCAGTATCCATTGAATCCTCCAACATTTGAATGTATTCAGTTCTATTTTTTGCATTCATTGATTTTAAAAACATTAGGTTTATAACAATAGGTTTTTATACCGTGATAATTAAAAGAATCAATATCCCCGTATACAATTATTGCTTTAGGTTCAAGATTGAAGATCAATGAATTGAGTCCTTGTTGAAAACAAGTTCTGCGAAAATGGTCTTTTCTTGAGCCAACGTTACTGACAGAAACAACACATCCTTTTGAAAGACCTGTTAAGGAATATTTATTGAATTCAAAAGTAGAAAACGGAATTGTGGGTATTACTTTTATTCCATTTTGTTGCCAATAACTTCCTAAAAGTCTGCTCCTGTATAAATTCCAATGTTGAACTGGCATTGGAGCATCCCAATATATTGAATAATCTGGCATAATGACTCCATCATACTTTTGCAACAAAGATAGTGATTCTTCTGGATGTGACCATACCCTTTCAAAGTAGATATCATCTATATAAAAATGTACAAATCCATAAAAATCATTAGTTTTGCGGCAATCTCTATATGAAATAAGTTTATTTGGTATTTCATATATAGGAACAATCTCCGGTAATTGGTTATCGGAAAACTTAACATCTGCACACAAATGTAAGTTTAAGTGGCGAATGTTCTGTAAAAAATTATGTTTTTGCTTCATAAGCAAAATTAAAATTAAATACAGCGACCATTATCCAAAGAATTATATAACTTTGCAAAATAAGAATCCATGGTCACAAGGTGAGAAGCCTTGCGTGTCTGCTAACATGTTATGAATTCTTATAAAAGAGTATCCTTGGTCGCCAAACTAAAAGGATACTCTTTTTCTAAACAAAAAACATTACTTTCTCGGCTTAATTCTAGCAGTTAATTTATAGGTGTTTTCAAAATTATCCGCTTTTGTCATATCAAATATTATGCTGTTATTTCTATAATCAAACCCCAAATCATCAAACAAAGGTTTTGCATTAACATAATAATATGCACCGGCTTTATTTATGGCAAAACAATCATCATCTGCTTCTTTACAAAAAATCATGAATAACGTATTATTTTCATCAGTTGCAAATTTTATCCCTGAACCAGGGCGAATCTCAAAAAAATTTGCAGTATCATCTGTAAAGCCTAATTTTCCAGATGCATGAATTGTAGCTTTCAATTTTACCGAATATTTCTTTGCACTAAATATTTTTAATCCCATAACAATTATTTGTTTAACAATTAATAATCACAAAGGCTGATATATATTTTAAATATTGGTTTGTCATTTGAAACAAAATAACTTTCAACAACTTAATTATACATATGCAAATATATAACCAATATTCTTCTCCAACAAATACTTACACAAAAAATACGTCTGCAAATGAAATTATTTTTCAACACAAATCAAATTTCAGTAAACAAATCTATATTTTCTTATTTAAAATTTCGATATATTACACGATATAAAATTGCACAAACAAACATAAAGCAATTGCAATACAATATTAAAGTATAACAACATTAGTATTTTACAATCATTTGGTCATAAAGAAATGATATAAATCGAAAGGAGACCTGCATGACATTGGAAAGAACCTGGTTGCCTCCATGCTTGAAGGTTCCGGTTTTGAAGTAGTCAATCTTGGAATCAATGTCGATGCCGACAAATTCGTAGCGGCAGTCAAGGAACAGCAGCCACAGATTCTGTGCCTTTCCGCTCTGCTCACCACAACAATGAACTACATGAAAGATGTTGTTGAGGCTATAAAGAACGCGGGTCTTAGACACACACTTAAAATTATGGTTGGCGGAGCTCCGCTCAACGCCGCATTTGCCGCACAGGTTGGTGCCGATGCCTATACAGCCGATGCCAACGAATGCGTTCAGGTAGCCAAGTCCCTGCTCTGAACAGGGAACAGATTCCGTTCGACAGTTCTCACACTCAAGTATTCGGAAATATGCGTTCTGGCAATAATCAGCAAAAGTAATCAACCCATTGTTGGTTACTACATATTAGCTGAAAACATATATACAATCAAATTCTGTTGATTTATTTTGATATTTATATGTTAACGCATTATATTTGCAATACAAAATATTGCAAATAATATTATTATGAATGCATCTACTCTGACTACAGAAAAGACTACAACATCTTTCAGACTGAATAGTGACTTGCTGGAAAAACTCCGCTCACTTGCCAAACGCAACAATAGAAGTCTTAACAACTATGTTGAGACCATACTTTTTGACGCAGCATATTTTGAACCGAATGAAGATACTATTGAAGCTATTGAAGAGGCCCGCAGTGGAAAAAAAATGGACCGCTTTGATATGGCAGAATTAGATTCAATGATATCAAAATTATAATATGTTTATCATTGAACAAAGTTCAAAGTTCCAAAAAGACCTTAAAAGATACTCTCATGACAAGAAGAAACTCCAAGAATTAATATCAAATATTATAAATAGATAAAACTTTAGATAAATAGACTTTAGGTAAAATATTAATACATAACGCATTAGCTATTATTCACATTCAAACAAAAAGCGTCGGAAACTGATTGTTGGAATAATCGGAATAAAGCAAATTCACGGAAGCACAGGTTGTTCCGTACTGTCTATGTAAGTGTTAATGCTTACGCCATAGGCGTGGGCTGATCTATATAGACAGGCGGGGTTCATCCGACGCTCCTCGTGAATGTGAGTAGAAAGGTTCACGCCTTCCTTTTGCACTATAATTTCCCCGGTTCAAATGATTGATAGTTCGTGCAGAATAATCAATCACTATGGCAGGAAAAAGTGGAAACAGCAACCTACATGCCGCAAACAGGGCAAAGAAAGACGAGTTTTATACACAACTCAGCGACATTGCTAACGAACTAAAACACTACAGTCAGCACTTTGCAGGCAAAACTGTATTTTGTAATTGCGATGATCCCTACGAAAGTAATTTTTTCAAGTACTTTGCACTCAATTTCAACTCGTTGGGATTAAAGAAACTGATATGTACCTGTTATGATGGTTCACCTGTCGCAGGCACGCAGTTATGCCTACATGAGTCGGATGCACCACAAGACATACAACAGAAGACACGCGTGCCCCATAAAATTGTAATTACAGAAGTGCCCGATGTCAATGGGGATGGAGCCACAGATTTAGTTGACGTTGAGTTACTGATCAAAAACAACAAAAACATTCTTACCACCCTTAACGGAAATGGTGATTTTCGTTCTGAAGAATGTATTGAACTACTCAAACAAGCAGACATAGTTGTCACCAATCCCCCATTTTCACTATTCCGCGAATACGTTGCCCAACTTATTGAGTATAACAAGAACTTTTTGATTATTGGAAACTCAAATGCAATTACCTACAAGGATTGTTTTAAGTTGATAAAAGAAAATATAATGTGGCTCGGTAGTTCATTGTCATATTGTGCGTTTAAGGTTCCACAAGATTATGAAGAAAAAGCAGTACGTTTTTGGATAGATGAAACAGGCCAAAAATGGCGAAGTATGGGTAATATTTGTTGGTTCACCAACTTAGACCATCAAAAACGCCATGAAGAACTTGATTTATTCAAAATATATTCACCTGATGAATATTCCAAATATGATAATTATGATGCTATTGAAG
>JAZLHT010000151.1:0-38288 GCA_045616965.1 Candidatus Enterocola sp.
TCATGTGGCGTTCCATGCTTACGGCGTGTCATCCAGCCTATATCAGTTATACGGTCTGCACCCAAGCCTACAAGTGCGTCTGAAAGTTTTAGTTTTAGTGCGGTAGGAGCCACAATGGCTATTGACTGTATAAATTTCCCATACTCTTTTACCGCATTAAGGGTATCGGTTGAGTGGTCTTTGCTAATGATTACAAAACCTGTGCGGTGATGCGGACTAACCTTAAACACACATTTTTTTTGTAATATTAGAGTCCAATCCTGATTGTTTATTGCAGGTATTACAAGTTCAGCCTCTGAAAGTGCCTCGTCAACTCTTGCAAGTTCCCTTGTACGGGTAATCTCAACCGCCTCATTAAGTGGTATGGCTGAATGAGGAATGATGCTTGCCCAATACTTCAACTGCTCTGCCAACACCTTTATGAATTTAGATGCAAGTGCCTCGTCATCAATGAACACTGCGTGCGGAGATGAGCAGGCTGATTGCTCCCACATTGTAAAGTCTCTTGCAAGTTGGTTGGCAATGCCCTGCATATTGTCATCATTGAGGCTCTCTTTTGATAGTATTGCAAGTGAGTATTTAGGGCCGTATTCTATAATTTTAGTGTGTAGTCCCGTACCTTGACGGTAAGCCTTTACAGTATCTTCCCCACCATAAACCACAAGCACATCGCTCTCCATTTTAACCACAGACTCCACTTCCACATCGCCGCCTTTAAACGGTACAAGAGCAAATGAACGGCTTAGAACGCCCTTGTAATCAACCTCTTGCAGAATTTCTGCAAAAATCATAGGGAAAACAGGGTCGGCACTTGACATTTTAAGAATGTTCACATTCTTAGTTATTATGCCTTGCACAAGTGTATCAACGGCACTTACAAATACATTGCCTGCCGATACATGGGAAACCACGCCTGACGGTTCAGCCTTAACCATACCTTTGAACGCCTTGTTGTAACTGAACTCATCAAGGTATGCCACGTCATCAATATCCGCCTTTATTCTGGCTTCAAGATTGTCATATTTAAGCACGTCTGTAATAACTTTAAGCCCCTCTATAACCATAGCCTCGCTCCAGCCAAGTTGGTTGTGCATAATCTTTATAATGCTTTTAACCCTCTCAGATTCAAAATCCTCAAGTGCTTCTCCAGCGCGGCTGAGTACATCAAGTATATAGGCAATAGGCACACGGCGTATCTCACTGACACGCTCTTTTGCCATACTCATTACAAGTTTTATATCTTCTACGGTGATACGCTCACTGTCACGCACTTCACCAAACAAATACCACTTCATATCAGCCTCTGTTTAATAGTTGGGCGGCACTGATACCGCAACCTGCATATTTCTTAACTCCACCTCTCCCTTTAAGCACTATATATTTGCCCTCTCTGCCACAAGGACAGTCGCTCATTACACATCCAAGGTCAGTTGACAACAGCGATAGGGCAGGTGTTGAACGCAAATAGGGAGTCATTAGTTTAAGCAGCCCAATCTCTCCGTCAGGCAGAACCTCCATAGTCCTTGGGTCCACGGCACACACTCTTGAATATACAGGTATGTGGAAATGTCCATGTTCACAAGTCATGTATGGCACGCCATGCTCCACCATTCCATATACATCTCTAATACGGTCAGATGTAAGTCCAAGTACACGATTCACAAGTTCTGCGTACTCCTCCTGTGAAATGGTCTTGCCTGTATAGTTTTTCCAACCTCCACCGGAGAAGAGCACACTCTCTTTTGGGAAAGTAAAGTGAACCCCTCTCTTGTCAAGTTCAGTCAGTGTCATATATCCAAAAGCAGGGAATCCTGTTATTCTTAACGGCAGACCCGATGCGGCGAATTTCTCAAGTTTTGCAATCCCCTCATCTACAGAGAAATCCGGATTGCCGTATTTGTCGGCATGAATGGCAAAGAAAGTCTCATTCTCTTTTGCAAATTGTGCGTAGGCATTATGTGCATGAGCCGCACCCCTTGTACCGGAAACCTCCGGGGCGTATGAGAACACCAGATTATTAACAAGTTGATTATAGTCAGCAAGTCCGTAACTCTCAACTATGGATGTACGCATAAATGCTTGTCTCTCCATTGAGGTTTTATCCCAATTTATCTGAGACTTGCTACCCGATGTGCCACTTGATGTAAAAGTCTTTACAATCTCACTTTCAGGCAGACTGAGCAGTTTACGCTCCTTGAAGGCTGTAACAAATATGGCTGGGATATGAAGTATGTCATTTTCTGAATTTATGTCATTTACAGAGAATCCATACTGCCGTTGTATGCCGTTAAATATTACAGAGTGCTGAGAGTGGAATTGGAACATTTCACGCACCGATTCCAGAAACAATTCCGATGTGCCGTTGTAGTCAAAGGCATCTCTATGCTCAAAAAGTTTATTTGTCTTTTCCTCTGTCATAATACTCTCTTATCTATAATTTTCTTGATTTTACCGGTAATAGGATTGCGGGGCAGGCTGCCCAAAGGTTTAAGAACAACCTCATACCTGTTAAAGAAACCTAACTCCTCCCCACCTTTCAAATCCTTTATAATCTCTTGCAGGCGGCTTCTGAGTTTGAGTGCTGTATCTTTGTGTTTCTCTGGTTCATCACATTCCACAGTAAGAATTACATTCATCTTATTGCCAACGTCTTCCAATACAAGTTGGAAATTCATGCTCAAATCTTCAAATTCAGAGATGCCTTTTTCAAACTCCCCGATGGTTACGTACGCTCCGCCAAGTTTGAAATCCTCTCCCGCTCGCCCGGCAAGTTGGAAAATGCCTCTCTCCTTGTCAATCCACTTTGCCATATCACCTATGCGATAACGGATTATAGGTTGCAGTTTACGTACAAGATTGGTTATTACAATCTCACCAAACTCACCCTCATTCACAGGTTGCATGGTATCGGGGTTAAGTATTTCAATAAATTGGAAGCCTTGTGGCAGATGATAGGTGCCAAATCCGTCATCAAGGGTTTGAACACCCATAATGCCGCAATCACTGCTGGAGTAGGCAAGAGCCTTTATATATTTAACGCCTAACCACTTGCGTACATGAGCCTCCGCCTCTCGGCTGAGTTGCTCTCCTGCGTAGGCTATAAGCCTCAGGTTTTTGAACGGCTTGCCATCTTTTTTTGCCAAATCCGCCAAAAACACAAACATAGTGGGCAATGAGACCATAACCGTTGGTTCATATTGACGGCATATCTTGTAAATATCCTCTACGGGAATGTTGCTTGATATAGGCAGGTGCACGCCGCAAGAGTGGGTAATCATCTCATGAACTCCTATGAATGAGGGCCAAAGATGACCTGCCACAAACAGGTTTGCAATTACATCATCGGGTTTAACGCCTAATGTAAGGAATGCCTCACCTTGTTTTCCGCAAAAAGCGTCCCATTCAGCATTTGAAAGCACCACAGTTCTTGCAATGCCTGTAGAGCCTCCCGTAGATAGCACTATGGCATTTTCAAGTGGTGCCGTCAGCATTGCTGTGGAGGCTGGATATGTGTTCTGAAACAAATCATTGCGTGTAAGGAACGGCACTTTAAGCCAATCCTCATAACATTCAGGCACATTTATACCCTTGTACTTTTCTGCATAATAGGGTGATTTCAACGCCTCTTTGAAAATATCAAATTCTCTCATCTGTTATTTTTACATTATAAATTCTGTATAGTATCAGACCTATGGCTACCGCTAAAGCATCTCCAATCCAAAATGAGTGCCATATAAGGTCAGGGTTTATTTTTACCGACACCCACATTACAGGTGCCACCATAATAGAGTGTGTTATTGCTAAAATGCATGACAATGTCTTTCTTTTTTGAATAAGACATATAACAAACAGCAGGTAACTTATGCCAAAGAAAGGGAAACATATACAGAATATGCGCATGGCAGGTATGGTCAGTTCCAGATACTCCCCACTTAGCCCAAACAGTCTTGCGATAGGAGAGGCAAGTATATTTACAACAAATACAAGTGCCACTCCACTTACAATAAGCACTATGGCAGACATTTTAATAACCCACTTGACACCCTGTTTATTGCCTTCTCCACCTAATCTGCCTGCAAGTGGCTGTAGTGCTTGCGATGTTCCTGCCACCATCATATTCATAAGCATAAGCACTGCCATAAGCACTGCCATTATTGACATTCCGTACTGAGGAAGGGTATCCATAATTATGTGATTAACCCAAAGTACACGAACAAACATTGTGGCGGTGTCCGCTACAAGAGGAAGTCCCATAGTGATAAGACTTGCCAATGCCACATCTTTAAAATCAAACGCTATGTTTAGGGTGCAGTCTTTGTATGAGAAATGAATAAGCATTAAAAGCAGTGCCAGCAGATAGCCTGTAGCCGTAGCCCACGCCGCACCACCTATGCCCATGCCAAAATACTTTATGTATATGTAATCGCACGATAGGTTTACCACATTGGCAAGTATCATTGCCACAAGTACAAGTCTTGGACTGTTGTCTGTCCTGATGTATGCCGCTAAATTCTGTATCATAAAGAACAGCGGGGCGGTGTAGAGCATAACCACACCGTATGCCTTGGCATCTGCAAAAAGAGTGGTGTCTGAACAGAACACTGTAATGCACGCATCGGGGCAGATAAGACCTAATGCAGTGAATAATAATCCTATAGCAAGCGTTAGAATGGATGACATTGTAAAGTATCCGTTAGATACACTGTAGTTTTTTTGCCCTATTCCGTATGCCGCAAGCAAGGCACCGCCCATACTCAGCAGCATTACAAGTGCCACTGACAGTTGAATAAACGGCATCATAATGTTTATGGCAGCCAAACCTGTATGCCCTATAAGATTGCCTACTATTATTCCGTCAACCATAACAGCCAATGCAGTGGTAAGTGATGTCAGCACTGCCGATACCAGGTACCTAGAGAACATTGTTTTTATCTCTTCTTTGGTTGTCATTGGTTGTCAGTCTATTATGAATTTGTGTTTTGTGCCTGTGGGTATGTTGTTTATGTCATCAACTTTAAGGTTGATAAGTGGCACATCTACAGATTTAGAAAGGTTTTGGTATTTAATGCGGAACTCTGCACTGTAATCGCAAAGGTAATCAATAAGTTTGCTGAAATACTTGGATTCCAATGCACTGCGGTTGCTTTCAAAGATCTGTGTGCGTATGTAAACGGTGAATTCAAGGTACGCTATGCCGTCTGTCTGTTTCTCTGATACGGTAAACAGTCCGCCGTACTCCATATCGGCAGGTTGTGAGAGTAGAAACTCCTGTATGTCGTTTATCATAAGGTTAGTGCCGTAGAAGATTACGGCATTGCCTACACGCCCATAAATGTACATAACCTTGCCTGCCTTGATGTTTGAGAGCAGTGGTGCTGTAAGTTCCTGTGGTACGTCTTTTAACTGTTCCTCTGTTATCAATCCGCCTGAATCAGCGGTGTTATAGCGTACAAGTGGAATAAATTGGTCTTTTGTCACTACGATATTGCCATCTACAGCCTCTACATAGACATCGGGGCTGAGGCATTCAAGTATCATTGGGGTGGATTCTGAACCAAACACCTTCTTAGATAGTTCAGGGTGCTTGTAGAAATACTTTCTCAGTTTTATGCTGTTCTCTGTCTCTTGCGATACATAACCTGTATCGGCACTGCCATAACCTGTCCACACTATATTGTAGGCATCTTTAGGGTGCCCAAAGAGTTCACAGACATACTCGCGGAACGATTCTGTGTAATACTCTCCAACCACTGCAAAATATACGCTCGCCTTGGGCAACTCTATGTTATTCTGCTTAATAAGTGCCGCTATAAGTGGCAGGTTGCCCGGGTTGGTGGTTATTATTATCTGGTCATACCTTTTGTGATACTGACCTATTACATCAACTGCTGTCTTTAGGTCAAGACCCGGGGTTGCAAGTGTCATCTTGTATTTGCCACTTAATGCTATGTTACGGTATGCTGTGGCTATCTGCATTCCTCCTATCCACATTCCAAATGCAAGACACTCAATCATCAGGGTCTTTTTGGTGTCAATGTGATAGTTTGTAACAAACATTGTCTCAATGTTTTGCATATAATCAGCCTCGTCTTGCGGACGTTTTGGCCAATATACCGCACCTGTTTTTGAGAAACCTGAGCTTGCACCAATCAGGTGGATTTTATCAAGTTCACCATCTTCACACAACTCCTCCATAGGGTAGGAGAGCAGGTAGTTGCTTTTTGTAAGCAATGGCAAATCCTCAAACACACCTGACCAGCAGGGTGTCATTTTGCGGTACGCTGTTACGTTATTCCGTATTTTGTTTGCAAATTCTGTTATGTTCATATATTAATGCAAAAATACAAATTATTACGTTATTATCAAATAATGCAAGTAAAAAATCACAAATTATTTGTTAATGACATAAAAAAATTGTAAATTGCAAGGCTTTTATGTGTATCATAACGTTTATTATGGGCAGCAGAAATCCATATCTCATAAACAAGGCAATGAAGAACTTTCTTTTTGCCACAGTTCTTACTATGACTATCAGCCAGTTAACTATAACTATTGATGGAATTATTGTCGGACATTTTGTGGGACCTGATGCGTTGTCAGCAATAAGTTTGTATGTTCCCATAAACTTGGCTGTATCTTCTATTACCACATTGTTTGGCTTAGGTGCCGTTGTTTTGGCGGCAAAGGCAATCGGCAGAAGGGATATGGATACAGTAAACAATATTCTTTCCACCGCTTTGTTATCTGTAATTATAGTGGGAATGTTGTGTGGAGTAATAGGGTTCAGCTTCAGAGAGCAAATATCAGAGGCCATTACCCATGGGAATAGATTGCAAAACCTGTTCAAACCATACTTTACAGTAATGGTATGTTGTTGTGTTTTCAATATGCTTCATATGTTCCTTGACCAGGTGGTTACTGTTGATGGGCATCCTGCTGTTGTTACAAAATCAATACTATGCTCGTTCTTAATAAATATTGCGGTTTTATTGTTGCTGACAGGTCCGCTTGAATTAGGAATGTACGGAGCCAGTACCGCAATGGTGTGTTTTTATATATCCGGTGTGCTTTTTTTAGCGGTGTACGTCTTCAGTAAAAAATGCAAACTTAAAATTTCAATTCACATAAGTAACTTTACAAGATGTTTGGGTGGAAATCTAAGACAGGGTCTCCCATTGCTTGTAAGTAATCTTTTGCTGATGGTTATGTTTTTGATTATGAATAATATGGTTCAAGATAAATTAGGGGCTGACGGTATGTTTACGCTCTCAATATGCATAAATGTAATGACCATCAGTATGATGGTGTCTCAAGGCTTTGGTCAAACCGCTATGGCATTAGGCGGATTTTTGAACGGACAGGGGGATTATGTAGGGCTACGGTTACTTGTAACAAGGTGTATTCTATGGGTATTAGGTATAACTGTGACTATTTTTGTTTTGGTTGAGGTTTTCCCAGGTGCTGTTACAACTATGTTTGGTGCGAAAGAGGGCGAAATGGCTGTTATGGCTCAGAGAGGCATAAGGATTTTTGTAGGGGCGGTGATACCACTCTGCCTTGTTCTTTTATTTGCCAATTTATATCAAATGCTTGGATATTTAGTCCTTTCACCGGCTGTTGTTCTTGCATTCCCTATTGTTTTGCTTTCAGGTATGTATCTACTCTCCACATATATCGCCGCTGATACTATTTGGTATGCGTTCCCGATAGGTGGGGCGATAGTGTTCGTGATAACATTTGTTTTAAGTGAAATAGTCAGACGTAAGTCACCAAAGAGGTTGTCTCATTTAGTGCTTATGCCGCTTGACAGTGATTACGCCTTTGAGGATATCTCTGTTGAGGCTACCACAAGCGGTGTGTATGAGGTTATAAGAGCCATGAGACAGACTATTAACAGGGTTATGCCCGATGCTGACTCTATGAAAATTAAAGTTTGTGTAGAAGAGGTGTTGCTTAACATTTTGTATCATTCAGGTGCTGCAAAAGATGGTCACTATATAGATGTCCGTTTTGTAGAAAATACAGACAATTGGTTGGTTTCTGTAAATGATGCGGGAACACCATTTGACCCTACCGTTGTTTCTGAAGATTGTAGGAAGAATGGCCTTAAACTATTAAGTGCATATTGTCCTAAAATTGAATATAAATATATGTATGGTCAAAACATGTTGTTTATGTCATGGCCTAAATAGTAAATAAAAAGTCAAAACTAATATATGAAAACTTATCCTTTATCACAATCCCAACTTGGAGTTTTTTTGGAGTGGGTGGCAGACCCTTCTGTAACAAGATACAATTTGCCTATTGTCATTTACTACGGTAAAGATGTCAATCTTGACCAACTTGTCAGCGGTTTTGAGAAACTTATTGAAACAAGAAAAATACTCAAGACTTGTTTCATTATGGATGAGAATGGAGAGCCTCGTCAATATTACGACCCCGATATGCAGATTCCTATCAAGAGGTTTTCTATGAGTGAAGAGGAGGCACAAGAGTATATTCACAATGGTTTTTTGCGTCCATTCTCTCCTTTTGACCATTCTCCTCTCGTACGTTTTGAATTTATATCCACACCACAGTATATATATGGTTTGGTGGATATGCATCATACTATATCTGATGGAATGACATATTCTCCAAATTTTTCAGGTGATGTTGCCGCTTTTTATAAAAACGAGGGAACTCCCGATGGTGATTATGGCTTGTTCCAATATGCAGAAGATGAAAGCAGTGAGATAGGTGGTGATGTATATAATAAGGCAAAGGAATACTATGCTCAAAAGTTTGACGGAATAGAGTTCACCAATATTTCCGTTATACCTCAGAACCCGGAGGGCAACTCTGTTTGTCATTCAGAGAAGGTGCGTGCCGATTTTGTAGATAAGTGGGCGGAAGACAATGGGACATCGCCTAACCTTGTGTTTATGGCGGCATTCAGTTATGTGGTTTCCGTTATGAGCCGTGAGCAGAAGATAGCATATTACACGCTTAATCACGGACGTATGGATAAGAGGTTGCTTAATGCATACGGTATGTTCGTAAAATCAGTTCCAATTCTTGCCGATGTTGACCGCAATCTGTCTGTTTTGGATTTTATTAAAGGATTCCGTCGTGAGCTTATGGGTACTATACGATATGGAGCGTATCCGTTCTCGCATTTTTGCAGAGATTTGAAAATGACCCCATCGCTTGAGTTCTCTTTTCAGGGCTTTAAGATACAGGAGTATATACCGTTTGAGCATAGCAGGGCTGCTGTGGTTCAAATAGAGAAAGGCAAGACAAGAAGCGACATGTCTTGCGTCATCTACTATATTAACGGAGACTATGAGATTCGTCTTACTTCAAGTGACGCTATTAACAGCAAAGAGAAACTTGAGGTTGTAGGTAAGGCTATCAAGGCGGCTATGCTTAATATGATGGCAGACCCTACAGCCACGCTTGAGCATATAAGCCTAATGGATGAGGCTGAGAAGAAACGTGTTGAGACTATGCACATTACGGCTCAGGCTGAGGTTCCGTACAAACTCTATTATGAGCCTATTGAGCGTAATGCAGTGGAGATACCTGAACGTACCGCACTTATTGCAAAAGATTGTACGCTTACATTTGCTGAGTTTAATATTGCCGCAAACCGTGTGGCAAACGGACTTATCAAGCGTGGCGTAAAGCAGGGAGACAGGGTGGTGCTTCTTTTGCCAAGACGCAGTTATGCCATATACTCAATGTTTGGAGTCAGCAAGGCCGGTGCGGCTTACATTCCGTGTGACCCTGCTTATCCGGCAGACCGCATAAACCTTATTATGACAGATTCCGAGGCACAGTATGTACTTACAACCAAAGAGCATCTGTCTGATTATCCTTCTGATAAAGTTATTGACATAGAGGAACTTATAAATGACAGTAGTGTCAGCGTGGAGAATCCTTGCCTTAATGTCTCACCTGATGATTTGGCATACTTGATTTATACGTCGGGTTCAACAGGTAAGCCAAAAGGTGTAATGCTTCGTCACAGAGGAATTGTAAACTACTTATATGATCATCCTGCAAATGTACATATACACGGACTAAAGGAATTGGACGTAAAGTCATTTGTGTCAATAACAACATTGAGTTTTGATATGTCGCTCAAAGAGTTTGCAGGCTCTTTGTTTAACGGCATAACATCAATTCTTGCTGATGAAGATGAGGTTATGGATGCGTATCTTCTAGCAGAACTTATGAAACGTACAGGTGCGGAGGGTATTAACGGTACATGTTCACGTATATTAAGTTATCTTGAGCTGCCAGAATTCAGTGAGGCTTTGAGCCACTGTAAGACCGTTTGGTCAGGAGGTGAGGCATATCCTCAACAACTACTTGACACTCTGCGTAATATGGGTGTGCATATATTCAATACATACGGTCCAACAGAAATAACTGTATCGTCAAATATAAAAGACCTCACAAATAGCACAAAAGTATCTGTAGGACATCCTCTTCTCAACTATGTGGAGTTTGTGGTTGACCAGTACAACAATGAGTTGCCTGTAGGCATTACAGGAGAGTTGCTTATAGGTGGTCCTGGTGTGGCAAAAGGTTATAACAACCTGCCGGAGATGACCGCCGAGCGTTTTGTAGAGTACAAGGGAGTCAGAGTGTATCGTTCAGGAGACTTGGCCCGCTGGCTTCCGGACGGTGATGTAGAGATTATAGGACGTACAGATAGCCAGGTGAAATTGAGAGGTTTCCGTATAGAACTTGGAGAGGTGGAAAGCAAAGCTGTACAGTTTGGTGGTGTCAAGCAAGCCGTTGCTGATGTAAAGAACATAGGAGGTATGCAGCATTTGTGCCTTTATTTTACATCTGAAAGTGATTTAGAACAAAATACATTACGTGAGTTCCTATCTGAATCACTTACTGAGTATATGGTTCCTACAGCCTATATGAGGCTTGATAAGATTCCTTTAACCCCAAACGGTAAGGCTGACAGAAAACATTTGCCAATACCTGTTCTTGCTCTTGAAGAGATAGTGAATCCGGAAACCGAGATGGAGAAAAAGGTATTTGAAATTGTTGCTTCATCGCTGAATCTTAATGATTTTGGTGTTACCAATAATTTGGTCAGTCTTGGGTTGTCGTCTCTTGCTTCAATGAGACTGAGTGCCACACTTCAAAAGGAGTTAGGTGTAAGAATCCTTATGAAGGAGATAATGGAGAACCCTACAGTAAGACAAATTGCCGCATTGGTGGAGAGTGGAGACCGTAAGGTTGAAGAAGGGTCCAAACTAAAACCACATCCTATACAAACCACTTATCCTATGTCTGAGAGCCAGAAGGGTATGTATATAGATTGTGTGATGAATCCTGATGCATTGCAGTATAACATTCCTGTGGTGTTGCATTTCAAGGATATTGATGCTGATAAGTTAGAGCAGGCGTTTTATGATGTGATAGAGGCTCATCCTTACATTAAGGTACGCCTACAAGTTGTAGGGGAAGAGGTCATGCAGGTAAGGAATGATAATGAACCTGTAACGATTCATAGGGAGAAGCTCACCGAATTTCCCACAAGGGAGTTCTTGCAAAGCCGTGTTAAGCCGTTCCGTATCCATGAGGAACCGCTATACCGAATAACCATTTATGAGTATGCCAGTGATGTGTTTGTTCTTATGGATATTCATCATATCATAGGTGACGGCAGCAGTAACTTTGTAATAGCCCGTGAATTGGAAAGAGCATATAAGGGAGAGAAACTCATAGCTGAAACCTATACAGCGTATGACCGCACACTTGATGAGGCGGAACTTATAAAATCGGACCGTTATGCTGTGGCGGAATCTTATTTTGACTCCTTAGTGGGAGGCGTTGACGCTACTGTATATCCTCATTCTTCTGTACCCGATGAAGGGCGTTTCCAAGGTGTATCGGATATTGAAATAAAGGCTGCCGATATTGAGGCGTTCTGCAAGAGACATAATTTGCCTGTAAGCGGTTTCTTCCTTGTGGTGTTCCATCAAGTGCTGCATCGTCTTACAAGAGAGGACAACACTTTGCTTTACTTCATAAGCAACGGACGTTCAGAACTTCTTCTTGACAATTTCTTTGGAGTGCTTGTTAAAACGCTTCCGTCTGTGATGACAGATTTCAAGGGTTCAATGGTGGATGCTGCAAACAAAATAAAGGAACAGATGCAGCAAACCATCAGCAATGACTTTTATCCGTTTACAGACCTTGTAAACCGCCACGGACTTAAGGCAGAGATTTTATATAACTATTTTGTTGATCTTCAAACTACGGTTGATTTGGACGGTAAGTGTCTTGAGGCATACGGACTTGATTGGGATATGGCAAAAACTCCGCTTTCAATAACTATGCTGCGTGCCGATAACGGCAACTATACGGCAAGATTAGAGTATGATGCCACGCTGTACAATCGCCGTGATATGGAAACTCTTAACCGTGTGTTCAGGAATTTTGCGGAAAACAGTGTTAAAAATGAATATTATGACTTGTCAATGGTTCCGCTTCTTGATTCATTGGAACAGGATAAGGTTCTTACTCTTTGCACAGGCAATAAAATGGAGTACGATAGTACGCAGACATTCCCAAGTATGTTTATAGCGTGTGCTAAAAAACACCGTACATCAATCGCTATTGTTGATGAGAAGAGTCCGCTAACGTATGCCAAATTAAATATGCTGACGGGTGTGGTGGCAATGAAACTTGTGGATATGGGGGTTAGAAAGGGTAATTTTGTAAGCATAATGCTTGGATACCAAAAAGAGTTTGTTGCAGCCGCCATAGGTGTTGAAAGAAGTGGAGGTGCATACGTACCACTGGATTATGACTATCCTAATGAGCGTTTATTGTATATGTTGAGAGATTCTGAAAGTAAGGTGCTTATAACCTCTCATGCTATATTTGATGAAAAGAATTCAGGTGGAGAGTTTGATGCGGAGCAAATACTTTTTATAGATGATTTTATCTTGCGGTTGCTTGGAAAGTTGGACGACAATGGTGATGAGTTCGTAAGAGATTTAAGAAAAGATTTGAACGGAGCAAGTCTTAAGAGTGCCTCGTTTAATCTGGCTGAGCCTGACGGAATTGCGTACATGATTTACACATCGGGTTCAACAGGTAAGCCAAAAGGTGTTATGATACCTCATAGTGCCAAGGCTAATTTTGTGACATTTATAGCAAAGGAGTGGGGACATACGGAAAAAAGCAGGATTTGCTGTCATAGTTCGTTCTCTTTTGACGCTTCAATAGAAGATTTATATCCTGTGCTTACTGTGGGAGGTACGCTTTATACAGTACCCAAGGAGGCAAGAAAGGATATGGAACAACTTCATAAATTTATTATAAAGAATAATATTACAGGAGGTTGTTACACAACCCAACTTGGTGTTATGTTACTCCAAATGTACCCCGATATGCCTCTTGATTATTTAGTTGTGGGTGGAGAGAAAATGAATGCCAACCCTGAATGCAAGACAAGGGTTATAAACACATACGGTCCTACTGAGTTTACAGTGGATTCCACATTCTACACACTTGTTCCAGGTAAGGAGTATAAAAATATCCCTATAGGAAGACCTTTGTATAATTTGAATGCGTATATAATTGACCCACAAGGACATTTGATGCCACAAGGTGCTTGTGGCGAACTTTGTATGTCTGGTGTGCAGATGGCTGCCGGATATTGGAAACGTGAAGACCTTACAGCAGAGAAATTTGCACCTTGCCGTTTTTTGCCTAACACTAAAATTTACCATACAGGTGACCTTGCCCGTTATAATGAAGATGGGGATATTGAATATTTAGGTCGTATTGACAGTCAGGTCAAACTGCGTGGTTTCCGTATAGAACTTGGTGAGATTGAAACGCTTATAGCATCATATCAAGGTGTTGAGATGGAGAGCGTGCAAGTTAAGGAAATAGGAGGTGTGCAACATTTATGTGCTTACTATACCGCCAACTGCCCGATAGATGAGAATCAATTGAAAGAGTATCTTGCACAACAACTTACAGACTATATGGTGCCTACCGCATATATGCAGTTGGATAAAATGCCGCTTACACCAAACGGTAAAGTGAATACCAAACAGTTGCCTTTGCCTACAGTCAAGGCGGAGGAGAAGATTGCTCCTGTCACCAAAACAGAGAAACAAATGTTTGACCTTGTTGCGGAGGTTATAGGGAATAGTGATTTTGGTGTTACCCAAAATCTTATATCTCTTGGTGTCACCTCATTATCGGCAATGAGGCTAAGCGTTATGGCTCATGAGAGGTATGGATTTGTTATTGCCACAAAAGATATTTTAACTAACCCTACAATACGTGATATTGCAGTAAAAATAGATGGTGAGGCTGACGGTTCTCAAGAATTGGAGACAGAGGAGACCGGTTTGGTTTTTGACAAACGCCATTATTACTATCCGCTGACAGAGAACCAGCGTGGCGTTTATATTGATTGGGATATGCACCGTACTGCATTACAATACAATATAGCAGGGGTTAAAGTATGGAATGATATTGATGCCCACAAACTTATAGATGCTTTGCGAGACACAGTCGATGCTCATTCATACATAAAGACACGTATGGCTTACTTTAATGGAGACGTTTGTCAATATCGCCGTGATGAGGAACCTGTGGAGGTGCTGTTTACAGAACTGAATGAGGAGCCTGACAAGGAGTTTTTCCAAAGTCGTGTCCGTCCGTTTGACCTGTTTAACGATAATCTGTATAGATTTGAGGTCTATAAGAGCCCTACAAAGGTATATCTGTTCCGTGATATGCACCACATAGTGTTTGACGGAGCTTCGGACTATTTCTTTATGATTGATTTGCAAAAGGTTCTTGACGGAGAGAAACTCTCACCGGAGACTTATACTGCATTTGACCGTGTCTTGGATGAGTGGAAACTGATGCGGTCTGATAGATTTGCTGAGGCTCAATCGTATTTTGATAAACTGCTTGAGAGTGCAGAGATTGCATCTTACAATTACAGTGCGACAGGATTGACAGGTCGTGGACTTACGTACGCTTCCGTACCTGCCAAGTTGGTTGACGACTTCTGCCATACAAACGGTACAACCCAAAGCAATACATTCCTTACTGCATTTATGCAGGTTCTACACAGTGTTACGCGAGAGGAGAATATAGTTATAACCACTATAAATAATGGACGCTCGGATGTGCGTATGATGAGAACTATGGGTATGTTTGTAAAGACAATACCTGTTGTAAGCCAATTAGAGTCAGGCTTGACATTTGCAGAAGCGGTAAAAGCCATGCAAAGCCAGTTTATTGAGACACAAGCCAGAGACATATATCCGTTTACCAAGATGGTGGAACGTCACAAATTGCGTGCGGAAATCATATACGCATACGAGGGTGGATTTGCTGATGATAACACTAATGTTGCAGGTAGCGAATTCTCTCTTGAACTTGACACCGTTAAAATGCCTTTGGATTGCAACATTTTGCCAGAGAAGGATTCTTACAAGATAAGGATAGAGTATAATAAGGCTCTTTATACTGAAAAACAGATGAATGCGTTGGCAAGTGCCATTGCCGTATTTGTTGAGAATGCCATAAATTCAGGTGTAGTCATTAAAGAGATACCAATGCTTAATGCCGAGTGGAGTGAGAAAACAATGGCTGTCTCATCGGGTGAGATGGTGGATTATGATAAGAACCTCACTTTTGTACAGGCGTTTATGAATATAGCCAAGCAAAATCCTGATAAAATTGCCGTCTCGGATATAACAAGGTCACTTACATACGCTGAACTTGACGGTTGTACCAATGCACTTGCATTCCACTTGTTGCAGGCAGGCGTTATGCCAAATGATTTTGTGGGTGTTATGGTTGACCGTAGTGTATGGTTCACTATGTCAGTGCTTGCAATTCATAAAGTGGGTGCTGCATATACTCCGCTTGACGTGGATTATCCGTATGACCGTTTGCAGTATATAATTGAAAATTCTGAACTTAAGGTTCTGGTTACCACTCATAGTGTGATGGATGCCAAACAGGAGGAAGGTGGACTTACCGCTCCTGTAGTGATTTATCTTGATGATTTGGATTTAAGTAAGAAATGTGATTCCGTTTGCCTTGCGAAACCCGACAATATAGCGTATATGATTTATACATCGGGTTCAACGGGATTACCTAAGGGTGTGATTCTTCATCAAAAAGGTTTGATGAATTTTACCGTTGCGTTGTCAAGGGCGGAGGCTCTTACACACAATGACCGCATTGCGGCACATCGTTCATTCTCTTTTGACGCACATATAGGCGATATTTACCCGATTCTGTATGTGGGAGGAGAATACCACATTATGCCAAGTGAGATAAGAAATGACCTTAAGGCTGTAAGAGACTTTATTACGGACCGTAATATTACAGGTTGCGGATTCACGACCTCACTTACTGTAATGCTGCTTAATGCCTATCCTGAGATCCCTGTAAGGTTCATAACCGCAGGCGGAGAGAAACTGTCAGGTGTCAAGAGTGACCACATATCCATAATAAATCTTTATGGTCCTACAGAGTGTACTAATGACAGCACTCTATATGTCATAGAGCCGGGCAATGAGATATCAAATATTCCTATAGGTCGTCCTGTAGCAAACTGCTTCTGTTTTGTTCTTGACAAACAGGGTAGAATGGTTCCATACGGAGCATCGGGTGAGTTGTGCATAGCGGGCCCGCAGGTTGGTTACGGCTATTGGCATCTGGAAGATAAAACTGCCGCGGCATTTGTTGAATGTCCGTATCTGAAAAATCAGAAAATGTATCGCACCGGTGATCTTGTCCGCTATAATGATGATGGGCAGTTAGAGTACATGGGGCGTATTGACAGTCAGGTAAAGTTACGTGGCTTTAGAATAGAACTTGGTGAAATTGAGGGGCTTGTAATGTGTAATCAAAGTATTAAAATGGCGGTAGCCGCTGTCAAGACACTTGCAAATTATGATCATTTGGTTCTATACTATGTGGTTAAGGACGGGTGCAGTGTAAGCAGTGATGATTTGAGAAAGAGTATAGAGGAGTCTTCTCTTGCCTCATATATGCGTCCTGAAATCTATATGGAACTTGAGACTATGCCTACTTTACCTAATGGGAAAGTTAATCGTAAGAAATTGCCTGACCCTGTGCTTGAACAGGGTGAGTTTGTGGAGGCTTCAACTAAAGAAGAAGAGAATATATGCAGCACGGTTTGCTCTTTATTGGGTATTGACAAGATAAGCGTTGAGGCTAATCTTATTTCCATGGGTCTCACATCGTTATCTGCTATGAGACTCAGTGCAATGATAAACCAGAAATATGATATCTATATCCCTACTACGGAGATATTGTTTCATCCGAGAATTAAAGATATGGCGGAATATATTGCGGTTAATGATAAGGTTGAGAACATTGATAAGGTTTATGAAAAGCGTGAGTTGTATCCTCTTACAGAGAACCAACGAGGTGTATATCTTGATTGGGAGATGAACCGTAGTGCATTGCAGTACAATATACCGGATGTAGTTGTTTTTTGTGATTATGATAAGGAGAGGTTGCATAATGCCTTGATTGATGTAGTGGAGGCTCATCCTTACCTAAAGACAAGGCTTGTTCAAAATGGTGAGGACGTAATGCAAATCAGACGAGATGAAGCCGCTGTAGAGGTATCATTTACAGAACTTACAGAGAAACCTACATCTGAGTTCTTCCAAAATCGCGTGCGTCCGTTTGATTTGTTCAACGATAATCTCTATAGACTTGAGTTGTATAAGTATGACACATATACATACCTGTTTATGGATATTCATCATATAGTGTTTGACGGTGCGTCAAATTTCTTGTTCCGCAGTGAACTTGAGAAGGCATATTCAGGCATAACACTTGATAAAGAAACATTTACGGCATTTGACAGGGCTCTGTATGAACAGGAGTATATGGACAGTGAGGCCTTTAAGAATTCAGAGGCATATTTTGATTCGATATTGGGAGGTGCTGAAGTGGCTGTTTATTCGCACTCAGACGGCGCCACAGGAGATGCCAACCATAGTGCCAGAGTTTCAGATACCGTATCAGCAGGTAATATTGATGATTATTGCGGTCAGAATGGTTTTACCGTAAGTAATTTCTTTATGACCGCCCTTATGCAGACACTGCACAGAGTTACAAGAGAAGACTCCATTGTGGTTTCAACCATAGATAACGGGCGTACTTCAATTGCTATGCAGAACATTATGGGTATGTTTGTAAAAACATTGCCTATAGTCTCTACTTTGGATACAGAAAAGGCAGGAGAGCTTAAATTTGCAGATGCGGTTGCCACAATGCAAAAGCAGTTCCAAACAACGGTTGCCAATAGTTTGTATCCGTATACACGTATGGTCCAGCGTTATGGAATAAGACCGGAAATCATGTGCGGTTTCCAAGGTGGAATAAAGGAAGTGGAGGATTTTGTTGATGCCGATGATAAAATTGAGGTTGAACTTGATACTGCCAAGGCTCCACTGTGTATATTCTTTACACCTGATGACAATAAAAATTATCGCATAGACGCAGAGTACTCAACGGCTTTATATACAGAGGATGACATCAGACTGTTAGTAAGTGCGTTGAAGAATTTTATGATAAACGCCACTATCACTAAAGGGTCTATAGCCTCAATATCGATAGTAAGTGATGACGAGTGCAATGAAATTATGGCAAAGTCAAAAGGTGAGGATTTGGAGTATAATAAGGATGAGACCTTTGCAAATATTGTATTGCATTACGCTAAAACAACTCCTGACGCAATTGCTGTGGCAGATAGAGATGGTTCGTACACATTTAAGGAACTTGATATGGCATCCGCCCGTGTTGCCAAATGGCTTATGACAAATGGTGTGGGCAAGAATGAGTTTGTGTGTGTAAAACTACCACGCCAAAAGGAATTCCTTGCGGTAATACTTGGCATTCAACGTATTGGTGCGGCCTATGTTCCTGTAGATATGGAATATCCTGAAGACCGCATACAATATATGGTGGACGACAGTAAAGCCAAGATTATGGTTACAGAAGAAAATTTGACGGAGATATTTGCTTCAGAGCCTGTACTTGGTTATGATGTGTCAGCACCTGATACTCTTGCTTATATGATTTACACATCGGGTTCTACAGGCAAGCCTAAGGGTGTCATGATAGCCAATAAGTCATTAAGAGCGTTTGTTGCATGGCGCGTGTCGGCACTTAAATTAAATGCCGACAGTCGTAGTGCCGTTCACGCAAGTTTCTCTTTTGACGCTTCAATAGACGACTTGATAACGCCTCTTGCATGTGGAGGTAGTGTTCATATTATGCCGGAGGAGATACGTAAGGATATGGACGCAATGCTTGAATTCATAAAAGAGCATAAGGTCAACGGAATGTCAATGAGTACCGCACTTGGAATGACGTTTGTAAATTCATTTGATTTGCCGCTCCGATACATTATGATGGGTGGTGAAAAGATGTTGCCTATGCGTAAGGTGAATATGGATATAGTAAATGGCTATGGTCCTACAGAGTTCACTGTATGCTCATCGTATCATTTTGTCAATCAAGACAGTGATGGTGATATTCCTATTGGGCGTCCTGTACCTAACTCCTACTCATTTGTTTGTGACAAATTCGGAAACCTGATGCCAAACGGTCTGCCGGGTGAACTTTGCCTATGCGGAGAGCAGATGTCAAACGGCTATTGGGGCAGGGCTGAACTCACAAAAGAGAAATTTACGGCGGTTACTTTTGCCAGTGGACTTAAAATGTACCGTACTGGTGACTTGGCTAAATACGGGACAGACGGAAATCTTATATATATGGGGCGTATAGACAGTCAGGTCAAGTTACGTGGATTCCGTATAGAGATGGGTGAGATTGAGAATCAAGCCAAGTTATTCCCTAATATCAAAAGTGTTGCGGCCGATGTTAAGGAGATAGGTTCAGGCAAGCACTTGTGTCTCTATTTTACAGCATCTGAAAAAATAAATATAGACGATTTGCAGAATGCACTTGCAAGCAAACTTACACCTTATATGGTTCCGGAGGCGTATATGCAGCTTGAGGTGCTTCCGCTTACACCTAACGGTAAAGTTAATAGAAAGGCATTGCCTATTCCTGAACTTAGAAGCGGGGTGGAGTTTGTTGAACCCGATGGTGAATTGGAGGTTATAGTGTCAGATGCTTTTGCTCAGGTTCTTAACTTTGAAGATAAGGTTGGCGCTCTTGACAGTTTCTTTGCACTTGGCGGTGATTCCATAAAGTGTATTCGTTTGGTAAGCATACTAAAACAGAAAGGCATTGATATACAGGTTTCACAAATTATGAAACTAAAGACAGTGCGTGAAATCGCCAAAAATTGCAAGACTGCTGATAATATTCAGATAAGTCAGACTCCAATTAACGGTGATGTGGCAGACAGTGCCATTGTAGGTTTCTTCTTTGACCTTAACTTACCTAAAGAGAATCACTTTAATCAGTCTTATTTACTTCAAGCTAAGGAAAGAGTGAATATGGACGCAATGAAAAAAGTATTTGCCGCAATTTGGAAGCAACATGATATGCTGCGTGCTGTTGTAAAGGACAAACATTTGTTTGTGCGTGATGCTGATGCTGTAATGCAGTTTGATGAGATTGATGTCCACGATGTGGCATCTGCCGGGGTGGAATGTACAAAGCGACAGGAAGGCATTGATATGGCAGGCAGTCTGTTTAATGTAACGGTACTGCATTTGCCTGATTATGATTTACTTCTTATGGTATGTCACCATATTGTAGTTGATGCGGTATCGTGGAGAATAATTCTTGATGACCTTGCCGGCGGATATGCACAGGCGTTGGAAGGCGGTGAGGTGAAATTACAGGAAAAGACTCATACGTATAAGGATTACGTTGAGGCTTGCTACAAATACAGAAACAGTTATAAGTTAGAAACAGAGATTTCTTATTGGCAAAGCGTCCAACAGAAACTTGACTCGCTTGAAACATCTGATTGCAAGAATCATAATCGCGATAACGGACATATTGCAGTAACTCTTGATTCAGAAAATACGGATAAGTTAGTTCATAATGTAAGTACTGTATTCAGTACAGAAATCAATGACTTGCTTATGACGGCAGTGGGACGCAGTTATATGGCTCTTACGGGTAATAACGCACTTTCTGTGCAAATGGAGGGACACGGACGTGAGGATTTGAGTTGCCCGTTGCATACAGAGTGTACGGTAGGTTGGTTTACATCTGTATTCCCTGTTGTTATAGATGGCTTGAGCGGCGACATGCGTAAGGATATCCGTAATGTTAAGGAGATAATGCACCGCATACCGAATAAAGGTGTAGGCTACAACATATTAAGATTTGTTGATGGTAATGAGGCTATTGAATTTAGCAGAGATAAGGTTGCTCTTGTAGGCTTTAACTATTTGGGAGAGATGACATCGGGTAATGAGAATGACAATGTTCCATTTACTGCATCAAAAGAGGTTGTTCTTTCACCCGATTTTGCTTCGGAGAACAAGTTCGGACCAAGCATAAGCATTAATTGCAGCATATCAGACGGAGTTTTTGGCTTATCGATGGATTATGACCGTACAGTTATCTCAGATGGTGATGCCAAAAAATTTGCAGACGGGATAGTAAGTGAGTTGAAGGATATTACCGCATACTTGCTTTCAAAAACTGATAAGGAGATTACTGCAAGTGACTTGGGTGAGTTAGAGTGGAGTGATGAAGAGTTTGAGAACGTCTATTCACAGTTTATGAAGATGGGTACTCCGATTCGCCGTATATATCCTTTAAGCCCGATGCAGGAGGGTATTTTGCTTCACTTTATAATGTCGCCAAACAGTTTGGCTTACAGACTTGTAAGTACGTTCTCAATGGATATGCTTCCTACATACAATCAATTGCGTTATGCACTTGACCGTTTGGGAGCCAAGCATGAGGTATTGCGTTCAGCCCTGATTTACAGAGGTGTGGAGCAATACAGGCAGGCAATAGTGGACCGTCCGCTTGGACTTGAGATGGTGGATGTTTCCAATGAGGCTGATATTGAAGAGGCGGCACATAATATTCATTTAAGAGAGCAGCAACGCGGTTTTGATATGCAGAATGATCCGCTGTTCCGTATAATTTGTGTCAAGACAAGTGATGTCTCGTGTAAACTTATTCTTGCAGTACATCATATTTTAGTTGATGGATGGTGTATTGGTTTGTTTACAGCCGACCTGCTAAAATACATGACGGAGGCCATTACCGGAAAGGAATCCGCTATGGATAACAGCAATGACGGACGTTATGAGAGATTTGTACGTGAATTGCGCCTTAAGAATATGAACGCAGGTCTGGAGTATTGGAGAAATCTGCTTGGCGGTTACAATATAAAAGCGGTTATTCCTTCATACGGACTTGTTCCGGAAAATGAGCAGACTGACGATAAAGATACTCTCGTAATTAAGGGAGATGTAGTTACGCAACTACAGAATTTGTGCAATACGGAGCAGGTTACAATGAATACAGTTGTGGAACTTGCATGGGGCTTGACGCTTCACGTGTTCAACCATACAAATGACGCTGTATTTGTAAAGGTGGTGTCGGGTCGTAATAATTCAAGTGAGAGTGTTGAGGATTTGGTTGGCTTGTTCATAAATTCTGTTCCTGTAAGAGTTGTGACTAATGAAGGACAAAGTATCAGAGATGCTGTCAAGGCAGTCCATACTCAAGCCGTTAATACCAATGAATGGGATTTCTGTCCATTGTCTCAAATTCAGCAGCAGAGCGAACTCGGGCAGGATTTATTCCAATCAATTGTGGCGTTTGAGAACTATGCTGACAATACAGAGAATATAAAGGATTATCCATTTACTCTTAAACATGAATATAGCAAGGAGGAGTCTTTCAATGACATTACAGTAACCGCCTATACGGGTAACGGCACTCTTGTTGTAAACATAGAGTTTGACAAGACCAAATACACAATGGATTACATAGACAGAGTGTTGTCTGTTTTCCGTCAGATTGTGAGTGTCATTGCAGATAATCCGGACATGGATGTTCAAAAGATTTCCGCCCTTGACAAGAGCGCCACTCTTGAACTTATGGAGCTTGGTCGTGGAGATACACTGCGTTATAACAAGAAAGAGACTTTGATTGACTTGTTTAAGAAGCAAGTGGATAAAACACCGGATTCAACCTGTGTGGTATATAAAGACAAGTCGTTTACATACGCAGAGATTGACAAAATTACAGATAAACTTGCGGTATATCTTAAGGAGCGTTACGGAATAGGGTGTGAGCAGGCTGTAGGTGTTATGATAGATCGTAGTGAACTTATGGTTATTTACCCGATAGCGGTTATGAAAGCGGGAGCGGCGTATATGCCTCTTGATTTCCACTTCCCTACGGAGAGACTCGCATTCATGTGTAGTGATGCAGGTGTGAAACTTATATTGACTGAGGACAACCGTGTGGCTGAGGCATTGCCTGAATTTGACGGAGATGTGTTCTTATCGGCGGAAATAAGCAATTTGCCCGATGTTACAATGCAACAGGTCAAGTCTCTTGATGTAGCCAAACCGGAAAACATGTATGTGGTTCTTTACACATCGGGTTCTACGGGTACACCTAAGGGTGTTATGCTTGAACATCACAATATAGTGAACTTCTGTCATTGGTATGTAAGGGAATTTAATGTAACAGAAAAAGACAGGGCTGTGGCATACGCTAACTTTGGATTTGATGCCCACATGATGGATATATATCCTGCGTTGATTGTTGGTGCGAGTGTCTATATAATTGCATCTGATATGCGTATGGACCTGATGGCAATGAACCGATATATGGAGGATAATAACCTAAGTATTGCGTTTATGACCACACAGGTGGGTTATATGTTTGCAACAACTATAGAGAACCACTCCTTAAGGCTATTATCTGTAGGCGGAGAGAAACTGCAGCCGTTAAGGAAACCGGCATTCCGTTTCTACAATGGTTATGGTCCTACAGAGTGTACATTGTACTCAACCTGCTATAATATTATCACCGACTACGATAACAGTCTTATTGGTCGTCCGCTTGCAAACTACCAATTGTTTGTGGTGGACCAGAATATGCATCTTGTACCACGTGGTGCGGCTGGAGAGCTTGTAGTGGCTGGTGAAGGTGTAGGACGTGGTTATCTTAACCGTCCGGATATTAACGCAGAGAAGTTTATTACGCTTACAGTGAATGTAGGCGCTCAGAAAAAACAATTTAAGGCATACAGGACAGGAGACCTTGTACGTTGGAGTAAGGACGGCAATATAGATTATATGGGTCGTATGGACGGACAGGTTAAGTTACGCGGACTGCGTATAGAAATGGGAGAGATTGAGGCAAGAGTGTCAAAGTATCAGGGAATTAAGGCTTGTGCTGTTGCGGTTAAGGAGATATCTGGTACTCAGCATATTTGTTGTTATATGCAGGCTGATGAACAGATAGACCAAAACGCATTACGTGAGTTTATAGGTCAGAAACTTGCGGACTATATGGTGCCTACTGCGTATATCCAACTTGATGAGTTGCCTCTTACACCTAATGGAAAGGTAAATCGCAGGGCACTTCCTGTACCTACCATTACAATACAAACAGAGAATGTTCCGCCGGAAACGCATAAGGAGCAGTGCTTGTTCAATATTGCCAAGGAGTTGCTTGGAACAGATAATTTTGGTGTCACCGATGATATTACAAAACTTGGTCTTACATCACTGCTTGGCATAAAGATGGTGGTTATGGCAGATAAGCAGGGAATTAAGATAAAACTTGCAAATCTTATGAAAGCACGTACCATCAGGGGTGTCCTTGAAGACAATATGGGTGTAGGTTGTTGGATTAACAAGTTTGATAGAGAAAAGCCTGTGGTTGTAATGGTTTGCGGAGCAACGCCTTACAAGGATATGATGCCATACAGTGAGAAACTGTGTGAGAATTATTCAGTATTTGTTTTTGAACCGTTGGGAGAGCATTATGACCTGATATTCCGTGACGCAGACATAAATGAGGTGATTGAGACATACTACAGTCTGCTTGACTGGTACATTTCAGAATTGGGAGTTAAGGTTGCCGCCTTTACAGGACACTGTTTCGGTGGTGAATTGGCGTATCGCCTTGCAGTGCGGTATGAGCAAGAAACAGGAGTTTCAGCCCCGATGATTATGCTTGATGTATTCTGGCGTGTAGAGAAGAGTACAAATTCAATGGAGGCTATGATGTCGCTTATTTCAGAGGATGTTTACAATCGTCACAAAGAGGCTATAGACAGTTTCCGTAACACTATGAGAATGTATGACAGTCTTGCGCGTCAGGGAGAGCCTCCTCTATACAAAGGTAAGGTTGTACTGTTCCGAGCATTGCAGGAAGAGCCGATGGCACCTGAGATGAAAGCGGTGTTTGATGAGAATGATGCCCGTCTAAAGGTTCTTTGGGATTTGAATACGAGTGACCGTCATATGGATAACAGCAAGTTCTGGAGTAAGTACTACCCCGATGTGGAGGTTTACGGGGTAGAAGCACATCACATGTCTATGCTTACACAGGAATTTGTAGGACAATACGTTGATTGGATTAAAAAGGAGACAGGAAAATGATAGACTTAAAAGGGATACATAAGACATATCCGGGTGCTCAACCGCTTCATGTACTCAAAGGGGTGGATTTGCATATCTCAGAGGGAGAACTTGTAAGCATTATGGGACCGTCCGGTTCAGGCAAGAGTACAATGCTTAACATTATGGGTATTCTTGATGATTACGATGAGGGTGAGTATTATCTTGCAGGCAATCTTATAAAGAATCTTACCGAGAGACAAGGTTGCATATATCGCAATCAACTTATAGGGTTTATATTTCAATCGTTCAATCTTATTAACTTTAAGAATGCGATGGAGAATGTCGCTCTGCCGCTTTACTACCGTGGAGTAGGCAGGAAGGAGCGGAACGAGCTTGCAATGCAGTATCTTGATAAAGTGGGATTGGCGGGTCACTGGGACCACACTCCGATGCAGATGTCGGGAGGACAACGTCAGCGTGTTGCAATTGCACGTGCGTTAATCTCACATCCAAAGATAATACTTGCCGATGAACCTACGGGGGCGCTTGACAGCAAAACCACACAAGAGGTTATGGATATGCTTAAGGCAGTTAATAGAAATGACGGACAAACAGTTATAATAGTGACTCATGAGCAGGATATAGCAGACCAGACAGACCGCCGAATTCTGTTCCGTGACGGTGTTATTTTCAGAGACGAGAAATGAGAGACGTGCTTGCCGAAATATATGCTTCAATGGTGAATAACAAGACTAGAATAGCCTTGACCGGGTTCTCTATAGGTTGGGGTCTGTTTATTCTTATTGTTCTGCTTGGAGCAGGCAACGGCTTGCTAAAGGGTATGACACGTAATTTTTCAACATCGGGTGAGAATATTGTCACACTTACACCGGGAAAAACATCTATAAATTGGAACGGAGTAGGCAAGGGTCATCCTGTATATCTTACAATAAACGATGCGGAGATATTCAAGAGAGGTATGGACGATTGTGTGAAAGGCGTTTTCCCCATATACACGTCAGATTGTAAAGTTGTCTATAATAATTTTACGGCAAATGTGTCGTTTGAAGGGCAGACTCCCGGTTGGGGAGTGGTTAAACAAATGCACATTGCAGAGGGTAGGGATATTGATTCTATGGACATGGAGCAAATGCGTAAGGTTTGTATAATTACTACAGGATTAAAACAAATGCTGTTTGGAAATGAACCTATGCCAAAATATGCATACATAGATGTGGGAAATGTTCCATTCCTTATAGTGGGTGTATGTGAACCTGATATAAAGACTAATAAGGCAAAGACCCTTTATATGCCGCTTTCAACTGCAATGTTGCTCTACGAAAGGGAAAATCACTTGTCTGCCATCTGTTTGCAGACCAGAAACCTGAATACAGAGGAATCAAACATTCATTTTGTAAAGCATATTCAAGCGGTTGTAAGCAGTGCCAAGGGGTATGCACCTGATGATAGAAAGGCAGTGCAGATAGAGAACCCATACGAGATGTATGTACAGGTAAAGGGGCTGCTTTCAGCCATAAATGCGTTTATTTGGGTTATCGGGCTTGCCACTTTGATAGCAGGGATTGTAGGCATATCAAATATTATGCTTATTACGGTGAGGGAAAGGACCAGAGAGTTAGGGGTTCGCAAGGCAATGGGAGCAAGCAATGAGAGCATAGTCACATTAGTTCTGTTGGAATCTGTTTTTATAACCATAATTTTTGGATATGTGGGAATGTTGTTTGGAGTGGGGCTTACGCAACTTGCAAGCCTTATATTGGGAGCAACTGGAGGCAGTTCCATTTTTGATGCACCTACAGTTGATTTCGGTATAATAATATCGGCAAATGTAATTATGATTATAGCGGGGCTAATAGCAGGATATATTCCGGCAAAGAGAGCCATCAATATAAAATTAGTGGAGGCGTTAACGGCATAAAAATATGTTTGACAGCGACTTTTGGTCAGAAATATTGCAATCTGTAATGCGGCAGAAATGGAGATCCATATTGACTGCCTTCGGCGTATTTTGGGGTATATTTATGCTTGTTATACTTATTGGGGCTGGTATGGGGCTTAATAATGGTATAGTAGGCAGTATAAAGCATATACCTACAAATAGCATTATACTTGTACCAGGTGAAACTTCCATAGCCTATAAGGGGTTTGACCGTGGACGTAAGTGGCAAATGGATAATGGTGATATAGACGCTATAGAAAAACTGCTTAAAGGGAAAAGTACATCGGTCGCAAGTGTAAAATTAGCGTCAGACAAGCCGGTACCTGTAACATATATGAGCCAACAATCTGATTTTAAGGTAGCAGGTGTTACCCCAAGTTATTACTATGCTATGCCTCACAAACTTATATCGGGGCGTTACATAAATGATATTGACATTGCAGAAGAGCGTAAGGTGTGTGTGATAGGTCAAAATGTGGCAGATGTGCTAATGGTTGGAGAGTCTGAATATCTTGGTAAACAAGTTGTTATAGATAATGTGCCATATAGTGTGGTGGGAGTTTGCCGCAATCCTAACCGTCAGGTTGGCGTTGGTGTGGACCCTGAGAAAAGCGTGTTTTTGCCGATGACGACTATGCAACTTGCCTACAATGTTTTAGGAAAGATAGACATAAGTGTCATTATACTTAAAGATGAATATCCGTCAAATCAATATGCAGAGCAGATTGGAAATTTGGTTAAGGAACGTCACAGTATATCACCAGATGACATGTCGGCTCTTGATGTTGTTGATTTGTCTCAAATTTTAGAGCAATACAGCAATTTGTTCAAGGGTATAGACGCACTTATCTGGATAGTTGGTTTGGGAACGCTTCTTGCCGGACTTATAGGCATATCAAATATTATGATGGTGACAGTAAAGGAGCGTACACAGGAAATAGGCGTAAGGCGTGCATTAGGGGCATTGCCAGAGGTGATTATAAGGCAGATTATGAGTGAAAGTCTGGTGCTTACAATGGTAGCGGGAATAGTGGGGCTATTTTGCGGAATAGGTGCATTGAGTTTGCTTAATGCAGTAATTCAAAATGGGAACGGCTCGGTATTCCAAAATCCGTATATGCCGTTTATTCCGGCTATTGCGGCTTTGTTAGTGCTTATGGCAGGCGGCTTGACAGCAGGGTGGTTACCTGCACATAAGGCTATGAAAATAAAGGCAATAGAAGCATTAAGAGAAGAATAATAAAATTTTAGGAATATGGATGCAAAAACAAAAAAAGGATTAAAAATCGCAGGACTTGTCCTGGTTGGAGTATTTGTAATTTTCACATTTTATTTTTTGTGGAAACAGTCAAGCCCCAAACCTGTAGTGTATGAGATTGTTGTTCCGCAAAAGAGGAATATAGTAAAGACTACTGTCGCCACCGGCGATATGGAGGCACGTAATCAAGTTGAGCTAAAACCTCAGGTAAACGGTAGAGTCACAGAACTTAGAGTTGAGGCAGGTGATAATGTTAAAGAGGGCGACATTGTGGCAATTATAAACGTGATACCCGATATGAGCCAACTTAATCAGGCGTTAGGGAACGTTGAGAACGCTAAAATAGAGTTGGAGGAACAGCAAAGGGAGTTTGACCGTACGGAGAACCTGCATAAGAAGGGAGTTGTTTCAAATGAGGAATACGACAAGGCAAAAGCAAAACTTGACGAGTCAAAATCAAAATTGGTTACTTGTGAGGCTCAGGTGGATGTTATAACAAAGGGTTCATCATCAAGGTCAGGTGATGTTAATACAACTCAAATAAAATCAACTCTCACAGGTACGGTATTGAATGTACCTGTTAAGTTAGGTTCTTCTGTATCCGCTACATCTGCTTATAGCGAGGGAACTACTGTTGCCAAGGTAGCCGATATGAATGATATGATTTTTCTTGGAAACATAGATGAGACAGAGGTAGCCAAATTGAGTGTGGGAATGGAGATGACGCTTCAACCTGGTTCAATGCAGGAGGTGGAGATACCGGCGGTTTTGGAATACATAGCACCGGAGGGTGAGGAGAAAGACGGAGCCAAGATGTTTCAAATAAAGGCTTCTGCCAAGATACCGGAGGGCATTACGGTGCGTAGCGGTTATAGTGCAAACGCAAAAATTGTGCTTGCACAGGCAGACAGTGTTCTCTCCATAGATGAAACCGGAGTCTCTTTTGAAGACGGAGTACCATACATATATATGCTGACAAGTGATGTAAAGGATACAGAAAATCAAAAATTTGAGCGTATTCCCGTTACTTTAGGCATAAGTGACGGAATTTATATAGAGATAAAAAAAGGCATAGATACCGATATGAAAATACGTGGCATTCAAAAATAATTTTATGAAGGGGCATATTGTAAAATTAGCGTTTATTATAGCAACTGCTTTAATAGTAGGCATTAACTGTTACGCTGGTGGTTGGAGTCTTGATGATTGTTTGAAATATGCAGAGGAACACAATCTTGAATTACAGCAACGCAGCGTAGAGATAGAGAAGCAGAAATGGCAATTAAAAAAGTCGAAGAACAGTTGGATTCCAAATCTTACAGCGGGCTTGGACGGAGTTGTAGGTTATGGTAATGTCTCCACAGCCAACGGCAATATAAGTATAGGAGATAACAGAAAGTATGGTTTTACATACGTACCGTTTATCATAGAGTCAACGATGTCGCTTTATGCAGGCGGCGGAATCAAGAATCAGATACAGTCAGACAAACAGTTACTCTCTGCGGCGGAGATGGATTATAATTCCGCATTGAAGGATATTTATACCAAAGTGGCAGTGCAATATCTGCAAACTCTCTATTATAAGGGTATGGTGAAGGTTAGCGAGAGGCAATGCGAGTTGAGCCGTAAGTTCTTTGAAAAATCAGACCACTTGGTACAGGACGGAAGACAGCCGGAGAGCGAGCGTGCAGAAGCAATGTCTAAATTGGCTTTGGATGAGTATAATTTGGAACAAGACAAGGGAAACTATATGCTTGCACTTGTAAGACTTGCCCAACTGCTTACCATTGATGATGTGGAGAATTTTGATATAGAAGATGCGTCTTTGCAAAATTCAGATATTGCGGATATGAGTCTGATGCCAGATAAGGATTATTATGAAAGTAGTGTGAACAATTACCCTACGGTACTTGCAGCTGAAGCAAAGGCAAGTGCCGCTGAAAATCAGATAAAGGTTGCAAAAAGCGATATGATTCCGCATATAAACCTAAAGGGAGCGTTGAAGACATCTTATTATTATGTGTTTGATAAAGCCGTTTCAGCACCCGATTTTTATGACCAAGTGTTTAAGAACAATCATGCCGAAATGATAGGTGTTATGATAAATATCCCTATTTTTAACCGTTACGCTACCAAAAGTGCCGTTAATAAGGCAAAACTTGATAAAAAGAGCAAGGATATAGCCATTGAGCAAACCAAGCAGGATTTGCGAAACGAGATTCAACAGGCGTATTTCAACGCCAGTGTTGCCGCTAATAAATACAAGTCTGCCGTAAAGGCAAAAGAGGCGGCTGAGATTAGTTTTAATTACGCTGTAGAGAAATACTCATCGGGTAGAAGCACTGTTTATGATTTTAACGAGTCAAATCAAAAATGGATAAAGTCACAGCAAGATGAATTGCAATGCAAATATGAGTTTTTGATTAGAAAGCAGATTTTAGATTTTTACATTTCAAATAATTGATTATATGGACAGTGACAAAAGTTTAATAGGTTTGATAGAGTCGGCGTTCCGTAAGGGATGGTTGTTCAATGTGTTTTATGATATTGACGGTGATACGTTCAAGTACAGTGAGGTCGCCTGTATAATAAGAGATAAGCATCGTTTATTTAAGGAGTATGGGATAGAACGAGGCGACAAAATAGCGATATGTGGTGATAATTGTGCAAGATGGTGTATTGCATATCTTTCCGCATTGACATACGGTGCCGTTCCAGTGCCTATTCTCAATGACTTTAAGTCAGAGCAGATTTACAACATTGTAAATCATAGTGAGACTGTTTTATTGTATATGTCTGAGAATATACACAGTAGGCTTAACGAATCTAAAATGCCAGATGTTAAAGTATTTGCAAATTTGGAGAGTATAAAGAAACCTGATACTGTGGATATGAAGCCGTGGGATGTCTCTTACGTTCATGAGGAATCTGGAGAACAACTTGCAATGATAAACTACACAAGTGGTACAACAGGCTTCTCCAAGGGTGTTATGATTCCTTATAGGGCGATTGTCTCAAATTATGAATTTGTAATCCATTCCATTTGGTACTCATTCCGTAGAGGGGCAAGGGCTTTGGCTTTGTTGCCGCTGGCACACATGTACGGTTTTATGTATGGATTTATGTCTCTATTTCTTGTTGGAATGCGGACATACTTTTTGAGCAAAGCTCCGTCTCCGTCAGTTCTGGCAAAGGCATTTAAGAGCGTTAGACCATCTGTTTTGGTTGCGGTGCCGCTTATACTTGAAAAGATTGTCAATAAACAGGTTTTGCCACAATTACAAAAATCAAAGTTGATAAAATTTATTGACACTCCTGTTATTGGCTTTTTCATTAAATTGGCTGTAAGACGTAAAATGTTGAGGTCAATGGGAGGACTTATTCTTGAGATTGTTATAGGTGGGGCTGCGTTAAACAGTAAGGTTGAGCAGTTTTTAAGGAAAATACATTTCCCGCTTGCAGTTGGGTTCGGTGCTACCGAGTGTGCTCCGATTATAGCATATTCAGATTGGAAACATGAGCCGTTGGGCTCTTGCGGAAAGGCTGTAAGGAATATGGAACTGAGTATTGACAGTACAGACCCTCAAAATGTACCTGGAGAAATTTTGGCAAGAGGTTCAAATGTTATGCTTGGCTACTATAAGGCAGATGAAGAAACAGAAAGGGCTATAGATAAGGAAGGCTGGTATCATACCGGTGATATGGGCGTTATTGATAAAAGGGGCTATTTGTACATTAAAGGGCGTATAAAAAGTATGATACTTGGTCCATCGGGTCAGAATATTTATCCTGAAGAGTTGGAGGACCAACTGCAAAATCTGTTGTTTGTAGATGAATGTGTTGTGGTCAAGCGAGACAATAAACTTGTGGCGCTTGTATATCCTGATTACGAGGAGGTACGTAAACTTGGACTTAATGCAGAACATCTGAAAAATGTTATGGCTCTCAATCTACAGGACTTGAACCGTGTAAATCCTGCGTATGAGATGGTAAGCAGTGTGGAACTTATGGAAAAGGAGTTTGAGAAGACACCTAAAAGGTCAATTAAGAGATTTTTATATACTTAAATATGATGGGCATAATATCCAAAATACGAGAGAAATATCCAAATCTGAAATACTACAAAACAGGAGTAGTGTTTTTATGTACAATAGTGCTGGTGTTTTGTGTCTGTCTGACGGCAAGTACATACGTCTATAACAAGACACTTGTACAAGAGCGTAAGTTGCGTATAGAGGGTGATTTAGATAAAATGGTGGCTAATATTGAAAACCGTTCAAGGGATTTGTCTGATAGTATTTGGAGTATTATTGTTAAAAATAAAACTAAATTATTTCATATTGACTCCGCATTTGAATTCTGTAAAATTCTGGCAGAATCAAGTGAACTTATGGTAGCCGCCAAATTACAGTATGAACCCTATTGCTTCCCTGAGAAGAAATTATATGCTCCTGCTTATGTAAAAGATTACGATGGAGAAGTGTATCAGTACGATATAGTGACAGTGAATAATAAAGAATATGATTATACCAAAGAGGATGAAGACTATCAGTTTTGCCAGAAAACGCTTCAATCTAAGTGGACTGATATAACGTACACAGAGGGATATGGTGATTTTTCCATATTGGAATGGTACACGCCTTGGATTTCTGACAAAAAAAAGGCTGTTGTGGTAGTAGGTGCGGTGTTTGACCCTATGTCTTTGATAAGGGCGTTTGAACTTTACAATCCGTTTCCCAATGGTAAATTATACATAGTAGGCAATGATAACAAAATGCTTATGGATGTTGATTCTGATGTGATGCCTAATCAGGATTTTATACAGACAATGAGTGTCAGATATAGTGAAGATGTTTGTGACACTATATCGGCTTGTCTATCGCAAATACAATCTTTTGATTTTACCCAAAATAATAGCAAAACAGCGGATAATGGCGATATGCTTGTGTATATTGCCTATTTGAGAGAGATGCAGTGGAAATTGATTTATATATGCAACACTTCAGGATTTTATGCATGGACACCTCTTGTTATCGCCTTTATTGTGCTTTTAATTGCACTTGTGATTATCAGTGTCATTTGTGTCAAGCAAATGAATAAGACGGCACAAATGGCAATAGGAAAAATAACTGCAAAGAAAGATTTGGAAACCGCTTCAGGAATACAAATGTCACTATTACCCAAAGAGTTACATGGACTTGGAACATTTGATATAGATGCAAGGCTTATTCCAGCCAAAGAGGTGTGCGGAGATATGTATTTCTATATGTTGTGTAACGGCAGAATATATTTCTGTATAGGAGATGTGGCAGGAAAGGGTGTGCCTGCTGCAATATTTATGACAAGGGTGGTTACATTGTTCAGTAATTATGTGTTACATGGTGTAAAAGCGGCTGATATTGCCAAATACCTTAATTCTGAATTGTGTTATAACAATGAACAGAATATGTTTGTAACAATGTTTATAGGTGTGTTGCAACTCTCTACAGGCAAACTTAAATATTGCAATGCAGGACACCAAGAACCGTTGATATGGAATGGAGAAACTTTTGAGAGCCTTGCATTTGCACATACTGCCGTAAACTTGCCATTGGGTGTGGATTCTGATACGGAATATAAAACAGGAGAGGTGGTACTAAATCCTAACTCCTATATAGTGTTATACACAGACGGAGTTGATGAGGCTAAAAACATAAAGCATGAAATGTTTGGAGCCAAACGATTGCTTGATGCAGTAAGTAAGGTGAAATTTGGAACAGTGGAGCAAATAAATAGTGCCATTATAGATTCAGTCCATTTGTTTGTTAATGGTTATAAACAGAGTGATGACATAGCGGTACTTTCATTGAAATATAATGGAGGCTTGTTAAGACATTTGACTATAACAAATGAGGCAAGTAACTTGAAGAAGCTGAAATCATTTCTCGGTGAATTTATTGATAAGAGCGGCATAGCAAAGACTATTGCGGTGTCTCTTAGAACCGCACTTGATGAGGCTGTCACCAATGTTGTGCTATATGCGTATGAGAAAAAAGGTATGCCTGTTGATTTGACAGCCAAACTTGTAGGAGACGATGTGGTGTTTACGTTGGTTGACGAGGGAAAGGCATTTGACCCCACTAAGTATAAGTCAGAAAATACCGCCCCCTTTGATTTAGATGCAATGAAAATAGGTGGATTGGGTATTATTCTTATAAAGAAGATATTTGATAAGGTAGAGTATCGTAGAGAGAATAACAAAAATATATTAACACTAACAAAATCACTAAATTATGGAATTGAAAATTAATTATCAGGGAGATGTTGTGGAGGCTCAGTTAATAGGTGAACTTGACACACCTGCCACTCTTGAGATTCAGACTCAGGTAGATGAACTTATTGCAGCGGCAGACAAGCAAATAACAATAGATTGTGCCAAACTGTCTTATATTGCGTCTGCCGGATTGCGTCAGTTATTGAGTATAAGAAAGAAAAGCCGTGAACTTGGTGGCTCTCTTACACTTGTAAATATGAGTGCGGAGGTTTACAAAGTGTTTGAAATAACAAATTTCAACACTATCTTTGATATAAAGTAGACTTGAATTTGGCTATGGTATAAACATAGCCTTTTTCTGTGTTCTCAACTGTATGTAAAATGTAGGTGTCGGGGGTAAGAATATCTTGCATAAAGTCTGTTATACCTGTGCCTGTGAGTTTGCATACAGCCTCTTTTTGTGTCCAGAGTCTTGTAAAAGCAAGGCTTGGATTTGCAGAGGAATTTATGAGTGCGGACTCTTTTTCATTCATAACCTTATCTATAAGTCCGTTAGATGGGTGGTGTATTGTTTCAATATCCACCCCGATAGGTTCTGTATCTACTGCTACCGCTATTCCTTTTTTGCAGTGGCTTATATTAAAATAGGTGCCTTTAAGTTGTTTCAAGTAAGGTTTGCCGTTTTCTCCGTATCCCCAATCGGAGACTTTATCGGCAGAGCCCATCATCTGCTGAAGCATACAATAAGATTTGAGGGAGGCAAACTGCCCAAACAGATGCTTGAATTTCAGAGCCTCTTCTCTACGCCAAGTGGGAACATTGTTAATCAGGCTTGCAATGGAATCCTGATTTATAGTGTCCATATCGTCAAAAATCTCCAACATCTTTCTGCAAATCACTATAACGTAATTTTCTGTAAAAGTATGAAAAATTGTGAGTATAATCAACAAATTATCATAATTTTTTGCTGATTATACTCACAAAATACACATTTTAATTTCTTTTCGGCTAAATCTCTAGTTTTTTAACATGTTTTGCAGAAAAATAATTCAAAACCGTCTATATCTCACTTTTAGAATTTTCTCATCGCACATACTCGAGGCTCATATATATATCCAACTGGATTCTTGAAGAAGAAGCACCTGAACCCTTTGAATACGCCAGGGTTTGCTGTTGCACATCCAAAATATGCTGTAGTTTTACCAAGAGCCACAGGAACGGCAAAACCAGAAAATCTTCCACCAATAATAACTTTATCAACTTTTTCTAAGTTTTCTTTTCTCTTCCCCCATTCACTATCTGTCATGGTTGATGTTGCAGTCATAATAGGGAACATATCTCCTCGCAAATCGTTTTTCCAATATTCACGGAGTTTAGTACCAGCTAATTTTTCTTCCAATGCATATTTTTCACCAAAACCACCCCACCATGATGTCCTCACCAATTCCATTTCGTAAGTTCCAGGTATGAACCAACCATCTCCCAATTTATACGCAAAATATTCTCTTGGAAAATTCTGCTCTATATCAAGATTGTTATCCTTACAATACTTTATAACCGACTCTGTATTTGATTTGCCATATTCTGAATTTGATGCCAATAAATCCTGCCTGTACTTTTTCACTTTTTTGGAAGGTGTATCATATACTTCAAATGTTTTGGTTTTAAGTATAGGCATTTTTTCAGAAAGACTATCAATATGAACAGCAAATGCAATTTGTTTTTGAATTTCCATTTTTGCTGAATCTTTAGAACTCTGTGACATATCCGTTTTATCTATCTTTTTTATAGACTTTTTTAAGTAACTTTTGAGTATTTGTTCCCTGCTCTTTTTAAGATCCTTGTACTCGCTGTCTGTGATGGCTGCTGCAGACATTAAGTATCCATGCTCACCAGTGGAATCAACGTAGACTACAATACATGGAATACTGTTGTATTCAACATAATCTCCAATTTGATACTTCTTGGCATTTGCCAATAATACAACACAAGACATTGTAATCAATAAAAAAAATTTCTTCATAATAATTGTTGCCTGTTATAGTCCATCGGCACATCGGGATATATAGTTAAACATAAAAAATGCGTGAACTTTTGTTTGCTTCATTTGAACTTTTGAGGTTCTGGACTACCTACATTCTCAAATTATGCACAAAAAGCCCACGCTTCAACAACGTGAGCGTACATAGGCTTGTGCTTGAGAATGTTTTTTGAAATTGTCCAGATTCCAAAAGTTCAAGTTTCGCTTATAACGCTTTATCAATATGTCTTGTTAAGCCTGAGGCTTAACGGTGCATCGCCTCTACGATGCCGGTGATGTCATAATAATTATAATTGGTTAATAATAAATTCTATAGCAACCTTAAGAGGTTGTAACTCCGTCTTAATGGTATCAAATATCACCTCTTCATCTATTTCAAAATAACCATGTGCAATATGGTTTCTCATTCCTGATACTTGTTCCCAAGGAATTTCGGGTCTAAGTTTAAACATCTCTCCTTCTGTCAGTTGATTAATTCTTTTTACACCCTCTCCAATACCTTCTATTAACATACACGATGCCGCTAACAATTTAGCTCCTTCTGAAGAAGTCAAATATTCATTTGAACTTTTAATGTTCTTATTCCAATCAGTTAATTGGTCTATTGCCGCAACAATTTGTTTGAGGGTTAATAAAACCCTTTTATTTTGCTCAGAAGATAATTTTTTCATCATGTTCAATGGCTTCTTTTAAATCTTTATTCATACTATTGTGTTTACGCAATACATCAACCTCACAACCCAGCAAACTCTCTAAATAGATTTTTAATCCGCTTATTAATAGTATTTTAGGAGGCATATCCACACAAATATCCACATCGCTGCCTTTATGTTGCTCGTTTCTTGCTACTGAACCAAACAAGGACATCGCATTGACATTAAACGTGCTTTTAATATAATTGGAATTGTCACGTAGTAGTGATATGTAATTATTTGTGCTCATAAATTCTATTAGCATTTTATTTCTGCAAATGTACAAATTATTATAGTATTTCCAAAACGGTAGTGGAAAAATTAGATTTCCACCCCATACTTGTGCAGTTCCCGGGCTACGGTGGACGACACCTCCCTTAGTTTGGGGTCTGCAAGCAGGTAAAGGGTCTCAATACCAAAAACAGTGTAATTTACGCGGGTTATTTCATTCTCATAATCCAAATCCTTTGAATCACGAATACCTCGTATTATGAA
>JAZLHT010000152.1:0-3321 GCA_045616965.1 Candidatus Enterocola sp.
GCACACAAATCTGTCTGCCGTATCAAACAACTTGTTCATTTTTGAGATAATCATTGACTTGTCAATGTATATCTGCGACCTTAAGTCCTGCCTTAACTGGTCATTTCCCGGATTTAGATATAAGCCCATAGTTTTTTACTATCTTTATGTGCCACAAAGATAGTAAAAAAAGTTCAAAACACAAAAAGGTCAAAGGAGCGTTTATTCTCCCCTGACCCTGTTGTTTGACGTCATCCTGAGTGTCTTTCTTCGTCATCCTGAGCGTAGCGAAGGATCTCAAAATGATTGTGAGATGCTTCGTTACGCTACGCTCCACTCAAAATGACGAGGAAAGCACTGTCCACTGTCAACTAACCCTCATACATCATACATAACTCCGAAGGAGTATCAGTCCCTCAAGCAACGCACAGAAGATCCGATGTCCTTACCGTAGATGGTATCGTACAAGTAGTCATTGTTGTAATAGAGGTAGCGACTGTAAGCGTAGTAGCTATCGCTCTCATTTGGAGTAGCCGTCCAGAAATAGGTAGAGACGCCAACAATGTTCACTCTACTACCATCTGCGTAGCCTGCCGGCAAAGCCGCAAAACCATACGTGTCTAATCCTGGCTTGTAGGAGCTGTCTCCGCTGTACCAGCCGGAGGTGGTCTTCAGATGTTTGCTCGCCGTATTTGTTCCCTTGCCGTCCGTCTTTTCTATATAATTTACAAGTGTCTGCCACTCTGCTCTTGTAGGAATATGCCAACCGTTGGGGCAGATGCCCTGTCGGTTACCGCTGAATGCCGTTGTCTGTTTCTGACCGTCTGCAACGCCTACAGCCGCAGCCCAGTTGTAGAGGTAACCCAACTTTGCAACCTGTGCTTCTGTTAGGTTGCCAGCGTACTCTGCTGATCCCCACTTGCTCTTGTCTGAAGCATCGGTGTAGTATGGGGTGAAAGTGTAATCCTCTGATGTTGGAACTGTGTATCTGCCCTCCTTGTACGCCTCAGACTCAGTGTCATATTTTGAGCAGCGGTAGTTCTCCGCCATCCAAGTTTGGGTGCCTATAGTTACCTGCGGGTAATCAGATGCCTTGCATTTCTCCCATCCACGTTCACAATACCAATATTGCTTAAATGTTTCACCGTCAAATTTCCAGTTATCACCAGGACCAAACCAAGCATCTTCTGCACCCTCTGTTCTACCAATAACTTTATATTGGAAACTTTCTGGGAACTCACCTGTCCAAGAATAAATATTATCAGCAACCTTAGTCATCTCACGCTGGCTTTCACTCCAAGGCTCTTCTGCAAAGTTACCTGTAAAGATAACCTTCTCATATTGAGCCATATTGCAGCCTTCAGAGAATGTAATGGTGAATTTACCTGTACCGCCTGGTATTGGGTTCCATGGTGAAGATTCCCACTTAGCAACCTCATCATTAACTATGCCATTATACGGAACAACACGGTTATAATCGCCTGTCTCCCAAATCCATTCACCTTCCTTATAAGAGATATTCAACTTATATTCCCAAGCAGTAAGTTCACCAGTACCTTCAAATACAAGAGCGCCAGGTTTACTCGTTATTAGATTATATTCAAGAGGCAACTCACCGGCAGTCCATGAAGGAGCATGAGCAACTGCAATTCTTATATCAGTTGGACTCATATATTCAGGGAATGCAGTCTTAACTGTTACTTTAAAAGAAACAGTACCACCAGGGAATGGAGCAACGCATGGGTCAGATGCCCAAGCAGGAACATCTACATAAATAACATCACCAAGAGATTCCTCACCACAGACAATCCCATTTTGTGTACCATATTCATCAATTATTTGAGCATCACCCTTAAGAAGCTCGTATGAATAAGCTTGCCAGTCCCAACCTCTTGTTCCATCAATAGCAATCGGGCATATTTTACCTTTAGCCTGACTTGCATCCTCTGACTCAAATACTATCTTGTACCAGTTGTCAAAACCAGCCTGCTCAATCTTAGTAGCGATAGGAGCGGTCTCATCCTTAGGGTCATTCCCTTGGAAATCACCAAACAAGCAGATATCAATATCATTGATACATGCTGTTTCAGGAGCACGGAATGCTATGGTATATTTACCAGCCTCACCCTGTACATCAGGAATAGGAATTTTTGTACTATACACATTTACAGTACATTCAGCACTCTTACTTCCTGATTTTGCGGTAATAACAGCCTTACCTTCTGAAACCGCTTTCACTACCCCGTTTGAAACAGTTGCAACATCATTATTACTTGAACTCCAAGTAATCTGACTGCCTGCAGGGTCGGTTGTGGCTGTTAAATACCCACTACCACCTACCTTAATGTTCATATTGCTTTTATCAAGCGATACTGACTTTACAATACCATCAACTGTAACATACAAGTAACTGCAAGTTCCATCTGACAGTGTAAACTTAACAAAGGATGTATATGACTTTTCATCAGCATTGGATTGGGCAAGAACACTTATATTATCGCTTCCTGTACCGCTTGCCTTGGAAATGGTAAGTGCTGTAGGGTCACTAACGGTTGCCGTCCAAGCCTTGTTTGCCTGAATAGACAGTGAGAAACGCCCGCCACTGCAATCAAGTGACTTTTTTTCCGGATTCAAAACAAGCCTTCCCGGTTCTTCAAAACTTATGCTGTCAAGTTTTGTAACTGGAAGACTTACGTGGTTACCATCACTTGAGTACAACCATATTCTTCTTTCTGCCGTTGCGGTTAGTGCAAATAGTACCGCTAATGTTGTAATTACAACTAATAAAGTTTTTTTCATAATTTTATGTATTTGTTGTTTTTACTAATTTTACCTTACGTCATTTTGAGCGTTAGCGAAAAATCTACTAAGCATTATGAGATGCTTCGCTTCGCTCAGCATGACGTGGATGGGAATGCTTCGCTCAGCATGACGGGATTATCTTTATTCAACCCCAATTTTATGTGTTACTCCATCTACTATCACTGTATATACTCCAATCATTGTAACTGTACACTCACAATGCTGCGTGCGTATGCAGTCGCCAACCTGCTGTCCAATGGTGTTGAAAAACAGGATTTCACTCTCTTTATCACAATCCACAACTATGGTTTTGTCTCGGGTATAGATATTTACATTGTCATCATTAACGTCGTTTGTAGATGTGGTGAGTGTTTCAAATGTACCATTCTGCTCATCTATCACCTCATCTGCAGAGCCAAGTGCCTGCATTGAGTAGTCATACTTGTGTCCTGCCTCAAGACCTGTTACAGTGAATCTGAATATTGTCTGTGCTGTCTTTTGTGTTGGTCCCTGTGGATTGAAGTCTATGTTTATTAACTG
>JAZLHT010000153.1:0-22053 GCA_045616965.1 Candidatus Enterocola sp.
GGAACATACAAGCAGAATCAACCATAAGGGCAACAACCGCTGTATCCATTTTGGCCGCCTTTATGGCATGATTATCCTCATCGTCAGAGTTATCGTTATCACTGTCTATATCTGCATTCTCAATTTCCTCTGTATCGGGAAGCAACACATCCTCTATTCCAAATATGTTGTCTGTGTCCTTTGCCTCAACCATACCAAGACATAAGCAACATACAACAAGCAATCCAATTTTTTTCATCAATTTACAATTAAACTGCAAAGATACTAAAAATCTTATAAAATATCAAGTGCAGAACTCACTTCTTTACTTTCTATATTAACTACTATGTGATAAGCCTCCGGACCATACATATATTCCGCCACCAGACCTTTAAGTAACAGAGATATTGTCTTAGATGACTCTGCCATTTCTTTTTCTGTATAGTCTATTCCCGCATTAAGCAATTCCTGTTCTAAGGCATGCAACATACCTGTCACATCAAGTTCCTTATATAGCTGCATAGGGGTTTTTATCGCAGACAACTTATCTTTGTTATCCGTATAATACTTTAACGAAACCTTGGTCAGCAATTGTTTTTTAAGTATGGCACGCTCTAATGGAGTTATCTTCACTGTATCTGGTTCAACATATACATCCGGGTTAATTCCGTACCCTAAAGAATCTGTATATTCACCATTTTTATACGGACGCTGGATACACTTGCCATTTGGCGTATAATACCTTGACACTGTAAGCCTTATCTCCGATCCATCTGCCAAATGAAATGGTTGCTGTACAAGTCCCTTACCAAAACTGCGGCACCCCACTATTTCAGCTCTACCCCAATCCTGCATTGCACCTGCAAAAATCTCGCTTGCGGAAGCTGAATTTTGGTTAATCAACACCACTACAGGCTCTTTTAATAACTTCTGATAACCTGCAAACGACTCAATTTTATTATCGGGTCTATGTACGCCCTTTGTTTCGACCAGCAAATTACCCTTAGGAATAAATTGACTCAAAAGCTCCACAGCACTATTAAGGAGTCCACCCCCGTTATTTCTTAAATCAATTATAAACTTTCCTGCGCCCTTGTTTTTTAATTCATTTATGGCACAAACAACCTCTTTCTCCGTATTTTCCGCAAACTTATCTATATACACCAAGCCTACATCCTCTCTTACAAGATATGAAGCCACAACACTGTTAAGCGGTATTTTATCTCTAATTACATCCACGTTGAAACACTTGCCCGCCCTATTTATAAGAATATTTACATTAGTTTTTCTTTTACCCTTTACATACATCTGAATAGAGTCGGCACTCATACCTACTATACACTTATCTCCGGCATACAAAATTTTATCCCCTATCTCAATACCGGATTTATATGCAGGACCACCGTTTATAACCTGTACAACATTTAATGTATCATCTATTACTACAAAACTCACGCCGATACCCTCAAACTCACCTTGCAACATCTCCTGCGATGCCTTAACTTGCTGTACCGTAAGATATTTACTGTGTGGATCAAGTTTTGACAGCATACCATCAATAGCATAACCCACAAGCCTCGACATGTCTGTTTTATCTACATAATTTTCTGAAATACAACTATATACATCAGAAAATTTAAGAATATCAAACATAGCCTCCGATGCCAACTTCTTACCGTACATAGGTGTTGCCAACACTACGCACATAACAATAAGCAACCAACCCCTGAGCCTTTTGTTAAGGCTCCGCCTTAACCATGTTACTTCGTCACTCGGCATAACCCAAGTGAACTTGGTTCTGCTCTCGTTCCTAGTAACAGTCCCCTGACCCTTGACCCTTGTCCCTTGACCCTTGAGCCTTATATTTATACGTTGTTTCATCTTATGTTTGCAAAGATACTAAAAAAAACGTACCTTTGTGGGTTATTTGTGTGGAACTTATCAACTTTTACTATATGAGAACATATAATTGGATTAACAGAGCAATGGGATTTGCCGTATTTGCAGTATCTATGATTACTTACGCCCTTACAGTAGAACCCACAGCAAGTTTCTGGGATTGCCCTGAGTTTATAACAACAGCATTCAAAATGGAAGTGGGTCACCCACCCGGGGCTCCATTCTTTATGCTTACAGGCAAGGTCTTTTCATTACTTGCAAGTGACCCAAGCCAGGTGGCATATATGATTAACATCCTTAGTGCCTTGTTTGCCGCACTTACCATAATGTTCCTGTATTTTACCGTAACCCATTTGGTTAAGCGTCTGATGGTAGGCACAGACAATGTTCCTTCACTGACAGAGAGCATAGAAATAATAGGCAGCGGCATAGTGGGGGCATTGGTTTATGCGTTTTCAGACACATTCTGGTTCAACGCAGTGGAGGCGGAGGTGTATTCATACTCATCGTTCCTTACCGCCATCGTATTCTGGATAATACTAAAATGGGAGCAAAAAGCGGATTCACCACACTCTGACCGTTTCCTTATACTTATATTCTACATTATGGGTATATCTGTGGGCGTTCACCTGCTTAACTTGCTTACGATACCAGCCATAGCATTGGTATATTACTTTAAGAAAGCGGAAAACCCATCATTTAAAGGTATGTGCATAGCACTGCTTATATCATTTACAATACTTGCATTTATACTTTACGGTCTTATACCCGGATTTATAACCCTTGCAGGTTACATTGAGTTGTTCTTTGTAAACACATTGGGGTTACCATTCAACTCCGGCACACTTGTGTATTGTGTAATAGCATTAGGCTCACTGATATGGTCTATAGTGGAACTTTACAACAAAGAGCCTAATCTTACACGTATAAAGGTATCCACCCTGCTTACAGCATCGCTGCTTGGCGTTCCGTTCCTTGGAGGCAGTATTTGGGTGGGAATACTTATAATAGCAGCCACCATATTGTACTTTGTGCTAAAGAAAGATAATATAAACATACGTATCCTAAGCACAATAATAGTGTCTATGGCGGTTATTCTTTTAGGCTACAGTTGCTATGCCGTAATTGTAGTGCGTTCTCTCGCCAATCCGCCTATGGACCAGAACTCACCCGATAATGTATTTGCCTTAAAGGACTATCTGAATCGTGAGCAGTACGGAGACCGACCTCTACTTTATGGAGCATACTATAGTGCAGAACCTGAATTGGAGGTGGCAGGTGAATACTGCCGTACCAAAACAGTGGAAGGTGCTAAAAAATATGGAAAGAAAGAGAAACTCTCACCCGATGAAAAAGATGAGTACGTAGTTACATCAACCAGTTACAAGGCAGTATATGGGAGCCAATTCAAAACTCTGTTCCCTCGTATGCACAGTAACTTGGGAGACCACCCTCAACTATATGAGAGTTGGGTTAATGTAAAAGGCAAGATGGTAAATTACGATGAATGCGGACGTAACAAGAAAGTTAAAGTGCCTACTTTTGGCGAGAATCTTGCATTCTTCTTTACATATCAGCTTAACTATATGTATTGGCGTTACTTCTTGTGGAACTTTGCCGGCAGACAGAATGACATTCAAGGACACGGAGAGGTTACAAACGGCAACTGGAAGAGCGGATTCAACTTTATTGACGATGCCGCCATAGGTACACAGGACAATCTTCCGCCGGCGTATGCCAATAATAAAGGTAACAACAGTTATTATTTACTACCGCTGATTTTAGGTATCATCGGCATTGTATACCAACTCTCTATGGGTAAGAAAGGTAATGAATCATTCTGGATTACACTCACCCTGTTTTTTATGATGGGTATAGCCATAGTTCTATATCTGAATCAAGGACCTTCTGAGCCAAGAGAAAGGGATTACGCCTACGCAGGCAGTTTCTTTGCATTTGCCATCTGGGTAGGATTTGGAGTAGCCGGCATTTCATACTACATAAAACAGGCAAAAGTTCCGGGCGTAGCGGCAGCCATATTGGCATTTCTTATAGCAATACCTGCCCCTGCCATTATGGCAAAGGAGAATTGGGACGACCATGACCGCTCTAACCGCTATGTAGTTAGGGATTTTGGATTAAACTATTTTAATTCATGCGCCCCTAACGCAGTTATATTCACAAACGGCGATAACGACACATTCCCTCTATGGTACACTCAAGATACAGAGGCTAACCCTGTATCGCTTGATAAGAGAGTCTGCAACCTTTCATACCTGCAAACCGATTGGTACATAGACCAAATGCGCCGTGACGCTTACGAGTCAAAGGGTTTGCCCATATCATGGGAGCGTAAAACCTACGTGGAAGGCAAGCGTGACGTAGTTCAGGTGTATGACATGATAGATGGTCCAATCGACCTTAAATGGGCACTTGACACATTTCTTGCAAGCGATGATCCTATGACCAAAACAGACCCGAGAGGCAGTGGCGATTATAAGGAGTATCTGCCTTGCAAGCGTTTTAAGGTACCCGTATATAAAGACAACCTGGTTAAACAAGGTGCTATTACAGAAGATCAGAAAGACCTGATAGCAGATGAGATGATAATAGACCTTGGCGGCAAGCGTTACCTTACAAAAAGTGATTTGATGGTGCTTGAAATGATAGCCAACAACAATTGGGAACGTCCTCTTTACTATGCTGTAACGGTAGGCAGCGATATGTACATGGGTATGAAAAAGTATTTCCAACTTGAAGGTATGGCATACAGAATAGTTCCGTTTAAGGACACTGATAAGGAGACTGTAAACACAGACCTTATGTATGATAACATGATGAACAAGTTTAAGTTCGGCAATATAGAAGACCCTAAGGTTTACTTAGATGAGAACATACTTAGAATGTGTATTGCCCAACGCCAAATGTTCAGCCACCTTATTGACGCTCTTATTGCAGAACACGATTATGACAGAGCGGAGAAAGCACTTGAGAAATGTATGACATCAATACCGGGCAACACCGTTCAACATACATACACATCGGTAGGGTTTGTTGAGAACTATTATGCCATAGGACTTAACGACAAAGCCAAAGAACTTGGTGCTCAGTTAGCGGACGATGCAACCGCCAACCTTGCATGGTTAAGCCAATTTAGTGGAGACAAGCGCGCCAGTGCAATGCAGGATATTGCGTTGAATTTGGCTATAATTCAGCAACTTGCCCTTATCAGCAGAGATTATAACGACACTGATTTTGAGAAGTATTACGAGTCTTATCTAAAGTATATGGACCTTTATCAAGGGGCAAGATAATGTTTATAGAGAGAATCCCTGCATTGGTGCGTCTGTTCTACAAGGGTGTGCTTTGGAGAATGAACAAAGAGGATAAAGTTATTTATCTTACCATCGATGACGGACCTACGGCAGAGAACACTATCTGGATACTTGATTTGCTGGACAACTATGGCATAAAAGCCACTTTTTTCTGCATTGGCAGAAATGTGGAGGCTAATTCTGAGTTATATGCAGAAATAATAAAGAGAGGTCACTCTGTGGGATTGCACGGATATGACCATAAGAGGGGTCTTTATAGAAATTCAGAGATGTTTTTTAAAGACATAGAGCGTGGAGCGGAGCTTACTAAATCCACGCTTTTCAGACCTCCACACGGACGTATGACACTTAGTCAGGCAAAAGAGTTAGGCAAACGGTACCGCATAGTGTTATGGGATGTAATTACACGTGACTACAACCCTAAACTTAGTGGAGAGAAGGTATTTAACATAGCAAAAAAATATGGCAGAAACGGTTCCATTGTGGTGTTCCATGATTCAGTCAAGGCACAAAAGAATATGAAGTACGCCCTACCTAAAGCCATAGAATATTGGATGTCACAAGGATATAGATTTAGCACCTTGCGGTGCTAAGGAACAAGGAACAAGGAACAAGGTACAAGTCCTTAACCCTTTATCCTTGACCCTTGACCCTTTATCCTTGACCCTTTATCCTTGACCCTTGACCCTTTTTTATGAGTGAAACGAATAAAAAACAACCATATGAATATATTATTATTAGGTTCCGGCGGACGTGAGCACGCCTTGGCTTGGAAAATTGCGCAAAGCAAGAAAGTTGACAAACTGTTTATCGCCCCAGGCAATGCAGGCACATGCAATGTAGGTGTAAACGTACCCATCAAGGCAGACGATTTTGATGCCATAGGTAAGTTTGCCGTAGAGAATAATGTAAAAATGGTGGTTGTAGGACCTGAAGACCCACTTGTAAAAGGTATCTATGACTACTTTAAGGGCAATAAGAATTTATGCGGCATAACAGTAATAGGTCCTTCAAAGTTTGGAGCACAAATGGAGGGCAGCAAGGATTTTGCCAAACAGTTTATGATGAGGCATAATATACCTACCGCCAAATATCTCTCTGTAAACGCCTCCAATTTAGACGAAGGCAAAGCGTTTCTTAAACAAATGAAGGCCCTGTATGTGCTAAAGGCAGACGGATTGGCAGCTGGCAAGGGTGTTCTTATAATAGATTCTCTTGAAGAGGCATACAAAGAACTTGATGAGATGTTAGGCGGAAAATTCGGTGCATCAAGCGCCACTGTTGTGTTAGAGGAGTTCTTAAGTGGCATAGAGTGCAGCGTGTTTGTGCTTACCGATGGCAAGGATTATGTTATTCTGCCCGAAGCCAAGGATTACAAACGTATTGGCGAGGGCGACAAAGGGCTTAACACTGGCGGTATGGGCTCCATATCTCCCGTAAGTTTCTGCACTAAAGAGTTTATGGACAAAGTGGAGAAAACAATTATAAAGCCTACAATAGACGGTCTGTACGCAGAGAAAATTGATTATAAGGGTTTTGTTTTCTTCGGGCTTATAAATGTGGGTGGAAATCCGTATGTAATTGAATATAATGCACGTATGGGAGACCCTGAAACTGAGTCTGTTATGCTACGTCTGAAAAATGATATAGTGGATTTGTTTGAAGCCGTGGCTGACGGAACTTTAAAAAGCCGCACCATAGAGAAAGACCCACGCTATGCTGTTACAGTAATGCTTGTATCGGGTGGATACCCTGAGGCATATCAGAAAGGGAAAGTCATTACAGGCACAGATAAGGTTACTGACAGTGTTGTATTCCACGCAGGAACAGCCATTAAAGACTCTGCCGTAGTTACAAGCGGAGGCAGGGTTATTGCTATAAGCTCCTACGGCGATACCAAGGATGCCGCTCTTAAAAAATCATTTGATGCAGCCCGCACTATTGACTTTGACGGAAAATACTTCAGACGTGATATAGGTTTTGACCTGAAATAACAAATGTACAGGCACAGGACAGAAACACAATTGCTTAGCGTTGTAACGGCAAGTGTAATAACAGTCGTTACATTCTTGGCAATGTGTGCACCTGTAATATTGGGCAGGTACAGTCTTGACGTGAAAATACTTACCCCATTGTTTTTTATTGTGTCTTCCGCATTGGTAATATGGGCTTGCTACACCTCTAAGGTCATAAAAGATAACTTTATTGCACCTGCATTATTCATAACATTATGCTGTGGTACATCAGACTTTACAGACGGATGGTATAAAGGTTTCATCTGCTCTATTTTAATTCTCATATCCTATCTCATCACCTTAACCCTTTACAAGAACAAAGATACTGTATGGCGGGTGTTTGACGTAATGTTTATTCTGTCCGTATCATTCTTTATAGACCAATCAGTTATTTGGATTATTCCTGCTTTTATATTAGGATTCAGCATATTTGACGCATTGAGTGCCAGAAATCTGACGGCTTGCCTGTTTGGATTGGGACTGCCTTTTGGCATAATTGCGGCATACTATTATTTTTGTGATGATCTATGTATGTTTCAGCATTATGTTACAAGCATTACCATTCACCCCATATTCACCAATTTAAGAATGGCTGACATTATTGCGTATGGTTGCATCGGGGTGTATACACTATGCTCACTGGTTGCATACGCATTAAGCTATCAGAAACAAAGCATACAGTTCAGGTCATCTGTACTGTTCACCTTTATAATAATCTTGCTGTCAATACTTATAGGAGAGCCTCTTACACTTATTTTTGTAAGTATTCCACTATCCATATACGTTGAGAAAAGCAATTCCACCGCTCATAAAATACTATTCTACACATTTTTGGCAATAATGTTGCTAATCTTTTTGGCAAAAACAGTTGTTTTGTAATATATTTTTTTGTATCTTTGTAAGATATGGAAGAATCACCTGCAATATATAGTGAAGACCACGTCATTACGTTGGAAGGGTTAGAGCATGTAAGGCTTAGGCCAGGTATGTACATCGGCAAACTTGGTGATGGCAATTATGCCGACGACGGCATCTACGTGCTGCTTAAAGAGGTTATTGACAACTCTATTGATGAGTTTAGAATGAATTTTGGTAACCGCATAGACATCACCCTCAATGACAAGACTATATGTGTACGTGATTATGGCAGAGGCATTCCGCAGGGCAAACTTATAGACTGTGTGTCCATAATGAACACAGGTGCCAAATATGATTCCGCTGTATTTAAAAAAAGCGTTGGACTTAATGGCGTGGGAACGAAAGCAGTAAACGCACTTTCAAGCACATTTACCGCCATATCATATCGTGACGGATATGCCAAACGTGCCGATTTTGCAGAAGGGAAACTTGTTAAGGAGTGGGATTTGGAAGCCACCGATGAGAAGAACGGAACTTTCATTGAGTTCACCCCTGACAATGGAGAGAAACTATTTGGCAAGTATAACTATAAAGAGGATATAATAGCGGATATGCTCCGCAACTACAGCTACCTCAACCCAGGTCTTACCCTTACATTTAACGGAACCAAATTTATTTCAAAGAACGGACTGCTTGACCTTCTGAATGAGAAGGTGACCGCAGAGACGCTATACCCTATTGTACATCTGCAAGGACCCGATATAGAGGTTGCATTCACCCATACAGATCAATACGGAGAGGAGTACTACTCTTTTGTAAACGGACAATACACCATACAGGGCGGCACCCACCAAAGTGCATTAAGAGAGGCTTACGCACGCACCATAAAGGAGTTCTTTAATAAGAATATGGAGTACTCCGATATAAGAAGCGGACTTTGCGCTTCTATATCCATAGGTGTTGAGGAGCCTGTGTTTGAATCGCAGACAAAAATTAAATTAGGATCAAAAGATATGGGTCCCGAAGGTCCGTCAATTGCCAAGTATGTATCTGATTTCCTAAAAAAGGAACTTGATAATTTCATGCACAAGAATCCTGATGTAGCAGAAATCATAAACAAGAAAATACAGGATGCGGAACGTGAACGCAAAGCGATAGCGGGAATCTCAAAACAAGCCAAAGATAGAGCAAAAAAAGCCAATCTACATAATACAAAACTGCGTGACTGCCGCTTCCACTTAAACGATGGCAAAGATGAAGAAAAACGCCTTGCAAGTTCAATCTTTATAACCGAGGGCGATTCTGCAAGCGGTTCCATAACAAAAAGCCGTGATGTAAACACGCAAGCTGTATTCAGTCTTAGAGGAAAACCACTTAACAGTTACGGACTCACAAAAAAAGTAGTATATGAAAACGAAGAGTTCAATCTGTTACAAGCGGCACTTAACATAGAGGACGGACTTGACGGGCTTAGATACAATAAGGTTATCATAGCCACCGATGCAGATGACGACGGAATGCATATAAGGCTGCTAATGCTAAATTTCTTTTTACAGTTCTTTCCTGATTTGGTAAAGATGGGGCATGTGTATATCCTTCAAACACCATTGTTCAGAGTTAGAAACAAAAAAGAGAAATACTACTGCTACACAGACGAAGAGAGAATAGAGGCTATAAATAAATTAGGGGATTCAGCAGAAATAACCAGATTCAAAGGTTTAGGAGAGATCTCACCCGATGAATTTGGAGATTTTATAGGGAAAGGCATCAGATTAGACCTTGTGTCAATTAAAAAAGAAGATTCTGTATCAAATCTTTTAAGCTTCTATATGGGCAAAAACACACCAGAAAGACAAGATTTCATCATTGACAATTTAAGGATTGAAAGCGACAGCGAAGATGATTTATTGGGTGTTTGATCCATATCATAAAAAAAATGACCTAAAAACTTTTAATTTTATAAAATTATTAGTTTCTTTGTATCCTGATAGAGAACAAAAAACACAAAATATATAAAAACTATGAAACACATTGGAGTTATAATCGTATTATTAGGTGTATTAGCACTTATTATCCCATTCTTTTTAGCATGTGAAACAAATACAACACTTGCTATTGGAGCCGTTCTAATTGTTGCCGGAGCGATAGTTCACGGAATTGTAATGAAAAAAGGCATTGACAGTGACGTAGCAAAATAAAGCAAACGCAAAAAACAGGGGAGCGAGTTTCGCTCCCCTGTTTTTTTGCCTACACATAAAAAGAGCAGGGCTTAAACCCTGCTCTTTTTCATATCTGTTTAACCAAATTACTTAACTGCCTCTGTAAATCCGGCAACTGCCCAATATTTAGAGAACTCAAGATCACTCTTAGCACGTGCTGCATAAGCATTGTCAAGAGCAACTGCTTGCTTCAAGTTAGCAAACAAATCTACATCTTGAGCAGAACGAGCAGCACAGATAGCCAACAAATAATATGTTGTAGCATCTTTTTGCTCTATGCTGTTAAGAATTGATTTAGCTTTATCGTTGTTGTTTGCAAGCAATTGAGCAAGAGCGGCATTGTTAGATGCTGTATTGCCAAATGATTGAACAGCTTTTGCATAATCACCTGTAGCGATAGCCAATGTACCTTGAGCCTCATTTAAGTTCTCAATACCGGCAGCCTTACCGAAGCTCTCAGCAGCAGAAGAAGTATTATTCTCTGACAAAGCTATAAGACCCATATTGAAATTGTACTCAGGAGTAGATTGACCACCATTAGCGGCAGAAGCCTTGAGAGCCTCCTTAGAAGCATCTATCTTACCTGCGGCAAAATCAAGTGCACCAAGGTTGTTTTGAGTTCTCCAGTCAGAAGCGTTCTGCTTTGCATTAGCCTCTGTAAACTTAGCAGCATCAGCCTTATTACCTGCTTGGCAAGCAAGTTTAGAAGCATACATAAGCTCCTCAACGTTTAAACTGTCTGGATTGCTTGCGGCAAGAGCAAGAATCTCCTCATCTGTTTTACCCTTAAGAGTTACAGTAAGAGTCATGTGAGAACGACGAAGTTTAGGAAGAATGTCAGAAGCCAACTCTGTATAAGCTGCAGACAAGTTCTTAATCTCTTTCTCACGAGTCTCGCTATCTGCGTATGAACCAAGAACACGAAGTATAAGGTCTTTGTCTTTTACGCTAGACTCTTGAACAAGTTTTTGGAAACCCTCCCAGTCTTGAGCAATATACTGAGCGTCAAGAGCGGCTTGATTCTTTTGCTGTTTCAAGAATGACAATGTATTTTTCTGACGAGCGGCAGCAAGTTTCTCATTAAGTTCAGCACCACCATCAGGAGAAGCGGCAGATACTACTGCGATGCCGTCAACCGTACGCTTATCGCAAGCCTCAGCATCTTTTTGAGCCTTCTGCATAGCCTTAACATCATCATTTGTCTTAACATTTGACTGTTGGATAGCAAACATAATGTCAGCTTCTGTGTACTCTTTAGTATCGCGAACAAAGTTATCCTTTGCGTATGCAGGCTTAACATTCTTAGCATCAACCAAAGTAGATGTAGCAAGACAGCCTACTGCAATGTCAACATCAGGTATCGAAACCTCTTTATCCTTTACAGTAGCTTTAAAGCGTAATGTAAGAACTGAGTTAGCCATAGCAGGAACGTAATCAAATGAGAATGGCATTGTGTAAGTACCGCCGACCTTGTATTGTACAGACTCATTGTTACCTGATACCTTCTCACCCTGGAATGTAACCGGCTGACCTAATGCTTCTCCTCCCTCATATCTGAGGACAGGTGTCACCTCTACGGTAGCCTTCTTAACAAAATACTTCTCTGGGAATGTAGCGGTGATTTTACCCTCTACCTTACCAGCCTTAACTTCTAGTGGGTTAGGATTAACTGCGAAGAACTCTGGCTTCATGTCTCCTAACTTGGCGCAAGATGCAAGCATTGAAACAAGCACCACGCCTAAACTCAAACGAATCAATTGTTTTTTCATAACTAAAATATAAATAATTGTGTAAAAAAATTGCTTAAATATTAAAGTGCAAATATACATATTTTTTTTATATGTTGTATAAAACCACAACTTTTTATGATTTTTTTTGTTAAAAATTGGTTTTTTAGCCATAAAAAAACCAAATTTGTAACCAAAATAACACTTTTATGTTTGTTATGCGACATATTTCCCGATACATCAATCTTTTAAAAGTTACTATTGGATACATTGTCTCTTGCATTACGCATAGAGACCATACAATGGGGCTGCCCGTTACCGCATCTATAGAGCCGGCCAACTATTGCAATCTCCATTGTCCACAATGTCCTACCGGATTAGGGATCATAAAAAAACATCCGCAAACATTTGAACTACATAAATTCTGCGACATAATAACCGCCATGTCGCCTGAACTATGTTATCTTAACCTGTATTTTCAAGGAGAGCCGTTCCTATGCAAAGAATTGCCGCAAATGGTTGAATTTGCAACCATGCACCATATCCGCACATCTGTTTCCACAAACGGACATTTTTTAGACAATGCCACCGCCATAGCTCTAAAAAAAGCGGGATTAGGCAAACTTATAGTAAGTATTGACGGAGCTACACCTGAAAGTTATGAAAAATACAGAATCGGGGGGAATTTCAACACTGTAATAGAAGGAGTCAGCAATGCTGTAAGAGCTGGGCTAAAAGTAGAATTACAGTGTTTATTGTTAAGTACTACTGAAAATGAAATTCAGCAAGTGAAACAATTAGGAAAAAAACTTAACGTTTGGAAAGTGACATTCAAAACAGCACAATTCTATACATTAGACCCGCTTATGCCTAAATACAACAAGCATAGCCGCTATAAAGAAGAGTCATTGACGCTAAAACAAAAATTAAGAAACAAATGCTGGAGATCGGCAAGCGGCATTGTTATAACTACAGACGGGAATATATTACCCTGCTGTTTTGACAAAAACAGTACCCATAGTTACGGCAATATATTCTCAAATACAATAAACAAAGACGCCTTTTACAGAGTGACACACTCCCAAAAGGCGTCAAAATTCAAAAATCAAGTGTTTTCAGACAGAAAACACATAAATATATGCACTAACTGCACTGAATAATAAAAAGGACATTTCTAACGTTTTTTCAACTCCTTATCCAATGGTTTGGAAAGAACAAGCCTGAATCCTATATTATAGTACTTTTCACCACTCTTTATTCCCGATCTTGCCGTAGTTCTCAATTCGCTTGTTTCACCATCAAAGCAACCACCTCTCATAGCACAGTTCCCTGACGATCCAACAGGATCCAATTGCTCGTCAGGTTGATACGGAGACATTTTATCTCCACATATCTCCCAAACATTGCCACTCATATCATACAAACCGTATTCGTTAGCCTTTTTACTTGCTACAGGATGAGATTTTTCATCTTCGCTATTGCACCAAGCCACCTCATCAGCATCGTTACTTCCTGCATAAATAAAACCTTGTGATATTATACCGCCTCTTGCAGCATATTCCCACTCAGCCTCAGTGGGCAAACGGTACTCTCTGCCTGTCTGCTCATTTAAATTCTTTATAAATGTCATAATATCATTGTAGGACACATTATCTACAGGGTTATCATCTCCCTTATTAGAATCATCTGAAGGATTGCTGCCCATAACACTCTTCCACAACTGCTGTGTGGCTTCTGTTGTAGCCATATAGAAAGATTTTGAAAATCTTATTTTATGCATAGGCTGCTCGGAAGGAGTACCATTTTCCGAACCCATAAAGAAATCTTCTGTGATATTACGCTGAATCTTGACAAATGTACCGGATTCTGTAGTAAGAATATCAGGCCAAGATTTCTCAATTTCATCTTGAGTCTTATTCTTAGAATCGCTATCACTTTTTTTACATGAAGTGCCCATAGCACATAACAGTACGGCAAATGCCAATACACTTAATCTACATATAATGTTTTTCATAATACTTATTTTTTTATTATTCTGACTACATTAGTGTTATACTCTGTTGAAACTAAAAGGATATAATTGCCGGACTGCAAATTTGACAAATCCATCTTATCTGTATTCTGTGCAGATACCACAGGTGTGCCACCAAGAGAGCAGACCTCCATTAACTTGATATCGTCCATTGACTTAGCATATACAAAATCCTCCACCTCCGTAGGATAAACTATAATTGCACCGTTGTCTGACATCTCCTCTTCAATTTCTACCGGCATCTCAAGTTTGCGGCTTGAAAAAATCTTAAGTTCCCCAGGTTGCACAGAAATTGTCTTATTCAGACGCTTTACCTCAAATTGAGTATCATTCAAACAATCGTACCAAGTTCCTGCATTTGGGAAATTTCCAGGAACCATCATCGCCGATGAAGCGTCAAAATTACCGATAACCATTATCACAACACTATTATTTGGATCCTCTATATCATCGTATGTAAATGTCATTCTTCTTGGTTTTGTAAAATCTGTTGCAGCACAATTTTCAGATTTAAAGTTCTCTTTACGGAACACTTGAGGATATTTGTTACGCAGATTTAAAACCTTACAGCACTCTCTATAGGCGTTCATTCTCAATATATCGTTCTGCCAATTAAGATTGGTGGACCAAGGGCTGTATTTCTGGTATGTACGGCAATCATCTTTAATCTTGCCGTCTGTACACCAATTTATAGAAAAGTCATAGCCCAACTCACCAAACTGCCACATCATTTTAGGTCCTGGAATAAGCATTTCAAAAGCCACATTCAACGGCACACGCGCAAGCCTTGATATGGAATCTGACTTTAAATTACCATTGCCGTATGCCTTGGCTTTGTAGAAACAACGCTCCTCATCATGGCTCTCGCCATATCCTATCCATCCGTCTGTAAACATTCCTCCTTCTTTTCCATTGTCTGAATCCACAAATCTGCTGTCAGACGGCCAGCCCATTGCAGATTGCTGGTATGCGTTACTCATATTACGCCACGGCAACATACCGCACTTAGACAAATCCTTGTCCTCATCAAATTCTGCCAAATGCTCAAGAATGAACACAGCATTTTCATCTGTATTATGGACAGCATCATAATACTCTCTCAAGATGGAGACACGCTGTTTGTCATACTTAGCCCATGCATCATAATTATTTGTCTTCTTTTGCGTAAAACCTTTTGAAAGGTCCATACGGAAACCATCCACATTATACTCTTCAAGCCAATATTTAAGCACTTCCTTAAAATATTTACGGGTACCTACGTATTCATGATTAAAATCATTGAACACATTGGCAGGGTGTTTTGCCTCTTGGTTAAGCCAAGGGTTATCTGCAGTAGGGGCACTGCCTCCCCAATATAGTTTGGCAAATGGGAAAATGCCGGTAGCATGATTAAACACCATATCCAAAATCACGGCGATTCCATTCTGATGGCATATATCAATAAATTGCTTATATACATTACGTGCACCATACGCCTTATCGTATGCAAAGAAATGGTTAGGGTTATAACCCCAACTGTCGTTGCCGTCAAATTCTGTAACAGGCATAAGTTCTATGGCATTGATACCAAGTTTCTTTAAGTAATCCAAAGAATCTATTACAGCCTGAAGGCTCTTCTTTGGTGAAAAATCACGTATGTGCAACTCGTATATCATCAAATCCTTAGGATTCTCAATCTTGAAATCAAGACCTTCCTGGCTCCACTGGTATGGGTCATCATCTTCAAGTTCAAGAACAGACACTACACCATCATAGCCTAAGCCTTTAATATCTGCTAATTTAGGCAGGTTAGGCTGTTTGCTAACCCTAATGGAATTATCATTCCAAGGGTCAAGAACCACCTTTGTATAAGGGTCGCTGATTTTAACCTTACTATCCACATAGTACTGATATGCATATTTCTTCTTAGGGTCATCAACCTTAAATGTACGCCAGAAGAAGCGTGTAGTCTTATCCGTCTTTGTGTCTATGGAATCATTCTTTTCATCTTCCAATAAAACATTGGCTCTGTATGCGTGGTAGTCCTCATTCAACACCCAACCGTTAAAATCGCCTAAGATAAACACATCCTCAGAAAGAGGTGCCCTAAGCACAAGCGTAACCTCACCATTACCCAAATAGTTTATTCCCTCTTTAACACCATCGGGCAATGGTCTGTCTTCTGTAGGTTTAATACAATAAAATGTAACTGATTTATCTGTCTTTTCCCCTCCCGTAATGACAGTAACATTAGCATTATAAGTTCCTGCATTTTCTAAATTCAGGCTATAATCCAACTTACTTGATTGTGCTACTGATTTAACCTCCTCACCATTTATTGAAAGTGATATATCAGCGGTCAATATAGTCTCCACATTGATGTTAAGTTGCGAACCTGTATAATACGCTCCACCGTCTTCCACTCCTTTTATTGAAACACCCTGCTTACCGTCCTCGTACAATACATACTCCAAATCCTCTGATTGAGGACTGTTATCTTTTGTACGGAAAACAAACATAAGTTTCTCGGGGATTTCACCTTCTTTCAATCCATAATAAGAAGCAATTCCGTCTGTAATGGTAAGTTTCCATAAATCTTGGCCAATGGATTCCAGCTTGTACTTATCACTGTTATCACCCCATGTTGAAGCATGAGACCATTGTGTACCACCTTTCAGAATAACTCCCGTATGTGCAAAGCAAGTTTCTGCACCTTTCATACCACCTGCACCCTTTGAAGCATCAAACACCACTTCAAACGTATTAGAATAAGTTTGGGTTATGAACGATGGATTCGTTGTAACTTGTGCATTCGTACATAGTACAACACCAATCACTACCAGTAAAGTAAATAATTTTTTCATAGTATATAAAATATTTAGGTTGTACAAAATCAATCAGAGTGCAATTTAAGCAAAAATATTCAAAAATACAAAAAAAAGATGGCACTTTTTTTAAAAGCACCATCTTTTCTGCAAAAACGTCACTATTATTCAGCTTTTATCTGCTTTTTCTTAGCGGCATCGTACGATATTGGAACTGCTACAAACAATGTTGAAACAGTACCTGCAATGACACCTATCATAAGTGCAAATACAAATCCTCGTATAGTTTCACCACCTAACAGGAATATCACAAGCAACACGATGAATGTTGAGAATGAGGTGGAGAATGTACGTATCAATGTTGCATTAACAGCGGAATTGATTATATCCTTCGCATTTCTTGTAGGATACAGACTCCTAACCTCACGCACACGGTCAAATACAACCACAGTATCGTTAATTGAGTAACCTATGATTGTAAGGATAGCGGCAATGAATGATTGGTCTATCTCCATTGAGAACGGCATTATAGCATAGAACAATGAGTAAGTTCCCAAAATAATCAAAGTATCGTGGGCAAGAGCCACCACCGCACCCAAACTGTATGACACGTTACGGAAACGAATCAATATATATAGGAATATACCTATCAGAGAGAACAGAACGGCAAGAACCGCATCACGCTTGATGTCATCAGCAATGGCAGGACCAACCTTCTGCGAACTCTGAACGCCAAGAGTTGAGACCTCCGTATCGGTGCTTTTAGAAGGAATGCCGTCGTTTACGACATAGCCACTGATAAACATATCCTTGGTAACAGCCTCATTTGCAATCATAGGTGCAAGGCTGCTATATATAATATCCTCAACCTCATCATCTACATCCTTAGAGTTAGACTCTATTTTGTAGTTAGTGGTTATTCTTACCTGATCTTCTGTACCTATGGTTATTACAGATACAGATGCCTCACCGAATCCCTTTTGCAGAAGTGCCTCCACGTCTTCTGTATTAACCTTTTGCTCAAACCTTACAACATAGTTTCTACCACCTGTAAAGTCAATACCGCTGTTAAGACCGTGGAATACCAACGATACAACACAAGCAAGAAGGATGCAAGATATAACAATATAACCTTTCTTTCTGATTCCTATCCAATTAACATTCACTCCCTCAAGCAGACCCTTTGAAACGGCTGTTGTGAATGTATAGTTAGAAGCCTTACCGCTCTCAGTCATCGATGTCCAGATAAGACGGGTGATGAACACTGCTGTAAAGAATGAAGTAATAATACCTATGATAAGAGTGGTTGCAAATCCCTTGATAGGACCTGTACCAAAGTAGAACAGGATTATACCTGTAAGAATTGTAGTTACGTTACTGTCTATGATGGCACTCAATGCGTTCTTGTAACCCTCATTGACAGCCGTCTTATGCTGCTTACCAGCGGCAAGTTCCTCCTTAATACGCTCATAGATAAGCACATTGGCATCTACAGCCATACCCATTGTAAGAACAATACCTGCTATACCAGGTAGTGTAAGCACAGCCTTGAACGATGCAAGAATACCTATAAGGAAGAATACATTTATAAGCAATGCGGCGTCAACTATAAGACCTGGAACACCACCATACATAAATATCATGTAGAGCATTACAACAACGAACGCTATCACAAAAGACCACATACCCTGTGTCACAGCCTCATGACCAAGAGAAGGGCCTACAATATCTTCCTGAACGATACGTGACGGAGCAGGCATTTTACCGGATTTGAGCACATTGGCAAGGTCTTTCGCCTCCTGTGGAGTAAAATTACCGGATATCTCTGACCTTCCGCCTGTAATCTCGCAGTTTACATTAGGGAAAGAATACACCATATTGTCAAGCACAATGGCTATGCTTCTGCCAATGTTCTCTTTAGTAAGTCGAGCCCAAGTCTTGGCACCCTCAGGATTCATAGACATACTTACCGTGCAAGCCGCTGTAAACTGGCTTAACTCATCTTTGGCATCAGTAATTACATTACCGCCAAGAGGAGCCTTGCCGTCACGGCTTGTAATTTTTATGGCTACAAGTTCATAATAGAGACCTTTTTTGTCAACAGGCTTTACAGTCCAACGGAAAGCAAGGTCACGAGGAAGAACCTCCTTAACCTGACGTAGCGACAGGTATTTTGTTACAGTAGCTGTATCACGCACACTTACAACCCCTATTGCAGGAGTAGGAGAAAGTTGTCCGTTATATTGACTCAATTGAAGTATGCTGAATAGTGGATTCTCTTTTGCAAATTGAGCCATAATTTTAGCTGTATCCTGTGCGGCTGTGTTTGATGTGGCAATCTGAGCCATCAAAGAATCGCCCTCTACGGCAACAGGTGCTTTTGCATCTTCTTTGACTTCGGCAATCTCTTCCTCTGCAACGGAGTTCTCTGATGCAGCCAAATAGTCTCTTACTGCAGCATTAGCAGCCTCTAACTGAGGATAAATCTCTGTAAGGTTATATGTCTCCCAAAACTCAAGAGATGCACTACCTTGCAAAAGTTTGCGGACACGCTCAGGCTCCTTCACACCAGGCAACTCTATAAGAATACGTCCATTTGTCTCAAGACGCTGAATATTAGGCTGCACCACGCCAAAACGGTCTATACGGGTACGCAAGACGTTAAAAGAGTTATCAACTGTTGCGTTGACTTCATCACGCAGAACAGCCACAACCTCATCATTGGTACTCTTTTGAGAAATCTTATCCTTGATGGTATATGAGTAGAACAAAGTTGACATTTTAGCATCTTTGTCTATCTCTTCAAACGCCTCTTTAAACAAGTCTAAAAAATCTTTTTGGCTTTCTGTCTGACGAGCAACCGCCATTTCCATAGCCTTATTAAATTGCTCATTCTTAGTGTCATTACATAAATTGCGAACTATATCCGGAACTGAAACCTCCAAAATAACGTTCATACCGCCCTTAAGGTCAAGACCAAGGTTCAATTCATTCTCACGGCACTCTTTAAGAGTGTAACCTAGCCACACTTTTTCTGTGGACATAGAGTCAAGATAGTGGTATTCGGCATTCTTGTCTCCACCTGATACTTCTACAGCCTTATTGTTGTAGTAAGAAGTAACAGCATTGAACGAGAGGTAAAACAAACACACCAAAGCCATTGCAATGGCTATAACTCTGACAAATCCTTTGTTTTGCATAATAGTATTGTAAAATTTTTATAATTTCAGGTTTTAGGGCACAAATTTAGTCTATTTTTATTGATTCACCAAATAGTTACGTCAAATAATAAGAATGGCATCACCATAAATACCAAATCTGTATTTCTCTCTTATTGCCTCATGATATGCATTCATTATGTTTTCATATCCGCCAAACGCCGCAGTCATCATTAGAAGTTGCGATTCTGAACTATAGAAGTTCGCTATCATCGACGTTGCCACAGAAAAATCGTATGGAGGGAATATGAATTTATTAGTCCATCCCTCGTATGGCTTAAGCATTCCGTTGGTGCAGACAGCTGTTTCCAGAGCACGCATTACAGAAGTTCCAACCGCACATACTTTACAACCTTCATCTTTGGCACCGTTGACCGTTTTTACAAGCTCCTCGCTAACAAACATTTGCTCTGAATCCATCTTATATTTTGTAAGATCCTCCACATCTATCTCAGCACAATTACAAAGACCGCAATGCAATGTAAGATAAGAAGGCACAATACCCTTGATTTGCAGTCGTAACATAAGTTCACGGCTGAAATGCAGACCCGATGCAGGCGCTACCACCGCACCCTCATTTTTAGCATATATGGTCTGATAATTCTCAAAATCTTCTGGCTGAATATCACGTAACTTTATAAAATCATCAGGTAGAGGTGGCTTTCCTAAATCGTACAAATCACGCTTAAAGCTCTCATGATCACCATCATATAGAAATCTAAGAGTTCTACCCCTTGATGTGGTGTTATCTATGACCTCAGCCACCATAGAGTTATCCTCTCCAAAATAGAGCTTATTGCCAATCCTTATTTTACGGGCAGGGTCCACAAGAACATCCCACAGACGTAAATCGGGGTTCAGTTCCCTAAGCAGGAACACTTGAATAAAGGCGTTGGTCTTCTCTTTGTTTCCACAGAGCCTGGCTGGAAAAACCTTGGTGTCATTAAATACAAACACATCTCCATCTGAGAAATAATCAACCACGTCCTTAAAAACCCGATGCTCAATTTTGCCTGTATCCTTGCTTACCACAAGCAATCTGGCTTCATCTCTGTGCTGAGCAGGCTGCATTGCAATCAAATCACCAGGAATCTTAATTCTAAATTGTGAAAGTTTAGTCATAAATATTTTATATTATTGTTTTCCCCGTACGTTCTTGTTTGGTCTTATCATACAGGGCAAGGTCATCATCGTTCTGCCCTAACATCTCCTTAAACTGCCTGAACGTCATACATTTATCTATACTGATATCTCCTACCCTTGTGCGCCTTAACTCTGTAAGGTATGCCCCACTATCAAGTGCCTGACCTATATCACGGGCAAGAGCCCTTATATAAGTTCCCTTGCTACATACAACCCTTATCTTTATGTAAGGCATTGAGTAATCAAGAAGTTCTATACGCTCTATAGTTATGGTCTTAGGCTTAATCTCTACAGCCTCGCCGCCCCTTGCATACTTATAAGCCCTTCTGCCATCAACTTTTACGGCTGAAAACAGTGGCGGTATCTGCTGTTGATCACCCTCAAAACCCTTTAGCACACTCTCCACCATATCACTTGTTATATGCTCCGTAGGAAAAGTCTCCGATACAGGATGTTCCATATCAAACGATGGGGTGACAGCACCCAAGCACAGAGTAGCCTCATACTCCTTAGTTCCTGCCTGCAACTCATCAATACGCTTGGTTGCCTTTCCTGTGCATATAATCATAACCCCTGTAGCAAGCGGGTCAAGCGTACCTGCATGCCCTACCTTAACTTTCTTAGTGCCTGTATATTTGGAAACCGCCCACCTTACACGTCCCACAAGTGTAAAAGAAGTCCAATACAAAGGCTTGTCAATACACAATATCTCTCCTTCAGAGAAGTTGAAAGTTGAAAGTTGACAGTTGACAGTGTTTTCTAACTGTTCCATATTCCTTGTCCCTTGATCCTTGACCCTTGTGCCTTGATCCTTGACCCTTGAC
>JAZLHT010000154.1:0-3005 GCA_045616965.1 Candidatus Enterocola sp.
GTTATCTATGCCTCTCGCTCTTGCGGTGTCGCTCTCACAAAGTTCCGTAATAGTAAAGTAGTTCTTCATAGCGTTATTTTCTCATAGTTTCAACATTACAAATTTAACTTAAATCACTGAATTAGATGCGGTTAGTTATCAACATTTACTAACAATGCTAGCAATATTGCTCTCGTGCGTGTTGATGCTCATACCGTTGTCAAATGTCACCGTCACACGGCACCCTTTGATATGCACAATATCCGCCTCTCTCGTTATGTCTATGTTGAGGGTGTGTACTCTAACCCTCACTCTGTCGCCTACTTTCATACCTGCTCGCCTTTGTTCTCCTTACCGCCGTTGATATGCCTCTCCACAAACTCCTCATTCTGCTGGCTCCAAAGCCGTATCTCCCTTATTATGCCCTTTACGTCAACACCTACCATACACGCACCAAGTGTGGTCAGTCCTGCCGCAACCCACATAACTGACTTCGCTATCTCGCCTACGGGTGGCTCATAAAAGCCTTTAATTAAAAGAAATGCCGCCAATGCGAATAGCACATAAAAGCGTATCTCATTCGCTATCTTGAATTTTCTACCTTCGTCCATTGCCGTAATAATTTATTGTTCTGGTTCGGGTTGTTCGGGTTGGTGCTGCCTTTCCCACTCCTCTTTCTCCTCGTTTGTACACTCCGCCCACTCTTCGGCATTATCAGCAAGAAATACCTCTTTGCTGAAAACCCTCTCATTTTCGCTAAAATCTTGAAAGAGCCAATTATCGTGACTTGTTGGTATTTGTCTTTTTCCGTTCATAATCTTTTGTATTTAAAAGTTATGCTATGTTCCAGCCTTTGGCATTCGCCAACGCTATTGTATCAGCCGTCAATCTGCCCATTACGTTTGCGGACAATGTAAGCGTATGGGCAGTACCTGTTGAGTAGTCATAAAGGTTGTTGATTATCCCCTCCACAAAATCTATGTTAAACTGCTCGTTTTCTCTTGCAGGTAATGAGGAAGGCGACCAAGTTGAAAAATTCAGATTTATATCTGTACCTGCTCCGATTGTGATTTTTGCAAGTATATAGCAATATCTGAATGTATTTGTGGGGCCAAATGACAATAATTTGCCAAATTCAACACTCTGCAAGTCACCACAACTACCAAACGCAGAATCACCCACACTCGTAACGTTAGGAAATTCAACACTCTGCAAGGCACCACAACTTCTAAACGCATAAGCACCCACACTCGTAACGTTAGGAAGTGATACACTCTGCAAGGCACCACAACCATTAAACGCATAAGCACCCACACTCGTAACGTTAGGAAGTGATACACTCTGCAAGGCACCACAACTACCAAACGCATATTCACCCACACTCGTAACGTTAGGAAGTGATACACTTGTTATAAGCATATATTGAAATGAACGTTCTCTAAAACTTTCGCACAATCCAAATGGGTCAGTTATGTCCGCTGTTTCAAGTTTGTTTGTTTTCACAATCCCCATTGTTGCGTCAGTGGCAACGGGCTCCATCAACACTGCAGCCAATTTTGCAAATGCCGAATAGTTGGGTATATCTGCAACATCTGTCGCAAGTTCCGCAAGGCTCTGTGTCGGCTGTGCCGTGCCGCCCTTTGCCGTTATAGCGTTTGCAATCGCCGTCTTGCCGGTTTGCAGTTCCGTCGCAAGCCCCGCATTGCCCGTGTTATTCAAAGCCTGTACCTGCGACTTTGTCGCCCAAATCTCATAAGTTTTTCCGCCTGCCTTTATGCCGTTAAATTCTGCCATTTTTTATTCACTTTCCTCAATTAGAATATAATCATTAAAAATATTTAAGCCGTCAATATGCAAAAAATCCTCTTTTTCATAAATGTCAATCGTTGGAACATCTACATTAACCCAATAATAATAATGCACATCAAATAAGCCGTTATCGTTGATATTAAGCACCCTTGTAGGTTCAAAATCAATATCTTTGCAAGCGTTAAAGCCGTATATCTCTTCTATTGTCAGCCTGTAACCTATACCCGTCAAAATAACATCAAACTCGTTATATAGGCGTGTCGCCTGTACATCGCTTGTAACCTTTATACTTGCATCTTTCAATACCTGCGTAAGCCAAATGTTTGCCTTTTTCTTCAAATCGCTAATAATCGCCTCATTTTCCTCACTGTCAAAATCAAAATCGGTCTTATTCACAAAGAAAATAGCCACATTCGCCCTCTCCCGTATTTGCCCGTTATCCCTTATTATCTCCGTGTCTTTCAAAAGATAATAAAAGGCGCACGGCATGGGGGTTGCATCAAGAATAGCATTAATAGTGCCCTCATCATAATAGTGTAGTGTCAAGCCTGTGGCACTCTCCACACTCGCCTTTATCTTCTCCGTTATACCCATTTATTTATGATATTTTCGCATTTGTATTTTATTTATTTCCCTTTCAAAAACCGCATTATTGTAAGTGTCTTTCTTCGCTATCAAAATTTCAGCAAGTGTTATGTTTTCAGCACTTGAGAAATTATGAAGATTAAAATAATTCTTGCAGAAAATCAAAAGCCCCTCAACCCCTGTAACCTCAACACACCGCCCGCTTGCCATTTTCTCCTCTGCATTCTGCGGAACGCTGTAACTCTCCAAAGTCTTGAAGTACCCCTCTATGAACTTTGTCAGTTCGTCAATAAATATATGCTCGTATGCCGAGCCGTCATTCTGCAAGTTAAATACATTCTCCTTGCCCTCCGTCAATATCAGCAAATGCCCCAAAGTCAAAGAGTAAAAGCCGTCTTTAATTCCGTACTTTTTAAGTGCCTCCGCCTTTACCTTTTCTTTGTCAGCATCTGCCAGGCAGTGCAGGTATATAAGCCCCACATCGCCCCATTTCGCTCTATCGTTGAACTTCACATTCACTCTTCAAAGTATTTGCGAGGTGTACCGATTTTGAGTGCCTTTTCAATCTCCTCCGCTGTGGTGCAGGTAGCCTCGCACACCCTGTAACCGTTAACAATAATATCAACACCCTT
>JAZLHT010000155.1:0-1408 GCA_045616965.1 Candidatus Enterocola sp.
TAAAAATGAGTAACTTTGCACACCTAATTCAAAATAGATATGATGACATCTAAAGAGATTCGTAAGTCCTTTTTGGACTTTTTTGCTTCAAAAGGGCATAAAATAGTGCCTTCTGCACCAATGGTGGTTAAAGACGACCCAACACTTATGTTCACTAACGCAGGTATGAACCAGTTTAAGAACGTGATTTTGGGTAATGACCCTATTCAATACTCAAGAGTGGCTGATTCGCAGAAATGTTTGCGAGTAAGCGGCAAGCATAACGATTTGGAAGAGGTTGGACACGATACGTACCACCACACTATGTTTGAGATGCTTGGTAATTGGAGTTTTGGCGATTATTTTAAAGAGGAAGCCATTGAATGGGCTTGGGAGTATCTTACAAAGGTGCTTAAGCTTGATAAGGACCGTTTGTATGCCACTGTTTTTGAGGGAGCCAGAGCCGAAGACCTTAAACGTGATGACGAGGCTGCCGAAATATGGGCTAAGTATCTGCCGGAAGACCGCATAATAAACGGCAATAAACATGATAACTTTTGGGAAATGGGTGATACAGGGCCTTGCGGACCTTGTTCAGAGATTCACATAGATTTAAGAAGCGATGATGAGAGATCAAAAATCGCAGGTAAAGACCTTGTAAATAAAGATAATCCGCAAGTCATAGAAATTTGGAACAATGTATTTATGCAGTATAACCGTATGGCGGACGGACATTTGGAAGCGTTGCCTAAGAAGGTTATAGACACAGGCATGGGTTTTGAGCGTCTGTGCGTTGCAGTACAAGGTAAAAAATCAAACTACGATACAGATGTTTTCCAACCGTTGCTTAAAGCAGTGGGAGAGGTTTGCGACTGTGAGTATGGAAAAAATGACAAGACGGATGTGGCTATGCGTGTTATAGCAGACCATATACGTACCATTGCGTTTGCCATAACAGATGGTCAGTTGCCTTCAAACGCAAAAGCAGGTTACGTAATCCGCAGAATTTTAAGACGGGCAGTACGTTACGGATACACATTCTTAGGTCAGAAAGATGCCTTTATGTATAAGTTGATTCCTGCTTTGATAGAGAATATGGGTGAGGCTTATCCGGAATTAGCCGCTCAAAAAGATTTGATTGTAAAGGTAATAACTGATGAGGAAAATGCGTTCTTGCGTACTCTTGATACAGGTATCCGCTTGCTTGACAAGATTATGACGGACACCAAAAAAAACGGTAACAGTCAGATAACAGGTGTTGATGCCTTTACTTTGTACGATACATTCGGATTCCCCATAGACCTTACGCAGCTTATTCTTAAAGAGAATGGTCTTACCGTAAGCCTTGATGACTTTAATGCTGAGATGCAGAAGCAAAAAGACCGTGCAAGAAACGCCGCAGCCACAGAGACCGGCGATTGGGTTACAC
>JAZLHT010000156.1:0-27802 GCA_045616965.1 Candidatus Enterocola sp.
TATGCAATTCACCTCTGAAATTCTAAACACATATCAATCGTTCAAATCAAAATACGGTAAAGGGTCACATCCTATTTACTGGATTTTTTTATCAGCGGTGATAATCTTGTTTATCTCACTTCCTTTAATAAAAGTGGATATTACCAGCCAAAGCAGAGGAATAATACGTTCTATTACGGAAAACAATAAAATAGTTTCCGTAGTAGGAGGAAAAATCACATACGTCAATTTACATAACAATCAGCAAGTAAAAGAGGGTGACACATTGTTAGTTATTGATGACCGTGCTTTACTCGCAGAACTGCAGATGCAGGAAGAACTTGTAAAGGACTACTCTGAACGTTTACATGATCTTGATATTTTATGTAAAGGCACCGAACAATCAGATGTACTATGCACGCACAAATACCAGCAAGCCTTTTTTGATTATAAGAAGGCTCTTGATGATAAAATATTAAAAGCAGAACAAACCAAAAGAGAGTTTGACCGCAACAAACGCGCTTTTGATATGGGGGCTATATCTGACGTTGAGTACCATCAATTCAAAGATCAGTATGAATCAGCCTTAACCACCTTGGAATCTTTTAAAGAAAACAAGTTGTTTTTATGGCGTGACGAGGAAATCAACATAACAAACCAATTACTATCAGCAACAGCAAATGTTGATAGGTTACAAACAGAGAGAAAACACTATTACATTACAGCCCCGATATCAGGGACAACTATTTGTTTATACAATTTTGATGACGGAACATTTGTATATTCCGGACAGCAACTGGTTGAAATATCACCAGACGACAAACTTATAACAGAATGTTATGTAAGTCCCAAAGATATAGGATATATTTTTATGGGACAAAATGTCTCTGTACAATACGATGCTTTTGACTACAATCAGTGGGGGCTGGGTAAAGCAACAGTTATCGAGATAGACAACAATCCAAGAACAGCGGAAAATCAAACATTCTTTCTTGTCCGTTGCAAATTGCACTCCATGCAACTATGTCTCAAAAACGGCTACGTGGCAAATCTGAGGAAAGGGATGACATTAACAGGTCGATTTACATTAACACAAAGAACATTATGGCAACTTCTTTACGATAAAATAGACGATTGGTTCAATCCTAAAATTATTTCCAATGCCCAAAATTAATATCAAACAACAAGATATAACAGACTGCGGAGCGGCATGTCTGTCATCTGTTGCCGCACACTATAACATAGGAATACCTGTTGCAAAAATAAGACAACTTGCATGCACTGACAGGCAAGGGACTAATGTTCTGGGTATGATAAAGGCGGCAACCGAACTTGGATTTGAAGCAAAGGGAGTTAAGGGAGATAAAGACGCTCTTCATGTTATACCGCTACCTGCCATAGCCCATGTTATACGCAAGATAGGAGACACGACATTACACCACTACGTTGTCATATATAAAATCAACAAAAACACCATATCTATTATGGATCCGGAAGACGGGTGCATAAAAAAAACTACAATTGATGATTTTGCAAATGAGTGGAGCGGAGTTCTGATCCTTTTAGAACCAAGACCGGAAACAATTCCGCACAATGAAATCATATCTGTATGGAATAGATTTGCAAAACTGATAAAACCACACAGTGCCGTTATGATTCAATCATTCATTGGTGCTGTCTTATATACCGCAATTGGACTTTCCACATCAATATACATAGAAAAGATAACAGACTACGTATTGGTGGGAGGAAACACAAACCTTCTTAACATCCTAAGCATCTCAATGATTGTGATTCTACTTCTAAGAATGTTAATTGGCGTATTTCAAAGTTTACTTGCACTCAGAACGGGGCAACTGATAGATTGTGAATTAGTTCTAGGATATTATCACCATCTGTTAAGATTACCCCAAACATTTTTTGACACAATGCGTATTGGTGAAATAACATCAAGAATAGGAGATGCCGCAAATATTAGAAATTTTATCAATCAAACCGCCATCAACCTATTAGTCAATGTGTTAATCTTGATATTCTCTTTTTGTCTGATGTTTGCATACTATTGGAGACTTGCGTTAATTGCCCTTGTTATTATACCTCTTTATGCTGTAATATTCCTAATCACAGACAAATGGAATAAGAGAGTTGAACGTAAGGTAATGGAAAAAGCCGCTGATTTAGAAGGGCAACTTGTTGAATCTCTAAATGGAATCAAGACAATCAAGCAATTTGGGGTGGAAGAATATTATAATGAGAAAACAGAAAACAAATTCATAGCCTTGATGTATAAAGTTTGCAGTTCTGCCAATAATGCTATATTCACAGGAACAAGCACTGGATTTATTACATCTATTTTCACCATTGTGCTAATGTGGGTTGGATGCTATTATGTTTTAGACGGAAACATTACTGCTGGCGAATTAATGTCTTTTTATGCCTTAATAGGCTACCTTACAGGACCTGTGGCAAGCATTATTTCCGCAAACAAAGAAGTAAGAAGCGCAACAATAGCCGCAGACAGACTTTTTGAAATAATGGATTTAGAAAGGGAGCAGATTTCGGGAAAAATAGACATAACACAGGAAATGGTTGGTGATATAGAATTCAAAAATGTTTCATTTGCTTACGGCACAAGAAAAAAGGTGTTTGAAAATTTAAACCTCAAAATCAACAAAAACACTATGACCGCAATAGTTGGAGAGAGCGGATCCGGAAAGACAACCATTGCATCTCTACTTCAAAATCTATATCCCATCAATACAGGGAAAATCACTATCGGCGGAAATGACATAAAATTTCTTTCTAATGAAAGCCTTAGAAAACGTATTTGTGCTGTTCCACAGCAGATTAGTTTATTTTCGGGATCTATTCTTCAGAATGTGGCAATTGGTGAATATGAACCTGATTTGAAGAAGATTATAGACTTAGCTGACCTATTGGGGATGAACGAATTCATAAATTCCCTACCAGACGGATATGAAACAAACGTTGGAGAGAATGGTTCTCAACTCTCTGGTGGACAAAAACAACGTCTGGCAATTATGAGAGCCTTATATAAAGAACCAGATGTGCTTATTCTTGACGAAGCCACATCTTCCCTTGACTCCAAATCAGAGCAATTTGTACAAAATGTCATTCTGAATCTCAAAGAAAAAGGAAAGACAATAATCGTTATTGCACACAGGTTAAGCACCGTACAACAGGCAGATAAAATAATCGTCTTAAAGGAAGGTGTGGTTACTGAAGAGGGGACATTTGACTCTCTGAAACATGCAAACGGGGAATTTCAAAAACTCTTGCATCATCAAGTCTTATAGAAGGGTTCACTGTAATGATATAAAGGATGTTTTGTGTATTTAGTAGTTCTTTACAATCCAAAACATAAAAAAGTAATCTGTAAGCCTATATTGCTTGCCGTTGGTGGTTGCTTTTATTTTTATCCAGTCATCAGAGATTTGCTATGGCAAACAGCAGTTCCTTATTTCTGTTTGAAAACAATCTTGTCAGCGTGTCTCTCTCTGATATTCTGTCGCAGAAATCTCATAAAAAAATAAATCAGTAGTTTTTACGTTTACTTGTTATATTGTCATAAAATAAAACAAACCATTTAGTATTTCAGTTGTATGCATAATTGAAGCGTCTTTAGAAAAGAGACTTAACCGAATGTTTAAATTTTTGAACAGATATAAAAATCACTCTGATGAGGATTTGATGGAACTTGCCACCGATGGAGATGACAAGGCATTCAGCGAATTATTTGACAGATATGTATCTGATTTACAGAATTTCTTTTTCAGAAGATGCGGAGGTGACAATGACTTGGCGGCAGATCTTACACAAGAACTTTTCTTGCAAGTATGGACAAAAAGAGAATCATTTGATTTAAAGCAAAATCTGAGGACTTGGATATTTACAATAGCATACAACCAATTAAAGAACTTATATAAGCATCAGGAATGCGTTGAGGCATACAAGAGTGAGGTATCGGGAATTATAGATGAGGCAGAAGAAGACAACACCCCACTTAAGATTGATGCGGATCTGTTTGACAAAGCATTGCAAAAGGAACTGAATAAACTGACGGAAGATGAGCAGACTCTATTTGACTTACGTTTTTCTGAGGAGATGACAGTTCCTGAGATTTCAAAAATCATGGGAGTCATGGAGGGCACCGTGAAGTTCAGATTGCATACACTAACTGTGAAACTAAGAAATAAACTTAAGATATATGAATAACTCTTTTCAGTCACAATTGGCAGCCTCTGCCCAAAGGCATAAGGCATCAACAGGGAAAACCATAAGTCTTATAGAAAATCCAAAGAAAAAAGCATTCTCTATAGCATGGATTTCAACTCCGGCAGCAATGCTGGCTGGAGTATTAGTGGGAGTCATTATCACTATAAACATCAAGAAATTCTCCTATTTTTCATCAGAAATTGCCAATACAATGGTTTGTGACACCATATACGTGGAGGCTGATTGTGACTATGCATGGCTTGGCAAAAATGGAAATACATGGAGCATTATGCTTCCTGAAGTGAATTGCCTAAGTAACAGTAGATAAAATCTTATCATATATGTTTAACCTTTAATTTTTATTATCATGAAAAAATTATTTGTTTTGGCAATAGTTATTGCCGCATCAGTTTCTACAGTGTTTGCTCAATCGGTCAAAGAGACTCAAATAAACCCTGATGAAGATATTTATAATGTAGTTGATGCTATGCCAGAGTTTCCCGGCGGTGTTGAGGCTATGAATAAATGGTTGTCACAGAACATTCAATACCCCCAAAACACACAAAAGCAAAAAATAGAGGGAAGGGTAATCTGCCAGTTTGTAGTCAGCTCAACTGGCAAAATCAAAGATGTTACGGTTGTAAAATCAGTTGAAAAATCTTTAGACAATGAGGCGGTAAGAGCCATCTCTGCAATGCCGGATTGGAAGCCTGGAGTGCAGGACGGGAAGGCTGTGAATGTAAGATATATACTTCCTATCAAATTCAAATTATAGGTATGTCACGCACGTGTATTATGTGATTATGAAATCCAGAGTAATTTTTTTATTTTTATTATTCATCTCATCGTTGTCATACGCTGATGATATTTACAATGATTTGAATATCAAATCACTTCAAGTTAATTTAGAGAATGATACAGTCCAATATATAAAAGCGGATACAAGTTTGACTGTAAAAAAACCGGTTATATTGTTCCTGATTGGTTCAAGAGCATATAGTTTAATAGATAAAAAATCCACTGGTGGATTTGGAGTTATATGGTGGGAAGGTCTAAATTATAAGTCATTATTAGAAAAGTACCATTTGGTTATGCTGGCAAATCCTGGAGTTCCCGTAGAAGTGTCTGAATCTGAATTAGATGATGATGGATGTTATATAACAAATAAAGATATACCACACTCATATCCAGAAAAATATCTGAAATCTAACAATTTGGAATATTATGCAGACCGTGCAGACAAATTTGTTAATTATTTAAAGGAGCAGACGTGGGTGGATAGTAATAGGATTTATGTTATTGGACATTCACAAGGAACTTATGTCGCCGTAGAGGTGGCAAAACGTAATAAAAACGTGGCTGCTATAGGTTATTTCTCCGGGTCTCCATTAGGAAGAGCAAGCCAATATATAGCAGGTATAAGAAGGCAGGAAGCACAAGGGATAATAGATTCTGAAGAGGCTCAAGAACAGATAGACGGTTTGTATGAATGGTGGGAATGGCAAGTCAATAACACAGATTATTTCCCAGCGGATGGAAGTGACAGTCCCAAAACAACCTGTTCTTTTTCTGTGATGCAACTATTTGACATTGCCGATTTGAAACAGCCCGTATATGTGGCTTATGGAACAAAAGATGTAGGTTCTTTATTCTGTGACTATCTTCCGCTTTTGTTTATTAAAAACGGTAAACAAAACTGGAAGGTAAAAGCCTACCCTGGATTGGAACACAACTTTTATAAAGTAAAAGAGAACGGAACCGCTGATTATGACGGGTCCACCAGTTGGCCTGATGCAATTAGTGAATTTGCAAAATGGTTAGAAGTGAAAAAATAGTCATAGTTATCAGTCTGTTATGTTGGTTTACATTAACTTCTGAATCTGCAGAGGTTAATGTAAATAGTGATATTGTCACAACTCAAAATGACAGCGTCAATACTGACCTTGAAATAGACATGGACGAGGTTGTTGTAACTGGAGTCATGCCACTTGTGGAGAACAAGGCGGACAGGAAAATAATTCATGTGAGCGGATCTTATCTTGGCAATACAACTGACGGTGATGAAATGCTGCGTCTGACTCCAGGTTTACTAAAAACACAAAACGGGCTTACGGTTCCAGGTGCCGTGAGTCCTGTCTATTACATTAATGGCAAAAGAGTCAGGAATCAAGAAGACATTACCGCATTAGACCCCAAAAATGTCAAAAAGATAGAAATTATAAACAACCCTCCAGCAATGTATGAAGCCGATGGCGATGCAGTTGTTCTAATTATCACAAAACCACTGAATGAATCAGCTCTCAGAGTAGGCGCCACCTATAAACAGTCAAAATATGCAGGTGCTAACGCTTACGTTGACGGAACTCTCAGAAGTGGCATATTTACTATGAATGGTCGCTACGCTTATAATTACAATAGAAGTTGGAGTGATGAGACAAACCTGTCATCCGTAGATAAAAATGACTCCCTTTACACAACCAAACACTATGAAGGCGTGGATCAACGCCATAACGGCAGATTGGTATTTGACTGGATGTTTAAGGAGAAGCATAATTTGAACATTGACGTAAATGGTTATTACTCAACATCAAAAGGAGATGCAAAACGTGATGCCTTATTCACAAATAAAAACGACTCTGATTTCACAACCTATTTCAAATTGCCAAGTATAGATTATGAAATAGACGCAACAATCAACTACAAATACAACATTGACACAGTAGGACAAATCCTAAATGCCCAAGCAGAATGTTATTATAACAGGAATAGTTTCAACAGAGATTACTATTTAACTCCGCTTGACAAACAAGTTGAGAATCCTATATGGACTTTTGACAATAACGTGGCGACGCCGATACTGCTATCAGGGCAAATAGACTACGTAAAACCGATTGGAGAAAAATGGCGCATAGAAGCAGGGCTTAAATTCTATAGTTTGAGCACACATACAACAACTGACATATCCGGAGGAGATTCATTAAAGCAATCATACTCCACTACGGAGAATACGCTGGCAGAATATTTTAATTTTCACGTAACCCCTATAAAAAATCTATCCTTATCAGCAGGTCTCAGATGTGAAACACAGTGGCGAAAATCTGCACAAAATGAAGTTAACTATCTTGACACGATAAGTACAGACTTATTTCCGTCAGTTTCAATCCTGTATAAATTTTCAGACCGCTATAACATTGGATTGTCATACAGCAGACGCATAGAACGTCCAACGTTCTATATGTTGGACCCCAGTCTTAGAAAAGACCCCTTGCTTGACAAGCACGGCAACCCTGATTTGAAAAACACTTTTAACAACAAAATTTCAATATCATCTACACTATTTGCAGATTTAAATATATCAGCATACGCCAGATACCGTGAAAATCCTATTGCATTCTATATATACAATAAAACCGATGACCCCAAAGTAACAGGAATCAGATATTACCATACAAACAATTATTGGCAATTTGGTGCTGACATATCTTACAACAGGACATTCTTTAATATATGGGATTTCTCTTTTTATGCCAGTGTGTATAGTAATAATTTTGAATATGAGGAAGACGGCGTTAAGAAAAACAACAACATACCTGGTGCGTATGCCGAACTTAATAATCAAATAGCATTACCTTGGAGTTTGAAATTGACGGTTAACTTCTATATTAATTATCCAGGTTCAATAGATGCCGTCATTTCCTCTCCGTTGTATTATTCATACATCTCATTAGGAAGGAGCTTTCTTAATGGATCTTTGGATGTAAATATTTCATTGAATAACATATTCTATAATGCCACATACACACAAACCAGCGTGTTGAGTGGTCATAATATTAACAAAACAAGGATAGACGACAGATATGGCAAAATAAGCATTGTGTATAAAATAGGCAAAGCATACGAATACCATTCCAAATCAAAATCTCAGGAGGAGAAGAACAGAATGTAATAATCCCTGTTCTTAAAAACATTATTATTTTATGAAATTTTCATAATTAGATTTGCATAATTAAAAATACCGGAAGAACTGTTCTGCGACAGAGTATCAGAGAGAGATACACTTACAAGACTGCTTTTAAACGGACACAATGTAGTGCTCTCATCTAATAGAAGGGTTGGCAAAACAGGACTTATAAACTTTTGTTTTAATCAAAAGCAATTTCAAGACAACTACTACACCATATTTTGCGATATACTTGAAACATCAAGCATAAAGGAATTCTCTTACATTTTAGGTAAAAGGATATTTGACACACTAAAGCCTAAAAGCAAAAAGATGATGGAACTGTTTATCAGAACAGTCCGTTCTCTTTCCGGTGAATTTACCATTGATATAACCACCGGCTTGCCCAAATTCAGCCTGTCTTTCGGAAACATTACTAACCCGGAATACACTCTTGATGAGATTTTTGAATACATTGAAAAAGCCGACAAGCGTTGTATAATTGCAATAGATGAGTTTCAACAAATAACCCGATATCCTGAAAAAAATATAGAAGCGATACTAAGAACACATATACAGCACTGCAAGAATGCCGATTTTATATTTGCAGGCTCGAAACGGCACATACTTGCAGAGATGTTCAATTCCTACTCCAGACCATTCTATGCCAGCACATCAGCATTAGGTTTAGACGAGATACCTCTTGAAAAATATGCCGAATTTGCAATAAGGCTGTTTTCTAATTACAATAGGGTGTTAACTAACGATGTGGTGGAATCAGTTTATAATAAATTCAGTGGTAACACATTTTGCATGCAGAAATGTTTTAATACGGCATTTTCCATTACGGCAGAAAACAGCACTTGCACTATTGAAACAATAGACGCCGCCATAGACGATATACTTGCCGAAAACGAGCATTATTACAGATTAAGGTTGTCATTGCTTTCAAACAGAAACAAGGAGCTGCTGTTTGCCATAGCAAAAGAGGGAGTGGCGGAGCAAATCACATCGGGCAAATTCATTAGAAAGCACGCACTGCAATCATCAAGTTCCGTACAAACTAGTGCAAAGCAACTGCTCTCTGATGATTGGATAACTATGAAAGCAACCACCAATGGCAAGCAATACAGGCTTGCAGACTACTTTTTAATGCTTTGGATTGTAAAAAACTACTAACAAATCCTCAAACTTCCCAAGTAAATTTAGGGGTTATCTTCCGCTTTTGTATATAAGATACACATATTCACTACTTTTTTGCCTCCCTCATTACATTAAACATTGTGATTATCAGGTATTTACAATCTATAATAAGCGTTTTACCACTACTTTTTTTACTACTGATTTAATTATCCGTTGGTTTTTATTCTACCTTTGCAAGCGAAATAAAAAAACTATTGAGTTGTTATACTATCTATTTTATCTAAAAAGCTTATATAAAAACAATTGAACATTCAGGAATACTACAGATGCGCAATCTAATTTATCGCGTCACTAGCAATTTCAAACGATTATGCAGCTCAGTTGTATGCTTAAGAGAAAAATATAGGTATGTCACGCACGTGTATTGTTATATTTGCTGTCTTTATGCTGACAGGCTGTGCTGCGGTAAAATCCGGTGATGCTCTTGTTCAAGACGCATTGGCAGATTTGCCGTATAAGGTAGAGTCAGTGGAGAAACAGTATGACCAATTCACTGTTTTGGCTAAAACAAAAGATTGGGAAAAATGGGTGCCGGATATTATCATAGATTCATTAGGCAGAACTCACACCTCGTACTTTGAAAAAGGGGTTGTTCCAACGGAGTATTCAGAATATTATTATGGCCAGCCTAAAAGTATGATTTGGCGTAATCTTATTTATAACAGAAAGTGCCACAGGGTATTATGTGTAGATAGAGTTTACATCGGAGAATATAGTTATGCCGTAATATATATAATTCAATCAGATGACAAACATTACGGAGTGTCTGTGGGCTACTATAATACACATGGAGATATAACGTCAGACGGCAATGTTTATACTTTGCGTGCGTTCCTTGATGAATACACCATAAACACCTTTAACATAATAAATAGTTCCACCACAAATGCAGAGGATGCTGAATTTAATGATTTGGTTTCCAAGGCAAACATGTCATATTGTAATGAGTATTACTCAGAGGCGGACTCTCTTTATACAGCCGCCCTTAATATAAAGAACTCTGTTCCAGGTGCCATCCTTTACCAAGCGGCATGTTGTGCCGCTTTAAACGGAAAAAAGGATTTGGCTTTTGCACGTCTTTTAGAGAAAATAAAAACAGATAAGAAATGGGAGAGCAGTTACTTGATGGAGAGAGATCCTGATTTGTTCACTCTTCATTCTGATCGCCGATGGAACATCCTGCTTGAAATTATTAAATTTAAATCATCTGATTACGAAATAGTCCCGGATGGTGCTGAGTATATATTATACAATAAGGAAAACTACAACAAAATCACCAAATTAGCAGAGGATGCGTTCTATAGTGGAGATTATTCCAAAGCAGAAAAGTTTTTAGAAATCGCTGTCTGTATGAAGAGCCAAGTTGTCCCCGCCTGCTGGTATATGTACGCTGTCTGTGCTTCTAAAACAGGAAAAATTGATTTGGCGTATGAGAGACTATATAAATATCTTAGGTTAGAGCAAAAACCAGAGACACTGGAACATATAATTGGGAACCCCGACTTGGAGAATCTTCATTCAGACCCCCGATGGGAAGATGTACTAACCATTTGTAAATAAGCATTGTATATAAATAGGTAAACTTATCGTTATTCAAAAAAAAAATATCGAAAAACAATAAATTTATTTTGTAATTCAATAAATATGTTTTATCTTTGCATCGTGAAACAAAAATAACAATCATAATGCAATATGAAAACAAAGACAACCCTAACGTTTAAAATTTTATGCGCCGTACTTCTGACGGCTTCCTTAGCTTACTGTTTCTGGTATCCTTTTGCCTACACAATCAACTCACTTGAAAAAGAAGGAGGGAACTCAATACGTTTTGTAGATAAACTGCCGGTGCCTTACATTTATATAAAACTATTACCCACATCAGATTCCACAAAATTCAGTGTTGAAACCGAAAACAAACTGACAGGTGAAAAAGTGACAATCATACCTATTGATGATAGCGGAGAAGTAATATATACATTTAGGAACATGTCTGATTCAATATGGAGTATGAAATCTTACATTTTCTACACAATATTTATTTGTTCAGCATGTGTATTCGGAATTGCATTCTTCATACTGTTTATAAAACTTATACGTTCATTTTCAACAAGTCTGATATTTGACAGAACAAATAGCAGACGTTTACTCTGGATGGGCATCTGCATGATAAGCATCGGGGTGTTCAAAACAGCCATGATCATATCACAAGTACTGACGGCAAAGGCTGAGATACAACTTGACGGATATGAGATAACCTATCCTCCGTTTGATTTGGAATGTATCCTGTTTGGATTGGGAATTCTTGTTATGAATGAAATATTGCGTCTTGCAACCTCTATTAAAGAGGATCAAGACCTTACCATTTAACAATTGATTAATTATGGCTATTGTAGTTAATCTTGATGTAATGATGGCTAAGCGTAAGATTTCGCTTGGAGAACTGGCAGATAAAGTCGGCATTACGCAGGCAAACCTCTCAATTCTGAAAACCGGCAAGGCTAAAGCCGTCAGATTCAGCACACTTGAGGCACTGTGTGAGGCGCTTGACTGTCAGCCATCAGACATATTGAGTTATGAGAAAGGAGGTCTGAATGATTAAACATTATTTTGAGGCAATATATCTGCCTATGTTTAGAAGCAGCCGCACAAAAAGTATAAACCGGTCTAACACATTTGACGGTTGGATATCAGTATTTATTGCTATCTATATGGTAGGTTTAGGAATTACATTAGTTGGTATTCTCACGCATAACATTGAAGATATACTTCCCTTAGACGCTCTGTCCATTGCGACACCGGTTATTATAGTGCTTGATTTTATAATCAAATTGACTTTTTGCAAAAGCACAGACAACCACTTGGTAACATATATGACATTGCCGTTAAAAAGAAGAGGTTACATTACTTTTTCATTCGCTCGCTTGTGCTGCTCTATAGAGGCATTAAGCATGGTTCTTGTAATGTCAGCACCCTGCTTATCTCTTATTGCTCCAACATACGGATATACGGCTACATTTGCTTGGCTTATCATCTTTTATGTTTGGTCAATAACCAATTCCATTATTGTACATGAACTGAAATATCTGCCATACGGTTTTTCTCTATTATTAACCATAACAATAGCATATACCGCTTGGGCATTTATAACATGTTACACTGGTTTTGCCACACTACCAATCAGGGCATTAAGTGAATATCACCCATCACTTTTACTATTGGTATCTGTTGTTATGTTTTTTGTAATCAAAGAGTTATACATTCGCATTGTTGGAGCGGAGAGATATGCTATATTGGAGAAGAAAAGCACAACATCAGGTTGGGGTGTGCGGTTATCCGGTCTTTTAGGTGATTCGCATCTGTTAAAATTGAGAATAAGAATGCTGTTTAATTCACCAACGAACGGAATAACTCTACTAATTGTGTGTATAGGTCTCCCCTTAATCGGACGTTATGGACCCTCTTTTATGTCCGGAATGCATTCTGTACACAACTTGTCATTTTTCATTTTTTTATACATGTTTTATTTATTGGTACTTGGCGCCCATACATTCAATATGGAATCCTCTTGTTTTGACAGACTGTCAACCCTGAATATTGATTACTCAAAAATTGTAAGGACAGATTTTTTCATTAACATTATTTATATTTCCATCGCTCTTATAACAGATTGCATATTGAATCCGCAAAACGAATGGCTGGTGATATCAATAGCACTGTTTTATGCCGGTCCAATGGCTTGTTACACATTATTTGCATCAACTTTCATTTTTCAAAAAGTTGATTGGAGTCGCAAGGGTTTGGAACTAAACGACAACAACCAACACAATTTTGCCAAAAAGCTATGCACACTTGTCCCCTTGATTTTTATACCAATGCTTGTATATAACCTTCTTTCAGAAAATAGTGCGATAATATGTTTTTTAGCCATCGGGGTGGCATTTATTTTAACATACCCATTATGGACAAAACTCATTGCAGATAGATTTTTAAGGAAGAAATACAAATACCTCTCAATATACAGAGATAAATTTTAACACCATGATAGAGATAAAAGATTTAAAAAAGAGTTTCAACGGCTTGACGGCTGTAGATGTGGAATCCCTTAATATGAACAAGGGGGAACTTATAGGATTGGTAGGCAACAACGGAGCCGGCAAGACAACACTGATGCGTCTTATGCTTGATTTGCTAAAGGCGGATAGCGGATACGTAACAATTGACGGTGAAGATGTCTCTAAAGGAGAGAAGTGGAAAACCATTACAGGTTCATTCCTTGACAGCGGTTTTCTGATTGACTTTTATACCCCCGATGAACTGCTCGACTTTATTTGTGACGCTTATAAAATTGACAAAACACTACGCACAGAGTATAAAGAGCCATTCAAGCAACTCTTTACAGATGAACTTTGGGGTAGCAAAAAATACATCTCCACCCTATCGTCCGGCAACAGGCAGAAAGTGGGTATTGCATCAGCCATTATCTCCCACCCCGATGTCATAATACTTGATGAGCCGTTCAACTTTCTGGACCCGTCATCACAGGTTGAAGTTCACCGTTTACTTAAGGCAGAGGCGGAAAGAGGTGCTCTTGTAATTGTCTCAAGTCACAGCATAAGCCAAATATCAAACCTGTGTTCAAGAGTGCTGCTTATGGAAAAAGCAAGGATTGTAAATGATATAGACAACAAAAACGGAGAGGCGGAAACCATTCTCTCTACATATTTTAATGCATAATTATATTACAGATATGAATAAGAAATTTTTTAAATTCAGCACATTTCTATTACCGGTGTGCATCAGTATTCTAACATTATCATCATGCGATAATGAAAAAGAGTGTTACGATGGTGTAATTGAGAAAGGAGAACTTAAAGAGGTAGCCTCATTCAAACGCACTGTGGGCGGATGGCAAGGCATGGCTGTCACAGACTCTACAATTATAATTGCAGACAACAAGGGTATTGAGTGTCATGGGTACGACGGCACTATACTCAGCAAAATGCCATTGAACGGGAGCGGATATGTTTACTCTTTTGATATTGACAATGATGGTTATTGGATATATTATACCGGAAGCCCAAATAAATTTATTCATATATCTTTTTCAGGTGACACCATATCCACGGCAAATGATTCCATAACCACAACCAACCCGATAGGATATTTAGGAGACAGAAAAATTCTTGTACCTGACATTTACAAATATAAATTCACACTAAATGTTGTAGATGCCGATAGCGGTAAGTACACACCCTCATTTGATATTCTAAAAGAGTGCGGATATGATTTATCAGACCAAAACGGTGGCGCATACGCCGTAACAAGCCGTATAAGCCAGCACCGAGACGGGAAAACACTATTCTACTGCTACTTTAACAGCAAATTTGTTGTAGTGGAAGGAGACTCTGTATTTAGAATGGGAGAAGATTATCGCCATTTACCCGTACCCAAAACCATTATGATGGGACACAACCACCGTCTTGACCCTATGAACTGCGGAATAGAGGCTGGATGTGTGGACTCTACAGGCATCTATTTAGTAACGCCAAAATTCAGAAGCCGCCGCTGGTGTGAGTCAGGTGTTGAAAGATACCTTGATGTATATGACCCACACACATTTGAATACAAAGGCAGTTGGCTGTTGCCTGTAAGCAGAGGTCGCTATGTTAAATCCATATCAAAATGTGGTGGTAGAATCTTTATTCTCTACACCAGCAGAAACGAGGGAGCCGAGGTTAAAACAGTAGAATTAAACAATTTGTAACATAAAACACTTAAAAAATGAAAAAGATTATTTTGAATATATTAACACCACTATCTTTGATTTGTGGATTCCTGATACTATTAATGACAGTCTGTTCACTTATATTTTCATCGGGTGTATTTGATGTGAATTATGCCCAAACATTTGCCGCCTACTTAGGAAATTGGGCACCTGATTGGATTCTGTCTGTTGTAACATTTCTGATGGGAGTCTCCGTTGTGTTGATTATTGCAGACAAAAAAAGGTGGATTAGCTGGTTTGTCCTTATTATTGCAACCATACTACCACTGTACGCATTTATTATGGAGCGTTATATTCTTGTATCTCCTGTACCTGAATGGGAAAAAGGAATAATATTGGGGGATTCTTTTGTATTTACTCTTTTTATAGTATCAGGAGTGTGTGCCGTAGCGGCTTTGGTTACAACACTATTCCTCCCCGATATATCTGAAACAAAAGCAAATAACTAATATAAACCAACTATAAACTGATATGAAAAAGACATTTTTAATTTTAGCATCGTTGTTTGCAAGCCTGTGCATTTATAGCCAGGATCAGATGCCTCAGCTGCCTTATGACAGCAATGTAAAGTTCGGAAAACTTGACAACGGACTCACCTACTACATTCGTAAAAACAGTTTTGTGCCTGGTAGAGCGGAATTTTATATAGTCCAAAACGTAGGCTCAATTCTTGAGAAGCCTGAACAGCGCGGACTCGCCCACTTTCTTGAACACATGGCTTTTAACGGAACCAAGCATTTTCCGGACAAGACGTTGATTAACTATCTTGAAACCATCGGGGTTAAATTCGGTGCCAACCTTAACGCCTACACCTCAGTTGATGAAACAGTGTATTTCTTTTCAGATGTGCCTGTAACACGCCCGCAAACAGTAGATTCATGCCTGCTTATTCTGCGTGACTGGTCTGACGGCATAACACTTGCCGACTCTGAGATTGATAAGGAGCGTGGTGTAATTGAGGAGGAGTGGCGTACACGTGACAATGCCATGATGCGTATGTATGATAAGATTCTTCCCGAAATCTACGCCGGCACAAAGTATGCCGACTGTATGCCTATTGGCGATATAAAGGTTATACGCGGATTTAAACCCGATGCGTTGCGTTCATACTACAAGGAGTGGTACCGTCCTGACCTTCAAGGTATTATAGTGGTCGGCGATATTGACCCGGATTATGTCCTTAACAAATTGCAAGAGACATTCAAAGATTGCAAAGTGCCTGAGAATGCATCTGAAAGGATTTGGTATCAGGTTTCTGACAATAAAGAACCCATAATTGTAACATCACGTGACAAGGAGAATGCAAGTGCCGGAGTTTCTATTGATTTTAAACACGATGTATTCCCTAAGGAGATGACTAACACTGTTGCATTTATCGCAAAAGATTTTGCCAACATCCTTATTGAGACAATGCTCAATGCACGCTTTGATGAGATTCTGCAGAAACCAGGCGCACCGTTCAGTTATCTCTACGTATCTGATGGCGAATTTTTGTTATCTGCCACAAAAGACGCATTTGAATACTTTTCAGGCTGCACAGACCAAAACATCAGAGCCACACTTGTAAAGATTTTAGAGGAGAATGAGAGAGTTGCGCGTTACGGCTTTACCGCAAGTGAGTTTGAACGTGCCAAAGCCGACGTTCTGACAGATCTTGAAAAGAGATTCAATGAACGAGAGAAGACAACAAACCGATCTTATTCAAGTGAATACATCAATAATTTCTTAAAAGGCGATCCGTTCCCCGGCATTGAACTAGAGTACCCTATATACAAACAACTTGCGGAAATGTTTCCACTTGAGCAACTTAATGAAATTGCACGTCACCCTATTGATGGTGGCAATATGGTTATATGGATGCGCGGCACGGAGAAAGAGAAAGTTGAGTTCCCCACAGATGAAGAGGTTCTTTCTATAATGGATAGCATAAAAAAAGCGGATATAGCCCCATTTATTGACAATGTTATTACAGAACCACTTACAGGTGATATAAAAGCAGGAAACATAGTATCAGAGAAACTGATGCCTGATTCATCATACCATATCGTGCTTAGCAACGGCGTGGAGGTGGACGTACGTCCTACAACACTCAAACAAGATGAGATTCTTATGACTGCCATAGCCAACGGAGCAATCTCAAGCATCTACAAAAAGGGGGATAACACCTCTACCCTACAACTCTTGGATGAGATGGCTACAGTAGGCGGACTTGGCAAATTCTCAGCCACAGACCTAAAAAAGGCACTCGCAGGCAAGAATGCGAGTGTAAAGATGGAGTTTGGTGAGTATGTCACCTCTATGTCAGGCAACTCTGTGGTAAAGGATCTTGAAACTCTTATGCAACTTATCTATCTTAATTTCACTAACATAAGACAAGATGACGATGCATATAAGTCCCTTATTGCCCAATATGACGCATATCTCAGAAATGCCGAGGCCTACCCCAGAACAGAACTGACAGACTCTGTTGCAAGTGTCATTTACGGAAACAATCCGTTTAAGCGTCGTTTTAAAACAGAAAATCTCTATGAGGCTTCCTACTCCGATGGCTTGCAAACAATAAAAAAACTGACAGGCAATGCCGCAAACTTCAAGTTCGCATTCACCGGCAACATAGATATGGACAGCATTCGCCCGCTTCTCTGCAAGTATGTGGCATCTCTGCCATCGGGAAAGAAAAATCAGGAAGTAAAGGATTTAGGAACTGCACCTGCAAAGGGAGATCGTAATGTAATCTACAGCAAGGTTATGGAGAATCCAAAAACAACAGTCATGATTGTCTCTGACGGCAAATTCAAATACACATTAAATAACATAGTAAACCTTCAGGCTCTTGATCATATACTTGACATTGTATATTTTGAGAAAGTCAGAGAGGAGGACGGTGGCACATACGGAGTTCATTCTCAGTTTGTAAAAGACGCCCTGCCATACCAACGTTTCACTCTAACAATGCAATTTGACACAGACAGCACTAAATATGAAAAACTTGTGCCTATCCTTTTCTCGGAGCTAAAAAACATAGCAGTTAACGGTCCCCGTACAGAAGATGTGCAAAAAGCAAAAGAGTATTTTCTGAAAGTGTATGCTGACGCCCAAGTTACAAACAACTACTGGCTTGACACCAAAACAGAAGAGTACATCACAGGCTTGAATATGGACAATGGCTACGTCGATGCTGTCAATGCCATATCCGTTGAGTCAATAAAGACACTGGCAAATACCCTTCTCAAAGATATGCAGACAAAACAGGTTGTGCAGGTAGGTAAAAAGTAAAGACAACAAAAAAGAGAGTCTTGCAAGACTCTCTTTTTTGTTTTTAGTAGTTCTCCTCGTGAACTTCAAAGTACGCTTGCGGATGATTGCACGTTGGGCAAATATCGGGTGCATTGGTGCCTACCATAATGTGTCCGCAGTTACGGCACTCCCAAACCTTAACCTCGCACTTCTCAAACACCTTGGCTGTCTCCACATTCTTTAGTAATGCACGATAACGCTCCTCATGCTTTTTCTCAATGGCGGCAACCAAACGGAATTTGGCAGCCAAAACAGGGAAACCCTCTTTCTCCGCCGTCTTTGCAAAACCTTCATACATATCTGTCCACTCATAGTTTTCACCATCAGCAGCAGCCTTCAGGTTCTCTGCTGTATCCCCTATTCCGTTCAACTCCTTGAACCAAAGTTTTGCATGCTCCTTTTCATTGTCTGCGGTCTTTAAAAAAAGCGCTGCAATTTGTTCATAACCCTCTTTCTTGGCTTTAGAAGCAAAATAAGTGTATTTGTTTCTTGCCTGTGACTCTCCGGCAAATGCCGCTTCCAGATTTTTCTCTGTCTGGGTACCAGAATACTGTGTCTTCATAATAATTGAAAATTGACAATTGAAAGTTAAAATTTATTTTAACAAAGTTATGGAATACAAAGGTACGATTTTTTTCCTATCTTTGCAATATATTGGTGTGTAATTGGAAACCATTAGAGAGATATTAGATGCGTTAAGAGCAAACCACTTAAGGACTTTCCTTACGGGATTTGCAATAGTATGGAGTATATATATGCTCATATTGCTTGTTGCCACAGGTAACGGATTTAAGCATGGATTGGAGTCAAATTCGCTCTATATGACAGGAAACACATTTGCTCTATACCCTGGCAATACAACCAAGCCATACCATGGATTACAAAAAGGAAGGAAAATCAGATTCTCTGAAGAAGATATAGATTTCTTTGAAAAAGAGATTGGCAAGATGGTAAAAGTAGATGAGTTTACACCCATATACAACATCATGGATGCCAACATTGTATATGAGACGGAGAATACAACCGTCAATATATTTGGTGTAAGACCCGGATATGACATAATGCGAAATATGGCAATAATTGAAGGCAGATTTCTTAATAAGACCGATGAATTTTCACACAATAAGGTAATACTTATCTCCAAAAAAACATCGGAATATCTTTTTGAGGAAGAGTCCCCGATAGGCAAATACGTAAAATACAAGGACGTTCTTTTTGAAGTGGTAGGAGTTTTTACAATGAGGAGATAAGCACTCTTATCTCAGGCGTTGTGGGTGTAGGAAACATTATGATTGTTGCTGTAAAAGAACGCACTAAAGAGTTTGGAATAAGAAAGGCGATAGGAGCGACACCCGCATCAATAGTAGGAAGCACTATTTTAGAATCTCTTATTATAACATTGGGTTTTGGATATACCGGTCTGATTTTAGGAATTGCAACTACAGAGATTGTAGCAAAGCTTTTGATATTAATTCCGCCGGACAAGAGATTTGTCAAGACATTTGTGGACCCTACTGTGGATTTATCAACAGCCGTTTTAGCACTTGTAATACTTGTAGTTGTAGGTACTGTAGCAGGTTTCGTGCCGGCACATAAGGCATCAAACATAAAAACAATAGATGCAATAATGGCTAAATGATTGATATAGACTACATACAAGAGATATGGGACACTCTGCATAAGCGTAGGGTGCGTACATTTTTCACAACCTTTGGTGTGGCTTGGGGTATGACTATACTTATTGTTTTGCTTGGCTGCGGTCTTGGTTTGGAGCGTGCTATAAAAAAAGAATGGGGTGGGACATCAACCAATGCCGCTTACTTTTATAGAGGCACTACATCATTACCATATAAAGGATTGAAGAAAGGTAGAAGCGTACAGTTAAAGTTAGGTGATATGACCGCAATAAAGTCACACTTTAGTGATATAGAACTGATTTCTCCCGCATTTTGGAAAACCGCAAATAAAGTTGTATATGGAGACAAATCTAAAGAAAATGTACCTATGAACGGACTGTCAGCAGACGCACATAAAATAATTTCTTGTCTTGTGTTAGAGGGTCGCCAGATAAATGAGATTGATGTGATTCAAAACCGAAAGGTCTGTATGATTGGGGAACAAATAAAGAACGGACTTTTTGGTGCTAATAAGGCGGAAGGCGCTCTTGTATGGATTGATTGGATTTGGAGATAGAGATAAAAAACTTTCTTAAAGAGAGGGCGATGGTATCACCCGATGACAAGCAAGGTATTTACGTACCGTTTAAGTTGGCTGTGATAGTGTTTATAATACTGGAGGTCAGCGGACTTATAGCCGGTCTGCTGCCAGCATACAGAGCATCGCAGATTAAGACGATAGATGCGTTGAGAGATGAATAACGCCTCAAAACAACTTGTAGAACAATGAATTTTACAACACGTCAAATATTGACATTATTTGCTATTGCAAATATCCTGACAGCCAACGGGGCTTCCGTTTCCTCTGTTGTGGTTGACAAGGCCACAGGGAATGCGATTCCGTTTGCCTATGTGACCAACAGCAAAAATTACACATTCACGAACTATGATGGTGTGTTTGAGTTGCCAGCGGACGATGGTCAGATTAATATTTCACATATTTCATACAATGATGTCATCGTTTCACCAAGTGCCATTGAAGACACCATTTATCTTGAAGAGTCCAGATATGATTTAAAAGAGTCGGTTGTCATTCCCGATGCCGTCATAATGAAACGTTTGAAGGCAGCCAGAGATAAATACCTTGCAATCAAAACTAATGAGAATGTGTTGAAGAACTGGTATTATACGCAACTTACTTTTGCAAATGACACTTGCACTGAGTTTCTTGAGGCACTTTTCACTGGAAGTGACGGATATCGTATCCCTGAACTGAGAGTGCAGGATGGTCGCTGGGCCAAGATTCAACAGTATGACGGACGTACTCCGCTTTCAATGACCAATGCGTATGCCTTTTGCACCATTTCTCCATTTGAGAAGGGTATGCCGAAGAAACAGAATAGCCGTAGGAACAGACTATTTTCACTGTATGATAATTTTGAAAAACTTTTCGATGTGACGATTGATAAAATCATTAATGATGGCTCTTCAAATGAGGCGGTTCGATATAAACTTACCACAAAAGAGAAGACAGGACTGGATTACATTTGTCTTACTATAAGAACCAAGGATTTGAAGTTGCTTGAATACAATATGAGCTTATCTGATAAGTTATACGTAGATTATTATAATAGGCAGGTCATAAAAAACAACGTAAGGGTGACTATCTCATATAACACCCTTGCCGGACAGCCGGAAATAAATTACATAAACACTGAATCTGAAGTTGCGTTTATGGAAGACGAAAACTACAAGCGTGTTGGATTCCGTGTTCGCACATTTATGTCAAAGACCGATTACCGTCCCAATGGCAGAGGAAAGAAAATTGACCTCAACAACAATTTGCTGCACATTCTGTATTGGGGAGATTTTAAAATCAAGTCATGGGATAACAACCCATACATCAAGCGATCTGAGGAAGAGTCTGGAATTGTGGAGTTCTTCACAAAGGAAAATCTGTTCCAACATCACCCTTAAACTCCGTCAAAATAACAACAAACACTAAATTATATGAAATCAAATCCCCGTATCTTATGCCAATGTTTACAAAATAGAGAATGGGGCTGTAAAAGGAACAATAAGTGATAACAACGGAATTTGCAACGTGGATTTTCCTTTTAAGGAACTGACCATATCTCATATAAACTATGAAACATCAACTACCAGTAAAATAGGAGACACTCTGTTCCTGACTCCTAAATCATACATTCTGCAAGAGATAAAAATATCCAGCAAAGAGCCTGAATGGATAAGACCTTTCCTTAAGAAACTGGTTCAAAAGAACAGCGATGTAAACAAAGTAATTTCAACAACATTCGACTATGACTATAGGACCGGATGCATAAACAGTGAGAGTGGATACTGGTTTGAAAGTCAGGGATTATTACTTGATGCTCCTAAAAAAAACTATTTTGTATCTCCATCTACTGCAAAAATTCACTTCAAAGACAATACTGCCGGATGTGATTTTACATGTATGAGAAGAATACTGTATGAAGACTTTATGAGAACATTGACAAAAAAATTCATTAAAAGTCATACTTTTTCTGAAATTGACATACCTGACAATGATAACCCAAACATAGTACAGATAGGTTTTGAGTCATTAAAATATGGCGACGGAGACTATGGATATATGAGGGTTGATACTGCACATTGCACTATTCATTTAGTACATCGGGAAACGAAACTGGATTATAATACTCATAATTATATTGACGGTTTTGCCCGTTCAACCATACATTCCATTATGGGATATGATTTCACAACATGGACAATAGCCACTGATATTACCTACAATAACACAAATGGGTTATTCTATGCGACAAATGCAAAGTATAAAATTTTCTATGTTATAGAATCATCTAAAGGGAAATTTTCAGGGAAGAAATTTGAATCCAAAGAAGCAGAGCTAAATTTGAAACCTGCCGTTAGTGAAAAACATACAAGTGATTTTATAGAACTTCCACCGTTTCAGCTAATGCAGATTATTCAAACCAAATCAGAACGAGAAAAAGAAGAAAGTCTTCAGAACATTGACAAGGAATATATTTTGTATTAGTGTATTTTTCCTGTAGATAATTATATTACTGCAATTTTGTAATAATTTTTATATTTTTTCATCTTTTTACTACTTTTTTACCCCCCCCTTATTTATACCAAACATTATGACTATCAGGAATTTATAATTTAAAACAGACAGTTTTTTACTACTATTCTCACTACCTCCATTGATTTTAGCATCTTAATGAAGTACCTTTGCAATCGTTTTGATGACGTATCAACGACCATCATATAACGAAAAGGCAATAAACTCATCGGCAGAATAAATGGGATCTGTCTGCTTAATGAGGATTACGGATTAGCAGATCCCAACTTAAGTAATTATGAATAACAATCTAAAGAAAAAAATCACTAATTTTGATGTCGAAGAATTAGAACAACGTTATGAAATGAAGTGGAGTTGGCATGCTAGTGACTATGGATCACCAGCTGGTGGTTTCTATTTTTAACTCCTGGGTTCATGTATAGACACTTTCTAATTGTTTTTGCTCTGATTCTACTGATTGGGAAATCGTCGGCTAATGAATCAGTTTCCGCATCATTATTAGATGCGGAAACTGGTTTGCCTATAGAGTTTGCATATATCGAGTGCGGAGAAGCAAACACCATATCAAATAAAGATGGTGAATTTGAACTAAAAACAACAACAAACACAAGCATTAAAATTTCCCATATTTCATACGGAGACACTATTATCTCAAATACACTTGGTGTAAGCGAAAGAATATTTTTAAATCCAAAACCATACAAATTATCCGAAGCCGTATTCCTACCAAAAGAAATAATGGTGAAAAGATTAAAATCATTAAGGAAGAAATACCTAAAATACGGAGAAGGCGATTGGCAGAATTGGTACTTCAGACAGTTGTCGTATAAAAACGATTCCTGTTACGAATATTTAGAGGCTCTTTTTTCAGGTAAAGGCATTTACGAAATCCCCGATATGAAGCTTATTGAAGGAAGATTCGGGAGAAAAAATTTAACTGGATTGAAAATCAGTTGGTACAATCTTTTTGCGTTTTGCTGTACACCACCTATTGTTCAATGGATTTATTTTAATTCTCCATCTCCTAGTTCTCTGTATGCTAATTTTGATAAGGTCTATGATATTACCATAGACAAAATAATCGATGCAGATACAGATAACGAGGTAATAGTTTACAAACTGATACCGTTTAAAACATCAAATGTAAATATCAAACTATATGTAAAAACAATAGGGAATGTTTTACTTCAATATGAAAAAAAGACAATAGGAGCGGAGCAATCTCAACAAATACCAAATACAAAGATACAAAACGATGTTATGCACACCACAATATCTTACGGAGAATCAGCCGATTCCACTCCATATATTCGTTCTATATCATTACACATTTGTCTTGATGCTGTTTCAGACAATGGACAGACAAACCATTTTGATGGCAATGCATTTTTAACAAAAACCTTATTACAATCAAAAAACAGACGCAAAAATATAAAGTGGGATACCGACTTGCTTTCTGCAATCTACAAATTCAAGTATGATCCTGATTTTTGGGATAACAACCCAGTAGTTAAACGTACTGCGGAAGAAAACATTATATTGGAATCATTTAAAAAAAACAATCTGTTTATCCACAAACAATAAACATGATTATAATAATGAATTAAGGCGAAGGTCAAATACAATATGTCAACAAATAAACGGGACAATACAATTGATGTCATTACATCATTGGATAAGTCACCAGAATTCTACCGTCATTTTGCGTCGTTGTTCACCCCTTATTATCATTTAAATGATGATGATCGTATTAAAGATTTGAATGATTCTGGTTATCTACTATACCAGTGTGTAATGCAACTTGACAGAATAATGGATGATCAAGATGTTGACCGTTCTCCATTTATGCTTTCTTTGTTTGAAATGAGTTTAGAGAAACTACATCAAATATTTCCCTTAAAATCTGATTTTTGGAGACTTTGGAGAGAAAGGAAATATTTTTTCTTTCAATCCATAGATTACGAAAAAAATATAAATTATGACTCCGCTTTATGGTCTGATTATTGCGAGATATCAGTAAAAAAAGCTGGGTTGGGGGCTTTAGCAATTGATGCATTGCATTACATTGCAGATGACAAGAACTGGAAAATTCATAATTCATTGTTTAACTCCTACTCAAACTTTTCTATTGCGTACCAATTGTTAGATGATGTCCTTGATGTAAACGAAGACTTGAAAAAGAACCAATTTAATTGGTTGTTGTATCAATGCAGGAAAAAAGGCATTTATCATTTGGATACTTTTCAAATTTCACCCGACTTAAAAATAGAAGTTTTACAATTGTCCAAATACCATTTCAATAAGGCAAAATCTTTTTTGCCAAAACATAATGTTTCTGTGGATAATTTTGAATTGACAATAGACTGTCTGTCTCAAAACGTTACTAATGTGATAGATTCATATGGAAGAGCCTGTGATTGGAAATGAGGTACTATCTTTGTTGGATAGCATTAACATTACAAAATTTTCTAAATATAGCTATTTGGTTTCAAGCAAAGAACAAAACCTATATGTTAAAATTAATCACCAAACATACAACTTGTTAATGTTGTTTGACGGAGAGAGGTCTATTAAAGACATCATTGACACATATAACAATATGTATGTTAAAGAAGAAAACGCATTAGTTGCTGATTATAATGACACCATTTTTAAATTAATTTCACTTGGCTTTTTTCGTGAGCACCCAGTTAATCGAGTAAAGACATCCCCATCTTACATCCAACTAAGACTAAAACTGTTCCCTTCTGCTTTTGTCGCTAAGTGTGTAACACACACATATTTTTTGCTTCAAATAAAAACGATAATAATTTCTATACTTATTTCTATTGTTATATGGTTATTATGCAGTTTTCTTGTTTTTCAACAAATAGACCTATCCACTCATTTTTCATGGTGGAAATTCACTCTGATCTTTTTTATCAGTTCTATTTTTCATGAGCTTGGACACTCCGCTTCCGCCTCGTTTTTTGGAGCTAAAAATGGAGAGATTGGATGTGGCTTTTATTTTTTCCAATTCGTATTGTATTCTGAAATAACTGATGTTTGGCGCTTACCAAAAAAAGAAAGAGTAATTGTTGATATTGCAGGAGTGTATTTTGAAATAATATTTTCGTCTGTTGTACTGTTTGTTGGCGTACTTGCGTCATCACCTATATGTATAATATCTGCGTGGGCCATTTTATGTTCTTGCTTGTTTAATCTTAATCCGTTTATCAGAACGGATGGTTTTTGGCTGTTTTGTGATTTAATTAATGAGCCTAATGTTTTCAATAATATTTGGAAATATGTAAACTATTTCACAGAATTATTTAAAAACAAAGATAGCAACATTCAAATTTCGCATGCTTTTGTCGCTATTTATGGACTTACGTGTTACGCAATGACAGCCTCTTTCGTTGTTTATATGGTGTCAACTGAATTGGATTCTATTATCAAATTTCCGATTAATATAATACATCTAATACTTGGCGTGTGCAATGATGGTGAAATTTATTATGCTACATTTTTTGCATTGTTACGCCCAGCCATTTTTTATTTACTTTTATTTAACTTTTGTAAACACTTGTATTTGAAATTAAAATGAGATATATTCAAACTTTTTATTCAGGAAGCAATCCAGATATGAATTCTAATTTTGGATGGTTAGAGCCAAAGTATAATGCTCTCAGTTGGATTTTAAGTGCAAATCAATTAATAAAGTATTACGATGATGTTGAATTGTATACGGATGAATTTGGTCGTGAATTATTGATTGGCATGTTAGGTATCGATTATACAAAAATACATAAAATAAATTTTGATGTGATTTTCCGCGACGACTTATGGGCAACAGCAAAAATAAAGACCTACGCTGAACAGAATGAGCCATTTATTCATATTGATGGAGATTTTTATTTGTGGAATCCATTCCCTACTTATGTTAATAATGCAAATATTATCGTACAAAATAAAGAAGATGCAACGAACGATTATTACACAAAAAACTGGAGCATATATGAACCAAAATTAACTTTTTTAGGAGAAGCGATGTGCCGTTTTGGAATGAAAACCAAACGATACGCATATAATATGGGAGTATTTGGTGGATGTAATATTGACTTTATTAAACGTTACAGTATTGCCGCTCTTGACTTTGTTAATAAAAACATGGGCTCTCTCATGTCATACTCGTTAAATAATTTTAACGTATTTTTTGAACAAGTGCTATTATACGAAATGGTTCATAAAGAGAATGAGAAAGTATCTGTTTTACTGAACGGAGAAGTTGAAAAATGCAATTATGCAGTTCTTTCTAATTTTAACATAGTTCCAAAATTTTCTGATTATACACATTTAATGGCAACAACAAAAAAACAAACGCATTTTTGTTTTGATGTATTAAATAATGTAATCAGATTTTACCCATCTTATTTCGATAAAATACAAAATTTTTATCAGTTTGACGAATACAATTTTTTAAAAGAACTTGTAAATTTCGACACTGAATCCATAGAAATTTTGTTAAAACATTGGTTTCATAATCCATCAATTATATCCAAATATGAAACGGAATCCTTAGTATTACGTGATTTGTATACAATTGGAGGTCCTTCTAAATTCGTTAATGCAATAGAGCAAGGAACTGATTTTCTCAT